>CAZXOF010000153.1:0-1594 GCA_964642255.1 uncultured Eggerthellaceae bacterium | reverse complement strand
AGGAGCGACCACCTCCGCCGCGTCCACCACCTGAAAAGCTACCGCCTCGACCGCCACCGAAGGAACCTCCACCTCCTCCAAAGCCGCCCCCTCCGCCGCCGCTAAACGATCTTCCCATACCTTTCGCCTTCCTTAATGAGATATATATTTCTTAAGATATCTGTCCTTTACTATGGCGCCGCAAACCCTCAACAAAGAAGCAATTCCAAGGCATGCATGGGGCATCTCATCACTAGAGGCGCTCACATACTAAATCGCCCATTGTGGCAGTTCCAACAATGTGATCGACAGGTGTTGTTGTATCGGCGATATCTTGTGTACGCCAGCCATCATCAAGAGCATTTGTCACAGCATATCGCACATTATTAGCGGCCTCATTCATGCCAAAGCTATAACGCAGCATCATCTCAACCGAAAGAATCTGCGCAAGGGGATTAGCAATATCACGGCCTGCAATATCAGGAGCGCTTCCATGGCTTGGTTCATAGAGCGCTACACCATCTCCAAGTGACGCGCTTGCAAGCATACCAAGCGATCCGGTAATCTGCGCAGCTTCATCGGACAGAATGTCACCGAACATATTTTCCGTTACTACTACATCGAAATCAGCTGGCCGGTTAATAAGCTGCATCGCTGCGTTATCAACAAGCAAATCTTCAAGTACAACATCCGCATAATCAGCTTCATGAACTCGGTGCACAATCTCGCGCCATAAGCGGCTTGTCTCGATCACATTTGCTTTATCAACACTGGTCACTTTACAACGACGCTTGCGCGCAACTTCAAAAGCTCGACGCACGATGCGCTCGATCTCATACTCGCGATATTCAAGAGTGTCATAGGCACGTTGACCAGCTGCTCCATCAACGCCTGAACCAGGCTCATCGTAGAAGCGCTCACGATGCCCAAAATACACGCCACCGGTTAGCTCACGCACAATCATCAGATCAACACCATCAATAACATGTGGTTTAAGCGTTGAGGCTTCGGCAAGTGCCTGAAAAATCTGCACAGGACGCAAATTGCAATACAGCCCTAATTCCTTACGAATGCCCAACAGACCTTGTTCAGGACGTGGCTTGTTCGGGTCAGTTGTATCCCACTTTGGACCACCAACCGAAGCAAGAAGAACTGCATCGGAATCTTTTGCAACGGATAGCGTCTCATCGGGCAGCGCCGTACCCATTGCATCAATAGCTGCTCCACCAATAAGCGCTTCTTGATAGGAAAACGAAACTTTGTATTTTTCGCCAATAGCATTAAGTACTTTACGGCCTTCTGCAATGATTTCTGGCCCTATACCATCACCGGGCAACAGACAAATCTTATAGATCGCAGCCATGAGATATACCTCTTTTCAACATGATGCTTGCACAAAACAATTACATAGCATCTTAGCGTAAATAAGGTTCAGTACTGGCATAAGAGACATACGCCTGCATACTCTATCAATCCCCTAAAAATAGCTGAATAAACGTTTTCTTCCTAATATAGAACTTGAGGGCTATAGGCTCCATTTTCCTATAACCTTACTCTCTCTTTAAGAGTGAGGTTGGCGAAACTCCTTTAGGGTGGGGTATGTGTATCTCATCAA
>CAZXOF010000152.1:0-1748 GCA_964642255.1 uncultured Eggerthellaceae bacterium | reverse complement strand
CGTATCAATCGCAACCCTTCCGAGGTGGACGAGTTTGCCGGTGTAGTGATGCGTCTGGCAAAACGCCACAATATTCTGGTTCCCGCAAATGAATATCTTTACGAACGTATGAAAGAGATTGAGTCGGAGTATGTAAGCTCAAAATAACGCTCATCACGTGTACGCTGGACGCTTTTTCCGAAAGCTCACCCCTTCATGTGAAAAAATCCAGAGGCAAATATGTCATCAATGTCCCAAGTCTGCTGCAAAGCTGAGGATATATGAATATCGGGAAGACGAATGACCCTACACAAGACCGTGCCACCGTGCTGCAACGTGCAGCACGGCTTCTGCACGCTAATCGGCACGTTGTTATCGTGGCTGTTTGCGCCATTGTGTTTATTGCACTGCTCGAAGATGTATGGGAACAGGATCTTGTTCGAATTGACGAGGCAGCCTATGCCCTTATCGTAGCGGGACTCCGTGCCGACTGGCTCACACCTATCATGGAGGCGTTTTCCACCCTAGCAACGCCTGTTTCTCTCATCGCCTTCCTGCTCATGATAGCGGCATTCGCGCCCGGTCGACGACCTGGACGGTGTTGTGCGCTCAATCTGATACTTGTTGTTATTCTCAATCAAGTGCTAAAGCTCATTATCCAGCGACCCCGCCCCGAGGGTTTTTCGCTCGCAGCCGAAACCGGCTTTAGCTTTCCCTCTGGCCATTCTATGGCGGCAATGGCATTTTTTGGCCTTCTGGTATGGATGGTATGGCGCTATGAACCAGATCGGGCCAAACGCATTGCCTGCTGCCTCGCATTTTCTTTCATTATCATTATGGTTGGCATAAGCCGTATATACCTCGGCGTTCACTACGCCTCAGATGTCGTAGCGGGATTCTGTGTTTCATTGGCATGGCTGACTATCTACACACGACTTGCAGCACCATTATTTCTCGGTTCGCCCAAAAATTATTCCGTAACCGCAAAAACCAGCTAATCCGTCCTTGTAGCTCCTTGTCATACGACCACACGTATTCAGCTTGGCACCCCTGTTCGATCTTATATCCGCTGTTCAGTCTGACATTTTCTATGTGGGGTAATTTGATTACATGCAACCCAGTGTACTTCCGTAACCATTAACCTGTGCCAAACTACACAATGCTCCCGCTTCCTTGCCTTAGCCGTCTGCCGCCTATCAATTATTTCGGCATGGTTTTCCGGTACCATGAGGTTATACGTGAAAGGAAGACCACATGGGTAAAGACGCTGTTTTACATGTGCGCATTGATTCTGAAGACAAAGCAGCTGTCGAGGCTATATACGAAAACATCGGCACAACACTCTCTGAGGCAACGCGCATCTTTATTAAGCAGTCCATCAAAGCAAACGGGTTTCCCTTCCAGCCAGTCAACGACCAGCACAAAGGCAGCATGCATGCCCAAGGCGCTCTTCATATGTATGCGCATAGAGAAATGCGCGAATCAGAGCGCGAAGCATGGATCCGTTCGCTAAGCGACAAGTACGAAACATTCAACAGATAGACAGGAAGAATACATGCGACTGCTTATTGATGAAACCGTCATTCTGCGCTATCTCCTAGAAGACGATAAAAAAGGATTTAAAGAAGCATCAGCTGCTATCGCAAGCGGCACAGCATACACTTACCCTGAAATAATAGCACGCGTAGCCGTTGCCCTACGCGATGTCTATCGTGTTCCACGCTCTCAAATTGGCTACGTACTGTTAAGTCTGCTTGATGACATATATG
>CAZXOF010000151.1:0-1749 GCA_964642255.1 uncultured Eggerthellaceae bacterium | reverse complement strand
AGAATTTCATAATATTGCTTCGCAAGTTCTACCAGAGGGGGCGTGGACATTTTTTGGACATGCCTAGCCAAACCTAGCCCCCTCAATAGATGCTATGAAAGCTACTTGTGAGTACGAGCTGGATTTTTACTAACAGCACTAACAACGATTCCAGCAATAGAGATGCCAGTACAGTACAAGAGTAGATCATTAGAATAAATATAGCGATAAACGGCAACAAGGGCGTCACCGGCGTTGAAAGCCAGAAGATAAGCTAGCAAGAACACTACATTCGCCCACACCAATGCAGCTTTGCCGCCATTGCGCTTATAGGTTTTTACAATACCAACAACAGCAAGCACTACCCCAACGATAAACAATACAAAGGGGATATACAAATACGAGAAATAATTGTTACTTTTTCCTGCATATTCAAATAAGGTAGAAGCAGTACTTACCAAATCAGGTGTCATCCATAGGTTATAGCTCTCTTCAAGAGTTGGAATAGAAACTGATCCGCTAGATAATATCCCCAGAAAACTAGAAGCGCTATTGACAATAGAAGAAAGTCCGGAGGCAGGTGTATACCAGGTCATAAAAGAAGTGCATACCGTAAGCATTGCTACAACGATTGCTGCAATGCGCACTCCTGAGATGGATGGTTTTGAGACCGCCCGTGCTTGATTTTGAACAGTAGGTACCTCTGGTTTGGAATATGTCTTGGTTGCATTTTGATTCTCTGCTTGATTTTCTGTTTGATTCTCTGCTTGATTTTCTGTTTGATTTTCTACAGCCTGCTGTGCTTGCTGAGCTTGAATCTGCATGCCGCATCTACTACAAAACTTAGCGGTCCCAGAAAGCTTATTTCCGCATTTCGTACAAAACATGGTTGCCACCCCTTTTAGCTTACCTATATACGACCCCACACCTTTCTTGTAGGTGTTGCAACGTTTACTAGAACTTGCCGAGTTAAGCATAACGGGGGGGGCGAATTGTCTAGATGGAAACAAAACGGTTAATACGAAAGGCAGGCAATCGAAACAACCAGCACCCCGAAGCTTTCTATACTCACCGCAACTGCAACCTTTCAGACTTAACGCAATTGAAAATTGCGCGAAAGTCCAGATTTCTATTCCCAAAATCTCAAAATTTATTAAAATTTGGGAATAGGATGAAACGGAGCGACTATGAAGCTTATCGAAAGAACCCACTATCTCAATACCTTGACGAGTGTTTTACATACACCCGACATCAAGGTTATCACTGGTATTCGCAGAAGCGGAAAGTCAAAACTTCTTGAGGCTCTTCGATCCTACATAGAGAAAGAAATCCCAAACGCCAATGTCATCCACATTAACTTCAATCTCGTAGAAGCTGAAGGCCTCAGGGAATATCATGCGCTTCACGATTACGTTATGGATAAGCACAAAGCCGGAGCCGACAACTTCGTCATGGTGGACGAGGTGCAAATGTGCGACGGATTCGAGCGAGCCATCAACAGCCTTCATGCATCGGAGATGTTCGACATATACATCACGGGTTCCAATGCTTTCCTTTTGTCCAGCGACCTTGCGACCCTATTCACAGGGCGAACATTCAAGATAGAGGTGTTCCCGTTCTCGTTTTCGGAGTTCTGCAAATACTACGAACGCGAGGATCTGGACGCCGCATTTCTTGACTACGCATCTTTGGGTGGAATGGCTGGGTCATACGTTTATAAGGAAACATGGCAGAAATACGCCTATATAGCCGATGTGTTCAATACCCTTA
>CAZXOF010000150.1:0-1758 GCA_964642255.1 uncultured Eggerthellaceae bacterium | reverse complement strand
GCTGTGTCCCAATGAACATATTGTCATGATTGACCGTAATTCAAACTTGAGCTATTTGGGTTGCGGTACAGCTCTTTGGCTTGGTCGCCAGATTGATTCATACGAGGGCTTGTTTTATACCGATGCTGAGCATATAGACTCAAGTGGTATCGAAATACACCTTGAAACCTCTGTCACCAGAATTGATTTTGAGGAAAAGACAGTACACTGCATGACTGCCATGGGCGAGTTTTTTTCAGTGCCCTATGATAAGCTCATCTTAGCAACAGGCTCACTGGTGCGTCTCCCCGATGTAGAAGGCATAAATCTTAACAACATAGGTTACCTCAAGCTCTTTCAAGAAGCACTCAAAGCAGATGCCATTGTCTCCAATAATGAGGTCAATACGATTGCTGTTATTGGCGGAGGCTATATTGGTGTCGAGCTGGTGGAGGCTATTCATCAGCGCGGTAAGCAAGTAGTCCTCATTCAAGCAGGTAGTTCTGTTTTAAGTAGCTACTATGATGATGATTTTGCCCGAATTGTCTCGGATCGCATGCTGCGTGCTGGTGTTGAAATGCACCTGGGAGAACGCGTAAGCGCCCTTGAAGGTTCTGTACAGGTAGAGCGTGTAGTAACTGATAAAGGTTCATATGCGGTAGATGCAGCGTTTTGTGCAACGGGCTTTATTCCCAACACTATGCTCGGTATGACTCACTTGGAATTGGGCGCGAATGCAGCATACCGTGTGGATGAATATCAGCAGACAAGTGACCCGGATGTCTATGCTGTTGGTGACTGCGCTACTATTTATTCAAACGCATTGCAACAGCGTACCTATATTGGTCTTGCTTCGAGTGCCGTTCGATCTGGTGTTGTGGCAGCCTATGCTGTTGCTGGACAGCCCATAAAAGCTCATGGTACACAAGGTAGTAATGCTATATCGGTCTTTGGTGCAAATCTTATGTCTACGGGTGTCACACTTGCTGGTGCTCAGTCCTTACACATTCCTGCTAAACCGATCGATTTTCCTGAATTAAGGATTCCAACTTGTTGTGGTGTAGATGCGATAGCTAAGCTGCGTGTTGTAACTGATGCCAATACTGGTCGCATCATAGGAGCGCAGATTGCTTCAGAACAAGACGTTTCTATGGCTATTCATGCTTTCTCACTTGCTATTGAGCGTGGACTAACATTGCATGATGTGATGTTGCCTGATTTGGTTTCGTGTTTTGATATATATCATTTCACACGCCCTTGTGATCAAAACAGTGCACATGAGCTTTCTGATCTTTTGGTTAATTGGTTTGACGCTGAACAGTGCCAGAAAGCCGCCAATGCTCTCAACCAGCTTGGTATAGCTATTCCGTCTGAGTTTACCCCTACAGACGAAGATGACGATGCCTATCTTACATGTCTTGAACGTGGTGTTGCAATCTCGGTTGGCACTACAAACATGTGTGCAATTGGCTTATCTGTTGCTATGGCTGAGACTATGGACAGAGATGTACGTGCTACCGACTATGAAGATTTACAGCGACCGGGCTTTATGCGAGGTAACGATTCGGTAAGTATTCGTATTGTCTATGAGCGCGAGACTCGCTGTATTGTAGGTGTGCAGCTGGTATCTACCTACGATATGTCGACTGTCTTGTCGCTTTTCAAACTTGCCATCGCTCATGGTGTTACCCTTGAAGGCTTGATACTGCTAGATTTGTTCTTCCTGCCGCACTTTAATCAGCCGTATAGTTATATTTTGTTAGCAGCTCAGGGCGCAGA
>CAZXOF010000149.1:0-1765 GCA_964642255.1 uncultured Eggerthellaceae bacterium | reverse complement strand
GTCATCTTCATTCCGATTTTGCAGAGCCTATATCCACGCTGGGTTAACAGAGCATTGATTTAAGATCAAACGTCTCAATCTATTGATTACAAATTATTATGCATGCTTGCAGGAGGATTTACTAAAACAGCTTTGAGATATCTCTACGCTATACTTTTGAGGCTTCTCATAAGAGTAGGGTAGGGAAGGCAGAGTGAATGTCGAGCAGATTCATCAGCAACGAAGATGTAGCGAAGGTGCGCACGGCAAGCGACCTTGTTGCAATCTTTTCTGAGCGCGTTCTGCTCAAGCAGCGAGGGCGCGATTTTTGGTGTTGTTGCCCGTTGCATAACGAAAAAACCCCCTCGCTTAAGATTGACCCTGAATTGCAGCTATGGCATTGCTTTGGCTGTGGTGAGGGGGGTGATGTCTTTGGCTTTATTATGAAGATCGATAATGTAAGCTTTCCCGAAGCGGTTACTTGGCTTGCTGAGCGTGCTCACATTGACATCTCGCCAGTAGAGCAGCAGGGTAGTTCGTTAGGCACGAAGCGTACTCGCTTGCTTCAGGTGTGTTTAGAGACTCGTAACTTTTATCACACACAGCTTATGCGAGGTGCCTCTGTCCAAGCGGGCGAAGCACGCAGTTATCTAGCAAAACGCGGTCTTGGTGGCTCCATTCCTAAAATCTGGCAGCTTGGATTCGCACCCGGACATGGGGCGCTGGTGCATCACCTAACGGCACAGGGCTTTACCGCAGACGAGCTGCTTGCCGCAAACGTAGCTACCGCCAACGATGCTGGTAAACTGCGTGACCGATTCTATAATCGCGTCATGTTTCCCATAAACGATGGGCAGGGTGCCTGCATTGCATTTGGTGGACGTGTTATAGATACATCAGAGCCAAAATATCTCAATTCAAATGGGACCCTTTTGTTTCACAAGTCGCGCGTATTGTATGGGCTTGATCATGCGAAAAATGCTTTAGTGGCAACGGGTACTGCCATTATTGTTGAAGGTTATACCGATGTGATTACGCTTGCGGCAGCAGGTGTTGAAAATGTGGTTGCTACGCTTGGAACTGCACTTACAAGCCAACACATTCGTACATTGGGACGCTATGTGAAAAAACGCATTGTATATGTGTTTGATGGTGATACGGCAGGACAGCGAGCTGCCGAGCGCGCATTATCCTTTATTGATGACTCGTTAACTCCTGAAGTTGGCCGTAGTCGTCTTGAAATCTGTGCAGTTACCTTGCCTGATGAGCTTGATCCTGCGGAGTTTGTGACACAGCAGGGGGCCGATGCACTACGACAACACATTAAGAATGCTATGCCGCTTGTGCAATATGGTATCGAGCGGCGTTTGTCTGCTCATGATCTTTCGTATCCGGAGGGTCGCAGTGCTGCGTTTGTAGATGCACTTTCTTTGCTAGCCCCTATTAAAGAGTCACTTTTGGCAAAAGATTACGCTATACAAATTGCTGGACGAACGCGTTTTCGTGAAGAAGATGCACTTGCTGCTCTGAGCCGACTGATTGTGCCGCAGCGCGAGCACATAGATGCAAACAATAAGTCCTCTGCCACATTTGTACGGAGTACAAGTCGTGGTACCGGTAAAGCTGAAGCAGGTACACAAGTTCAACAAACAGCTCAACAGTCACTCCCATATCGCGTTGGGCAGTCGCAGCAAAATCAAATCCGGCAACAACAAAGCAGTGCATCTACCAAGCGCAATCGTCTTCGCTTTGAGCGCGAGTTGTTATGCCTGCTTGCACAGCACCC
>CAZXOF010000148.1:0-1770 GCA_964642255.1 uncultured Eggerthellaceae bacterium | reverse complement strand
TCTTTACCCCTAACAACTTGCCATGTAAGTCGTTCGTTATAGTTTTTCGACTCACCCAATAATTGCGAAGTAGTATTCTTCGGTGGTATTATCAAAAGGCATTACCCTCTTTAAGGAGTTTCCGTATGGACAGGATTGCGGTTTTAGACAGGGTTGTTAATCGATACCCTGAACTAACCAAAGAAAATGCTGCCCATGCTTGGGAATATTGCATCAGAAGTATGCCGAGGCTGGGGAAAGAGCCGGCAGAGCACGTGGGAATAGGTTTCGATGCAAGTGGCAGACTTATCGAAATCGTAGCTATCAGAAATACAGCCGGTGATTGGTTGATCAAGCATGCACAAGCTCCACCGCAGGAGGCGATCAAACGTGAGCTTGGTTTTGAAAAGAGAAAATCATGAATGATAGGGAACTGTGCGAGCTATTTGGAACCACGCTTGAAGAAGTAGAGACTGATGTTGAGAAGTACAAACGTGGCGATTTTTCTGATGTTGCTTTTGGCACACCAATCGAAGGTAAGCCGGAAACAAAGATGAGAACTGTTTCCGTAAAGCTCTTTGATTTTGAGATTGCCGCCGTTGATAGAGCTGCCAAAAAAGAGGGGATATCGCGCTCGGCTTTCATTCGCCGCGCATGCGACAATGAGCTTATTTCGCTATCGTAGGATGTTACAAGATACACCAAAGCCTGCTGTAGAACCTGTTGTGTATATCTAAGATGCCGGCAACATAGAACCTATGCTGTAGTACCACCTCAACTACTTCCCGCACCTGCTGTGCAGGCATAACAGTGATTGCCAAATACGATGTTGCGCGTAAGTGGTATTTGTTGTGTAGCGAGGTCTGCAATTGTTGGCTGACCAAGACAGGGTATACCTGCCGCTTGATTGAAGTCGCAATCGTAAAGCAAGCCATTCCACGAAACAGATACCCCGTTGCGACACATCATGCTCTCAACGGTTGCAGGGTTAAAAGCGTCAATCAGTTTTGTAAGGTAGGTGCCAAGTGTGCCTTTGCGAGCAAGCGCATTTCCAAAGCGCCCAATAGGGTTATTCGTGAATGCAAACAGATTATCAAATACAATGCCGTAGTCATTTTGCAGTTTGCGCGCATAATCTTTTCGCAAAGCTTCTTGATCGGGCGGCATGAATGCACCTGTTGGGTTGTAAACCAAATCAAGCTTGAGGCCGCCTCCGTCTCCATAGCCCAGTTCGCAGAGGTGTTGTAGCATCGTAATAACCCGATCAAACGAGCCATCGCCTCGTTGCTTTTCCATGGTTTTTTTGGTGTAGTGAGGAAGTGAAGCAACAATGTTGACCCCAAGCTTGGCATAGAGTTCAGGTAAATGCGCATATGTAGGCTCATGAAGAATAACAAGGTTCGAGCGCACAATAATCGGCGCTTTAATACGGGCAGCTTCTTGGATGAACCACTCGAAATGAGGGTTTATCTCCGGTGCGCCACCCGTGATGTCAAGTGTTGTAAAACCACAGTTCACAAAAGCATCAAGGCAATGTTGCATGGTAGTGCGCGACATTTCTTCACTACGCTGTGGGCTGCATGCATAGTGGCAATGCGTACAGGTAAGATTGCAGCGCAAGCCAATGTTTACTTGCAGAACGTCAAGCGTTTTATTCGTTTGACGAAATGCGGACTCAACTACTGTGTGAAAGGGCGGAAATGATACCATCACAGCGCGTGCCTCATCACTGAGCGCACCTGATGCTTGTGTGCTTGGCGCTTGCGCAGAAGCTACGTGCACTTTCTGTGT
>CAZXOF010000147.1:0-1773 GCA_964642255.1 uncultured Eggerthellaceae bacterium | reverse complement strand
CTCTGTTCATATCCTTGCAAAGCACAAGCCCGATGGAAGGATTCTCGTGCGCACGGCGTTCGAAATCGTCCAGCACCTTCAAATAACCAGAGAGTTGATCAAGGTAGAGAAGGTAGTTAAAAACATTAGGGTTTGCGGAGCGGGATTCTAAAAGCGTTCCTGTCCTATTGTCTGCAAAGCCTGCGATTCTGTAATCGGGTAGAAACTCACAAGAACCCTTGATAATTTCGGAAAGCCTTTCCCGTTTTCGCAGACAGAATGTATGTAGTCAAATAAAAGTCGAATGGTCATCCGTCGGTATAGCCGAGGGCTCAATATACCCAGATTGAAAGCTTGATCATGCATTCTTTATGCTAAGAGACTGCATATCAGTGGGGTTTTGTGGTAGGCTTGGCTAGCCTATTTCATAAAGGAGTATTATGTTGGCAGAGTAGCAACGAGCTTAATACATGCGTTTTGGAGGGAATCATGTTAAAACTCGGGCCTATCGGCATCCCCGAACTGGTAGTTATTTTACTGATTGTGCTTATAATATTCGGCCCAAAAAACCTACCTAAGTTGGGAAGTGCTGTTGGTAAAACGGTAAAGAATCTACGTGAAGGTATGGGGTCTGCTTCAAAGGAGCTTGAAGATGCCTCTGATGAAGTTAATTATGACTACAGCAGCAGTGCGGCAACACCGGTTGTTGTAGCAGAGAAGAACTCAGATGAGGAATCTGAGTCTGCATCCGCATCTACGCAAAAGACTGTGAGACGTGTTGTTAAAAAGAAAGTTGAATAGGTTGCGTCTACGAAACAAGCGTGCAGCACGGCGGCAAGCGCCGGCATCCTTGGGGTGTCGGCGCTCGTGTGTCAAGCGAAACTACGTACAGGAATGTATGTAAATACGCCCGTTTTGGGCGTATTTACATATCTGGTTCAAAAGGTAGGTCTCTCAATGGCTGATGGATCGTTTGTCCTTACCGAGGAAGGCAAGCAAAAGCTTGAAGAGGAGCTGCGTTTCCTCGAAACCGAAAAGCGTGCAGAAATTGGTGCTCGCATTAAGACTGCCCGTGAGTTTGGTGATATCTCAGAAAACTCCGAATACGATGATGCTAAAAATGAGCAGGGTATGATAGAAGCTCGCATTGCTGAGATCAACCACATTTTGTCAGAAGCTGCTGTTGTTACCACTCCAAAGCGCTCGAACAAGGTCAACATTGGAAGTACTGTTACGGTGGAGATGGATGGTCGTGAGCGTATCTTTATGATTGTTGGTGGCGCAGAAAGTGATGTTGCTCAGGGTAAGATTTCAAACGAATCACCGGTTGGTGCAGCACTGCTGGGTCACAAAAAAGAGGATGTCGTGACAGCTCTTGGGCCGACAGGACGCGAAATCGAGATGAAGATCATCAAAATTGAACAGTAAACAGAGCGCAGCTTGAACATCGTAGTAAGCAACACACCGCACAAACAAGGAGGCTTTCATGGCAAACGCCATCGCACCTAAGATGGACGTTAGTGAGGATGATCCTATTGAGGTTCGTCGTGCCAAACGTGCTGCATTGCTTGCTGCAGGAAAAAACCCATACGGCCATGCCTTTACATATACCCATCACAACGTCGACTTAAGTAAAGCATACGCTAGTCTTACAGATGGCGAGACAACTGAAGATGTAGTGCGTGTGTGCGGGCGCGTCATGGCCAAACGCGACCAAGGCAAGATCGCCTTTCTCGAATTGCGCGATGCGACCGACGACATCCAGCTGTTCTGTCGCGTCAACACGCTCGGCGA
>CAZXOF010000146.1:0-1812 GCA_964642255.1 uncultured Eggerthellaceae bacterium | reverse complement strand
AGCAACTGATTTGTAATCAGTGGGTTGCGGGTTCGATTCCTGTCGCCGGCTCCATATTTTTCTTTCTGTGTGCTCAGCTTTTTTGTTCCGCTTTTGATGCGCTTTTATTTACAGAACAGGCGCGCCAGTCTTGCAAAGCGCTAGCTTTTGCTTTTGCTCCTGATAGTTACCTTAGTTCTCGCAATATCCTAGGTGAGAACAATCATCGTTGTTCAAGTCGTCATCAACTATATCGTCTTGTTTCTCATGCGTTTCCCCAATACGTGACCAATCAAGCCCGAATTCGATTCCTTGAGCCTCATCGCGATATGCCAAGGACAAAGCTGTCGGGGTCATATCTAAGCCCCCAATGCTTGCAAGTAATTCGAGTAAATTCAATGCAGTTTCTGCTTGCGGCAAGATAAGCTTAGCGTCATCGGCGGTCGCAATAGCCGCATACAACTCGGCCATAAGAATTTCGATAGTAAAAGTACCTGAAAAACGTTGCGTAGCAAGTGCGGCTAACGTTGCTTCGGCAGTCTCTCCGTGTGCACTCACAGCTTGCTCAACATGCGCACTCATCCCTGCTGGCACATGTCGTATTGCTGCCACAAGCGCATCGGCTTCTATTGTAGCAAGCATATGCGCAACCGATTGTATGGTATGCACAGCTCGGGCAACTTGAGCAATACCAGCACCATTAAACTCTCGCAGTGAACTTGCAAAGGCTGACACCACTACACGTGCTTGGTCAAGCGCATCAGTCTCTCCTGTAAGATAGCAAGCAAGATTGGAATATTCGCCAAAGGCATCAGGAACAGTTGCATCAAGCACCACTAACGGAGCCTCAACAAACATAAGATCATTCACTGTGGCAACTGCTTCAATCTCGCGTACTACGCTTGGTGTTGCAGGACTAAGATCAATAAGCAGGGTTCCATGTTGAGCACTTTGAATAAGACCCCCGTCATCAAAGTAAATATCCTCAAGCACTGATTGAGAGCTCAGATAGGTCAGAATAACATCGGCATCACAGGGTTTATCTGCACGCTCGTAACCTTGTGCTTCAAGTCCTGCAGTTACTGCCACATCAACTGTTGCATGTCCCATAAACAAATATCTTGGCAAATAAGTCACTGCCGTTCCTTTGATCAATCACGCTTATGAACATTTATTAAGAACTCTTGATCTTGCGTGCAATGAAATCAGCAACCGAAACATCCTCACGCTTGTCCGATCCCCAAAATACAATAGCCAGCATACCTGCACCTACATGACTCCCGATAACCGGCCCGATATTGCACTCAAGAACCAACAGAGCGCTATTGTCTTTTGTTACTAACTCACGTAAACGCTTCGCGTCATTAGGACAATCCGCATGACCTATTATTACGCATGAACCCGGTTCATGCTCAACAGAGTATTTTGCGTAATAATCGGCAAGCTGTTTAATACCTTTCTTTCGTCCTCGTGCAACGCCTAGCAAAGACAACCCACCCTCTTCATTGATTCCGAGAAGCGGTTTTACATCAAGCTTAGCTCCGGCACGCGCCACCGTAGGTGGAATACGACCACCTCGACGCAGGGCACCAAGATCATCAAGCATGAATTGTGCCCCGACAAAATAGCGTGCTTCTTGTGCCCAGTGCGTAAGTTCATCGGCGGTCATGCCTTTATCGCGCTGACGAATAGCCTCATACACCAGAAGTGCTTCAGCTACTGAGGCAAGCTTGGTATCTACCACATGAAGCTCGAAATTGGGATACTCTTCGGCATACTGAGACTTCACCAGCATTGATACGTCATAGCTTCCCGATAATGCGCTTGAAAAGC
>CAZXOF010000145.1:0-1848 GCA_964642255.1 uncultured Eggerthellaceae bacterium | reverse complement strand
TCTTAATTTTTTCCTCGTGCACTCCAGTCATTTAGCATCCCCTAACCGTTTCATAGCGGTCTATTGCTGCTTTAAGCAAAGCGTTCCGATCTTCAGTAAGCTCGTTTGTTTCCAACGCATGTTTCAATGCATCGCGAGCAATTTTCTGACAGAGAGCGATTACGTTGTCATCTGTTAAGCTGCGACAATCGGTATTGTAAAAATGGAGTATGTCCTCTGTGATAACTTTGCCAAATCTGTTCTTAAACTTCCGCTGTTGCCGTAGCTTGCCATGCATACCAAGCACTTCTGTTGCCACGCGCCATACTATTTCACTGTTGCAGAACGGGCATCCGAGCACACGCGATTCTTTGCCAACTACAAAAATCAGTTGGGCGTTGCCTTTTGCCACTCGGCTTGTCTCCCGCATGGCAAGACCCATGTCAACGGTATATTCGATTACCGTTAGAAACCTATTTCCGCGATTCAGGCGATTTGCCCCAAACTCAGAGCGGGCAATCTCCAAAACCGGGTAGCCAAGCAGTTCAACTGAACGACGATACTGCTGATGGTAATTCATGACATTGATATATGGCGGTGATGTCAAAACCAAATCCGCCTCACCATCAGCAAATGGAACATGTCTTGCATCTGCACGCTTAACATCAATTAGCTGATCTGTCTCCACAAGATTATTTATGATCTCCAAAATGTGATTCCATTTACTTTCGATGAGTTTTTTGGAAGGGTTATTTTTATAGAAATCACAGAGTACGATCAGAAGTGCAATCGCGTCTTTTTTTGCTCCATCAGCCTTCTGGTGGATTCGTTGTAGTTGACCTGGTACATCGTCTTCGTCCACATGTGAGATTTGTTCGGAAACGTCATCGCACAACGCCATACGTTCTTCGCGGTTGATTCCCGCAAAAGAACGAATTTTAGCCATGTGATACGGGGCAGGATTCAACTCTGATGCAATTGCTCCCATGCCTACACGCAAAGACTCTTCAACTACGGTGCCTGATCCTGCAAATGGATCATAGGTAACCCAGCCGGTACACCCGTATACCCTAAGCATAGCTTCGATGAATTGCGGTGAAAACTGTCCATTCCAAGCAAACAAGCTTGTACGCGTGCGCTCATCGATATCAAGCAGTTTCTGATCCACCTGCTCCGTATCAATAGGAGTGTCGTAAAACCCCATGTGTGATTACTTTCTCTCAGGCTGCGATTTGCTATCGTCGTCGGGCCGCGCCTTGTCTGCGACCTTCATGTTGAAGGGCATGCCGCCCTCGCGAACCACCGCCTTGAGGAACACGTTTATCGCCGCTGAGAGTGACAGCCCTAGCTCCTCGAAAACCTCGTTTGCCTGCTCCTTAACTTTCGGGTCGATGCGCACCGTCGTGGTCGGTATTGTCGCCATACGTCCTCCCTGTATTCGAACTCATGAACTACATTGTAGCTCATGCTGTTCGCGTTGCCGATGCGGATGTTGAAGGTCTTGTCGCAGCCGTGGCAGAAGTAGCGCTGGGAGCTGTCTTGTGTTCGCCCTCTTCTTGGCTATCTTCACACAGCCGTACCTTGAGCAGCACTTGAGCTCGTAGTCAGTGCTCTTGCGCATCATCTGCTACATCGCGTCGAGTATGGCCGAGCAAAGCTTCTCAAGTTCCTTTTTGTCTCTCCTTGACACTGAGGGATTCGAGCAATTTTCTTACTTCGTCGGCCACGCTCATGAGGTGTCCATTCTCGATACCTCTATTGCAGCACAATGTAGCTACAATGTAATTCTAATGATGGAATCATGCCAATTCTGCTTGGCTCTGTTAACCCAGCGTGGATATAAGTTTGTGCAAGGGGGTTAGATGCTAA
>CAZXOF010000144.1:0-1851 GCA_964642255.1 uncultured Eggerthellaceae bacterium | reverse complement strand
AGTAACAAGCAGTAATAAATGAAATACCTTTGTCATCTTCATTCCGATTTTGCAGAGCCTATATCCACGCTGGATTAACAGAGCCATACACATACAAAAGATGGGTAATTGAAAACACTTTTGTCTAACACGCACTGGTAGTTAGATACGATGAGAGGGAAGATCTTTTTGAGTGCATAAAGCGTTCATAAGATCGGAAAGTGGTTAAATAGGTGAATTATCTTAAAGCATGTATCATGCGACATTCTGCGTCAAAGTCTGACACTTTTATTTACCTGCTGCGTACAGCACTTGTGTTCATTCTTACCGGCGTGCTTGTTGCTAGTCCACTATGTAGCAGTGAAGCACAAGCGGAGGTCAGGCGTGCCGATATTATCTTAGAGGAGAGTGTCGAGTCACGCGGCCTATCTGTTGCAGAGTCTCCCAGTATTGATGCTTCGTATGCGATTCTTATCGATTCGAACGGGACAACGTATTTTGAACGTGATGCTGACACTCAGGTGCAAATCGCTTCAATTACAAAGGTTATGACCGCCATTGTGGCTCTTGAAACAGCTGATTTATCAACCGAGATCACTGTCAGCGCAACTGCAGCATCCGTAGGTGGCTCAAGTGCTTCACTTGTTGCAGGCGATGTGCTCACTCTGCAAGATGCACTTATTGCCCTACTTCTTCCATCAGGTAATGATGCTGCCCAAGCTATTGCTGAAACTCTTGGCGCACTGATGACAGATGAAGCTAGTACTGAAACTGCCGTTGAGGCTTTTATTGCGGCAATGAATGCGAAAGCTCAGCAATTAGGAATGACGGATTCACTGTTTGCCAATGCCCATGGGCTTGACTATGACGAATACGCTGCTGATATGCATTGTAGTGCTCGTGATGTGGCAACGATGTGTGCCTACGCCATGCAACTAGATGCATTTCAAAATATTGTTTCTCAACCATCAGCAACAATTGAAATAGAACGTAATGGTGCAATAGTAGAGCTTACTCTTACAACAACCGATCAGCTACTCGATTCCTACGAAGGAGCTTGTGGCATCAAAACAGGCTATACTGCGCTAGCAGGACAATGCTTTGCTGGAGCGTGCGAGCGTGACGGTACAGTGTATTATGCGGTTGTGCTGAACTCCTCTTCAGAGAATCAGCGCTTTGAAGATACTGAAACGCTTGTCGACTGGCTCTTCGAACATCTGATAGACTATCAACTTGCCAATAGTTCTGAAACAACAACAATGGAGACTTCACAAGGCACAATTGAAGTACCCGTCATTGCATATGTAACACATACTGAATGGATAGATCGTAGCATTACAGCAACCCTTGCTGATCCTGACGCTGTTATTAAAGTGGTCGATATCAATGGAAACATTAGTCAAGAAGTGAGCTTTTTTGAAGTTATAGGCGATGTATCGGTGGGAGATGTTGTCGGAAAAATCACCTTTTATCAACGCAATAAGGTTGTAGCAGAGCTAGATCTTATTGCTACTGAGACCGTTGCAGGACCGGATTTTTTTGAAAAGATTGGCATTTGGTGGAAGCGATTGTTCTTAAGTTTTTCAGGTGATGATGGCATTGCGAGTTCTTCTGTTGTGAATGAAACACCACTTATCAACGATAAAACCGCTTAAGCACATCAATTAACTTTGCAAGATAAGGCTCGTTCAAAGTCACACATGACAATGGGGAAGAGGGATGAGTTATGAGCGAAACATGCCCGGTGTGCAACGGTGATATTGCATGTAGTGACGCAACATGTCCTACTTGTGGTTTTAAGCTAGTAGGTACAACCGAGCGCTTCTCACCACTTACTGATAAAACACCTGATGAAGTTACCAATGCGCCTAA
>CAZXOF010000143.1:0-1882 GCA_964642255.1 uncultured Eggerthellaceae bacterium | reverse complement strand
AGCTGGTTGTAGTGGTAGCTCGATTTGTATATAACCCTTATTGTTGCGTAGTAATGCTTGGCATGCCAATGATGAAAGAGTGATGATGAACGAAGATATTCTTGATCGAATTCAACAAAGTGTTGAGCTAATAGCGGCGCGGCACTTCGAGGTGGCAAAGAGTGTTTTGAGTGAGATTTTGAAAGAGGATAGAAAAAATTTCGATGCCTACCTACACCTGGGTAACGCCTGCGTTAATCTTGGGCAAATCGAGGAGGGTATTGCTGCCTTCAAGAAAGCCCAGCTGCTGAAACCCGATTCTGATGAGATTGTCTACAGTTTGGGTTGTGCTTACTTCCTTTTAGAGAACTATTCAGAAGCGGTGAAGTATTTCAACCAGTGTGAAGAGCGTGGTTTTGTGTCGGTTGAGCTCTACGGTTTGATGGAAATTGCCTTTCTTGATGCGCGCGACTACGTACAGGCGATTCGCTATGCGAACAAGGCAATCCAACTTGAACCTTTAAATCCTCAACCGTACTTGGACAAGGCTCAGCTATATCTGTTGGATGGGAAGCCAAACGAGGCTGTATCTTGTCTGCGCGAGGTAGAGGAGCTTTTACCCGATGCGGGGGAGCCGTATGTAGTTGAGTTTAATATCTTTATGCAAACCGAAGATTACGACCAAGCACTTGCTGTTATGGAAAAGGCGTTGACTCGCTTTCCGCAAGATGCCAACATGATGGTGTTGAAAGCCAAAGCTTTCAATTCACTTAGTTGCTATGCAGAGGCATTGGATTTGCTTACTATAGCCGATGAACTGATTAAGGATAATCCAGAGCTTGTTCGCGAAAGCGCCATGCAGCGAAGTATCGCGCAACTTGGTTTGAAAGACATTGATGCCTCCATTGAGGCGTTACGCAAAGTTATGAAAGAGAACCCTTCGGATGCTGAGGTACTGTTTTTGCTGATAAACGAGTGTTTTTCTGCAGAGCGCTACGAAGAAGCTTTAGAAAGCTGCGATCAGCTGCTTGCCCTCAAAGATATTCAAACTCGTTTCAAGGCTGCAGGGATATTCTGGCGCGCCTCTTCCTTGAAGAAATTGGGACGAGATGAGGAAGCATCAAAGGTTTTTCGCGAGGCAACGGTGGCTTTGCGTCAGATCAACATTGGTGAACCAGGTCTGATAGAGGTCTATATCTATCGGGCTTTAAGCCACAAAGAGCTTGGCGAGTTCGATCAAGCCTTGAAACTTGCGGATCATGTGATCAATCTCACGCCAGATAATGAGGCTGGCTACGCTTTTAAATCCGATATATACAAAGCACAAGGGGATGAGGTACAGGCACAGAAGCTGCGCGAAAAGGCTTTGACTCTTAACCCCTCGTTTAAGTTTTAATACATAAGGAGGTACGACATGGCGGCGAATACTCTTCGGTTTAATCTCGATAACCTGCAAGGTCAAGCAGAAAAGATTCGAAGTATCAGCGATGATTTAAACAATGCCAAAGTACGGCTTTCGGATAATCTTGAGCTATTGCGTAGCAATTGGGTGTCGGATGCAAGTGAAGCTTTCTTCTCCACATACGATACTACATGGGTAACGTATATTGACCAATATTGTCAATGGCTCAATGAACTCTCCGATATTTTGCTCGACGTGGCCTCGCAGTACGAGCCGCTTGTGGATGAATACAATAGCATAGAGTTTGCTTGATGATCGAAGAATCTTCAATATGCCTGTCATCACATCGGAAACGGTGCGTGCGCTTGTGGAGGTAAGTCGAAGGCCGCAAATGATCGCTGCGTTTGTATGGTCTCTCGTTGCGATCCTTATGGCGGCCGCAGTTGTGTGGGGTCTGTCTGTCGAGCGTTTGTACTCCGTGGTCGCCTTATTTTCTCTTGT
>CAZXOF010000142.1:0-1913 GCA_964642255.1 uncultured Eggerthellaceae bacterium | reverse complement strand
ATACTCCAGGTAGATTGTGTTGATTGGTTTTCCAGTTGTCGGATCGTATTCGTTGGAAGAATCTGAAAATTCATATGGGCTAGCGTGATTATCTTTTATTGGATCTTGTAATGTCATATAAATACGCCCTTTTAGCCATTATAACGAGTTTTGGAACAGTGCTATTCCGACTAGTCAGCAAATGCTATCAATGATTTTAGGCTCATTATTTAGTTATACTCATCACAACTTTGGAGATTCGATAAGGTTGTTGGCGTATAGATTACTAACTTTGTGTTGCGATTAGCTTGCTTTATTCATTAGGGTGCTGACAAGACGAACATATACAACCTAGATGTGCGTCAAGACGATGTTCGAAACTGATGCGACACTCGTCAGCAAGTTAGTGAAGCTTAGGAGCCTAGCTACTCAATATGTTCAGCATGGTCATGATCATACTCGCCATGATGGCGAGTATGTATATGTTCGTCGCTATAGTCGAGCGAATTGTCATACGCAAGCTCTGGGTGTCCTGCTGCTACAGCATTGCGTACAAGGGGTAACAGGGCTTCTCTTAAGAGAGACCTGCGTATGTTCGCGCCAATAAATACTCCAAGCGCACCCTTGTCTCCATTTTGAGCGGGCTCTGAACTGGTTACCGACCACGTGCGATCTACCACATCAAAACGCAGCCACTGCCTACCACAGGGAAGTGAGCCTTTAGCGCGGACTATTTCTCCGAATACCCCTGCTACAAGGTCTGCTAAAACCCACAGGAGGTGTCCTTCTGTGGGTAGAGATATCCCTGCAAGAGAGAGGCTTTCAAACTCGCTCTCATCGATGTTACTTTGTGAAGAGACATCACCTTGTGCAAATGAGGCAGTTTTTTCCGGATCAAGATCTTGCCTAAGGAGCTGTATGAACCATGTGTCAGGAAGTTCGCTGTAGGCAACATCAATAATGTGTGCAGACGGATTAAATGCCTGAATCCACGAGCGCAGTGCGTCAACGTGACCCATACCTGCATGCTGTACCTTTGAGATCACCACAACAGGAGCCGACTTAATCTGATCGAGGTAGATATCTGCAAATCTATCACGCTGATGTTCCCAAGCAACAGCGTCTACGATTACCAAAGGTTTAAGCAGTGAAATACGCTCGTAGCTCACGCGGTTCACGTTTTCTATCACACTTGAAAGACGAGCCACTCCGGTAGGTTCCACCACCAGGTATTCTGGGTCGAGGGTATTGGCAATGGTAAGCACCGAGCTTGCAAAGTCTTGTTTGCCAGAACAGCAGATACAATTTTCCGTTGATTCCCATACAGAAAGTTCGTCGTTTTGGGCAAGCATGGCGGCATCAATGTCTGCTTGACCGTACTCGTTTTCATATATCACAAAATCGCGTTTTGTGCGGCGAGCTAATTCTTGAATAAACGTCGTTTTCCCTGCACCAAGAAAGCCTGAAACTATCAAAACGCGCATTGTCTATCTCCTGTTAAAACATTTACGATAAAGTCAAGATTACACTCGTAAGTAGATACAATACGATACCTCACTCTCCATGCTCCTTAAAAGCAAAAGCGAGCCGCAGAGGCTCGCAAAAAAGATGGGCGGGATGTAGATATCCCGCCCATATATACACGATTAACCCTCAATGCGAACAACTGGTTTGATAAGATCTCTTGGTTTATCACGCATCATAAAGAGTGCCTCTTCCAAGTGATCCCAGCCATCAAACACATGGCTTATCAGGTGATGTACGTTTAAACGACCAGAATTGACAAGCGAACCCAGTTTTTCCATACGTAGACGTCCACCAGGCATAAGACCGCCGCGAATGTCTTTATGCCCCATACCAACGCCCCACTCAGCACGGGGAATGGTAACAAAGTCGCCACCGCCAAGGTAGTTAACGTTACCAATCTTGCCACC
>CAZXOF010000141.1:577-1945 GCA_964642255.1 uncultured Eggerthellaceae bacterium | reverse complement strand
GGTGATTCAGTTTAGTCATACTGCAGTTGCATCCTTGTAGGAAACATTCGCAACATAAGACATTCGATGTAAGAAGGTTATTCAAGAGGGTTGCAAATGTAGCCGCAACACTGCAATTATCTGCGCCTGGGCGACAAGTTATATTGCCGGCATGAAGGGTTACAGCTACATTGCTTTCGTAATCGTCGGGCTGATAATGGGCTTCATAGGGGTGATATCGCCTTCATGCTGCCCGACACGAAACTCAGGAATGTCGATGATCTCTTGAAATATAAAGAGCTTTTGGATAACGGATTGATCGCGCGAGAAGAATTTGACAATATAAAGAGCAAGCTTATGTAGAACCATCAACCGTCAAGCTCTTAGGCGGTGCTCGTCAGATTACGCGCCTGGTTGTCAAGCCTGCATTTTGGGACACCGTGAGCCAGTAAGACTCTGAGTTCATGGCGTCCGAGTATGCAGTGCACTCCGCCTCGTCCTGTTTGCTGCCGAGGATCCTGAAGGCAACATTCTTTACCCGCGTATGAAGAGTAATTGACGACTAGCTGCTCATTATTGTTGTTTGACACATGAAACGCCGAGTATTGCGTATTCCACTACACTACATTTTACTGCCCGGTGTTTCTATCTTTTATATATGTTTATTGATTCTGTAGGTTGCTTGCTTTGTTGACATCAAATTCCGCTGCTTTAGCTGCCATCAATTGCTCGAACATTGAGGCTGTTTCACGGAAATCGGAAGGAAGCACCACTGTAGCAGCGCGTGAACCCCTTGCAAACTCTGTCATCATGTCGGCCCATTGGGTAAAGAGGAACAGCTGATTCGCCTCAGAAGTGGACACGCCCGACTCTTTAATGACATCAAGCGATTCGGCTATACCTTCAGCGATAGCTTTACGTTGTGCTGCAATACCACGACCCGATTCTTCCATCGCTTGAGCTTGCGCTTGCGCCTCGACAACTACCTTGATGCGATCGGCGTCAGCAAGCGCTTGTGCAGCCTCTCGCTCGCGCTGTGCAGAGTTGATTTTATTCATCGATGCCTCAACATCTTGAGGAAGGCCGATTGAGGTAATGAGTGTCGAAACAAGGTCATAACCGTAGGCCACCATGCGCGCAGCAACCGTAGTATTGACATCTTGTGCGATAAGATCTTTGTTATCGAAAACTTCATCAAGTGTGTAATTGGGAATAGCAGAGCGTAGCGCATCAGCAATGTAAGCAGACATTTGTTGCTCAGGGCTGGAAAGCATGTAGTAACTGCGATATACACCGGTCTCATGTGGTGCCATGCCGCGATCATAACTCACGTGATATTGTGCGGCAACTTGCATGGTGATAGTTACATTGTCCTTTGTTTTGCCGCCA
>CAZXOF010000141.1:0-567 GCA_964642255.1 uncultured Eggerthellaceae bacterium | reverse complement strand
TTGCGATACGCTCGATAATGGGAATCTTGAAATGAATGCCTGCGCTTACTGTACGGTTAAACTTGCCGAAACGTTCAATAATGCACTCAGTTTGCTGCTGCACTATGAATATGCTGCCTACCACTGCAACCACAATGACGATAAGCATTATAGTGATGAGCAGGGGGAGAAAGAAAAACATAGAAGCCTCCTACGTATTATTTTGCAAAGATAGCGAATCATCAGAGGATAGTATATCCTACTCTATCAAATATTTTCTTCGCGGTGGCATCTATTTGATTGAGTAATAACTATTAGGTTAATGTCACTTGTCTTTGTACAGTTGTCTTCTGTGTGCAGCTGTTAGCGTGTGTGACTGATATCAACACCGACAATCACAAGGGCTATAGCAAAGAGCATCATCAAGTTCGCTTGTGATACGATCAATCCTAGACTTTTGCAGCATAGCTGATCGTTTTTCTTCAAAAAGTCCTAGACAAACGGCTTTTTTGTCACTGCATAATCGTTCGTCTATAACGAAACTGTTAGAGACAAGCAAGGAAGCTGTTAGGGTGCCCTGCGATGATG
>CAZXOF010000140.1:0-1978 GCA_964642255.1 uncultured Eggerthellaceae bacterium | reverse complement strand
TAGCAGTTGGCGCAAGCAGCGCAGCATCTACGCCACGCGCAAACCATTCGGGTACTAAATCTATGTTCGGTGCTACATCCTTGGCAGTCTTGGTTTTACGAGTTTTACCTTGCGTAGTGCCATATCCTAGTGCAATAACACAGGCGAGCCTTTCACCAGGCTGTAAAGCATATGCGCTCGGTACCTTTTTGAACGTCAGTGCAACCCAGCAGGTGTTCAAGCCAAGCTGCTGCGCAAACAACACCAGACGCTCCCCATAGTAGCCACATGTTTCATCAAGCGAAGCGTCCTTTTTGCCTACAAGCGCAAGATAGTTGCGCACACCAGAAAAGTTGCCATAGCGTGCCATCATGCTGCTAAAAGCTTGCGGCTCATCTACAACAAGCTGAATGGAAAGCCCTGACTCCTCATTGCAACGATCAATTTTCGCCTGAAGCTGTTCACGCACATCTTTAGATAGCGGCATATCTAAATACGAACGCACCGAATGCCGCTCTTTGATGGCCTGCATCACATCCATATCTCGCACCTTTTTTAATCTCACATCTGCGTTTCAATACCAAATCCACATATGAATAACTAGTACGTAAGCACTGCTCAATAATGCACAGCGGCACCAGCAATAGCGCTGATCGGCGACACGAGAATTGTCGTTTCGCCTACAAGTTACCATCGAAGGCTCAACAGCAATTGCGATTCGTATGTCTCATACATTATCTAGTTGATGATATCGATCTCATTATTAGCCGTAGTTGCGCCGTTGGTACTGATGTACGTTTTAGTATTAAAAGCACAGCCGATCTCAGCCTCTACCAGCTTGCCGTCCAACTGAATCATTATACGTACTGTTGTTTGGGAGGATGATGCATTGACTTTATATTGATGATATAGCCACCGTGTTTGCCGAGAAAGCTGTCATATATTCTCTTTACAGAGCATGTCTTTTTGGTTCACATACACGCAGAGATACAACGTCTGATTCAAACAATAAAACCCTTCTTGATGTTCAAGGAGGGTTTTATTGTTTGATCTTTGTGGACTAGCCGATGCCCTGCATCGAAGGTTTGGTATCCCTTGCGAATCTCCTTAACCTCGCTAGCTCAGCATCAAGGTTAAAGTCACGTCACCATTTCCAAGAAGTTCTGATAACTCTTCTGCTGTCTTGTCCTGTATCGTTCCAAGCCGTGTATATGACCAAGAATTGGAACCGTAGAATATGACAATTTGATTAGAGGAGTAGAGCACAATATCCCCTGCTGTTGTTGTGGTCTGAACATCATTTCTTGGGAGCGAACTACCCAGCGAACCTACCTGTTCAAAACCTCCGTACATAGACATACCAATTGTCATCTCACCAGATTCCAGCAGGCTCTTCAGTGCGTCGACAGATTCATTATCTTCCCACGTAACGTCAACCTCAGTATCATCGATAATCGTCCTTATAGTGGTCATATTCTCCTCATTTTCTACTTCCAGCTGGATATCACTTTGTTCCTGTTGGGATTCAAAATATTCTTGCTGGGACTCGTAGGAATCTGAATCCGTAGACTCGGTGGACTCAATACCAGTTGAAACATCTGATGTTGATTCCTGACGGTTTTCCTCTCCGCTACAACCAACCAACAGCAAGACTAAGCACATGGCGCTAGCTAAAACGGCTGCCCTTTTGAATGTTGTGTTGAAGATCCTTTGCTGCATGTACCACATCCTGCATCCACTTGAGTTCTTCTGAATTCGTTTCCTATCAGCACAGATACGTGCTCTATTTCATGCTCTCTTTGAAGAAATGTTCCAGTTTGTCAAACGGAATCTTGTCCACACGATCATAGAGGTCGATATGCTCTGCATCCTCTACCACATACAATTCCTTCGGCTCCGCGGCATTGTTATACGCTTTTTCTGAAAATGCCTTGGAATGAGCACGGTCTCCAACCACAAAAAGGATCGCGCGTGGCGCAATTTCGTCAATAAAGTCGAG
>CAZXOF010000139.1:0-2021 GCA_964642255.1 uncultured Eggerthellaceae bacterium | reverse complement strand
ATGGCCTGTCAGCATGTGCAGCTAGTGGCCTTCTGGTAGGACAAGCTATCGTGGAGACGCTGGGCAGTTCGAATACTGAAGAAGAATCTGGCAAGCACACCGAAAGCACCACGTCGGAAGGGCAATCTGTAGAAGCTGAAAGCATTGTCGACATTTTGTAAGCCTCTATCTCACACCTATGAGCGTAAGAAGGTCTTGCCTACTATGTGCACCAACTTTGCGATAGAGTGATTTCGTATGCCACCTGATCGTGCTTTCCGATAGATAAAGCGTCTCAGCAATATAAGCTTTCGTACGCCCAACGCACAACATTTTCATGACCTCTGTTTCGCGTTCAGTTAGCCCATACTTGACCGCTACTTGACCGCAGATGGTAAGGTAAAAGACATCGACATTGAAGTTAAATATGTCGCCTTCTGGTCAAAGAAATACGAGTAGCGCGCACGGTATGAAAGAGCAGAGACAATAGAGAAGGCCAAAAGACTTGTCGCTGACCCTGGTTCTTACATGCGTGCTACTAGTTATGGAGCTGCTCAATACGTAAAAAATCTCGCCTTTAATAAAACAACAGGAAAGATCACCGAGGGCGCAAGCTAGAGATCGACTGGGATGCTATACAAGAGGCGGAAAAATACGATGGTTACTACCTCATTGTTACCAGTGAGAGTAACTGGAACGATGAGCGCATCATAGAGGCGTATCGTGAGCTTTGGAGGATAGAGAAGTCATTTAAGATTACCAAGTCTGACCTTGCAACACGTCCTGTCTATGTCTGGACGCCTGCATATATCGAAGCGCACTTTCTTATCTGCTATATCGCACTTGTGATCTTGAGATTGTTACAACTTGGTTCTGGATTGCCGTATAGTCAGATCCGCAAAGAGATAGCATCGATGAACTGTATAAACGTTGATGCTAATTGGTGGGTCTGTGGGCACCGTAGTAACGAATCCGACAAGCTGACAGAAACCGTCTGTCTTGAAAACCTCAAGCTAAAAAACCTTCGTACATCCGATGTGAGAAAATTCTGGCACAAGCGGCAAAAGGCGAAATACCACACGTGAAATAAACAATCGAATCCGGCTTTTTATGCAGGTCAGACATCTTATTTTCTGGAATCTACTGCGGAAAATAAGGGATGAAGATATCTCACAAAAAACGTCTGCAACGCATAAAGAAACGCGAGCAAACCGCTTCAATCTAGGCGAGCTTATTCTCGGGATATCATCCTAACAAGCATTGGCGGAGGCGTTCTCATGGGAACGCAATTTGTCTTCACTAGTTATCTAGTTACCTACCTCAATGGCATTTTTGAAGCTACTAACTTTTCTTCACCCTATGAAACTGCAAGCATGATTTATGTGGCGACCTCTGTCGGAGGATTCATCCGGAGAGTTGGACTAGGCGTTATTAGCGACCGGCTATTTGGTGGTCGTCGAAAGGATCTTTTAATCGGCGTAAATGTTTGCGCTGCTGTCATATTTGTGGCAATGGCAATCGTTGTACCTTATCGCAATGTAATGGGTATTGGTTGCATAGCATTTCTTTTTGGCCTAACCGGCGTTAGTTTCACTGGCTTGCAACTCACTATGGTTTCGGAACTTGCTGGAAAAAGAGTAAGCGGAGCAGCATCAGGCTTTACCCTTGCGTTTGGATTCGCCGGTATGATGGCATTACCCCCTCTATTCGGTGCAATTATAGACACAACAGGAGGATATACTTACGGATGGCTCGCACTTGCACTTCTATCTGTCTTCGGTGTGACCTTTTATTCCCCGTGAAAGAAAGAAAAGTACGGCATTAGACACTAGCGCCCTTATGCCTGACCTGAGGATACGCGGGTTCGAGGGCGCGTTTGAACGCGGCAGCATCGGCACGCTGCTTGATATCAACAGCTGTCTCTTCAGAGCAGCCAACTACCGCAGCCACATCTCTTGGATCGAGACCCTCGTCAAAGAGTGCACCCAGGATAACGTCCAACTGCGCATAGCCAATCCCCATGCTTGCTTCATCAGTCTGCT
>CAZXOF010000138.1:0-2074 GCA_964642255.1 uncultured Eggerthellaceae bacterium | reverse complement strand
GACAGAGAATAATCTCTAAACAAAATTGATTAGGCTTTGTCGAGTTCGAATAAAATAGCCTAAAACTGTATTACTTATCACTGGTACCTCAGATTATTTCTGGGGTACTTTTATGTCGTGTCGTTACGGTATATAAGATACAAACCTCTCGATATGTGCAGTTCAAGGCGCAATATCTACTACACCGCTTTAGCATTGAATTAAAACTTGCTTCCATACGTAGCTTTAACCAGCACTGATTCGTCTATTCTTTAACGTTTAAATTGGTACCCATTTTGTACCCACTCATGCTTAGTGGTACCCAACATAGACCTAAATCTGGGATTTTAATTATTCTTTATCAACGACAAAGTCAGACTAAGGCATTTTTAAACTCTCAGCCCAAGCGGCCAAATCAACAATTCTTAACTGGGGATAAGAAACTTTGCCTGCTGTTTCTTTCATGCAGAGCTCTGCCCCATCACAAATAGCAACAATAAGTGCTTGCAAATCAATCCGAATAGTCTCATTTCTAGTAACCTGCTTTGCAGATGACGAATCTGGCCAAGTAGAACACCACGCATTACACCCATGCATTATCAGTTCAAATGTATACCGATATTTGAAATGATCATCTTGTCTTTCCCATTCAATTGGTACTTCGTTATCACCCGAATAATCACCTGAATGAAGGAGGGAGCATCTGAGCTTCCAGCACATTTTTCCGTCAAGAATCTTCCTAGTAGTCTTAATTTCGCCATTGTCACACTTGTCAGGAAACAAAAATGAATGAGCTGCCCATTTATCAAACCACTTCGCATATTGTTCACCAGCAGCACGTTTCCCATTTGAATGCTTCAGATCAGGATAGAGACACTGTCCCATAGCATCAGGAATGGCAAGTGCTGTAAAGGTTGCAGGTAATAGACAATCCTTGTCTACGGCATCACGTATTGAATCGATTATGAGCTGCATCGCGTCACCATCTAATATCTTGCTCAAAAAACTTTCCAACGATTATATGTTAATTAAATTTCCGATGGCTCCCCTTATGAGAAGCGAGTTGATGCCAAGAGTCGTGTGCTTAGTGATGAGTGTATTGCAGATGAGGTGCCATTTGAGATTCCCGATAACTGGGCGTGGGCGCGGCTAGGCCTCTTAATTGCTCTTTTTCTAGTAGTAGTCATTCATTTTAACCATTACTTGAAAGGTATCTCTTCTTGGATTTTTTTGCACTAAGCCTGAAAACCTGCGGGGGTGTGAACATTTTCTTGGACATACCCCCCATTATTTTATCCCGTTAAAGGGAGCTGTTGCCAGGCGGACAGGATCTGCCATTCTGATCTATAGAGTTCATACCTGCTAGGGAATTATCCCAAGCAGGTATGAACAGGACACGGGGAGACTACCGAGCTACCAAGAGATTCTTTGGCACAAAGTCTGTTTTATGCAACCTGATGTTTGCTGAAATACCGAACAGCCAGCGACAATCCACCGATGAACAGGGCCCCATAAAGCACTACAAGCATAACGGGATACTCGATAACGACAGCACCGATCGAATAAGAGACCATATCAAAGAAATTATTAGCATCAAGCGCCAGGAATGGGAATAGGAACAATATATGGTTTGCCAGATTGTTATGAAGGTTAGGCATCATCATCGGAACGATCACAATAGCTGCAATGATGGCAAGTATTCCCATGGAGGATCGCATCTTGGAAGAAAGCAGCAGCGTGATACCGAGCAGCCCCAACATGATAATGTAGCCAACAACAGACAGGACGAGAGCCGCTGCGCCCACGCTGAGATCGTAAGTATTGCAGAGGTCTCTCAGCTGTAGGGGTAAATTCGCACCGTCGATTCCGAAGAAGATAAGGGAGACACCGAGAAGAACGGCGAGCATGACCAGATATATTGTGCTTGCAACTAGGATGGATGCAAGCACTTTCGCAAGGCCGAGCTTTGATCTTCCGAGCTTTGTCGAAAGCAGAACCGCATCGGTCTTATCGCGGTATTCCCCGTTGAACACGCTTGCGCAGGCAATGGGCATAGCTATCAACGCGAATATAAGAAACGCCGACATATCGAAGA
>CAZXOF010000137.1:0-2078 GCA_964642255.1 uncultured Eggerthellaceae bacterium | reverse complement strand
GACCCGGACAGTCCAGGTATGGATTCCGACCCTGACAACCCAATTACTACGACTACTACTGGTAATCCGAGCACTCCGATTACTCCAAACATTCCGACAGGCTTTTTGCCTCAAACCGGTGATTCGCGAACCACTATTGCAATGGCACTTGGGCTTTGTGCTCTGCTGGCTCTTATCACGGCAGCTATCGCTGCCTTCCGTGTGCGTCATGCTAACCGTGCTGATCGCATAGATAAGGATCGTCATATAAGGCTCTAACAAGTCTAGTGAGTAACATGTCCCGGAGCATTTCATGCTCCGGGACACTATCTAGAATTAAACAAAAATAAAAATAATAGTAGCGATTCTCGGGTCATGTTTTAATGCGTCGTGATTCTTGTTGATGTGATGAAGTTCGCTCTATACGTTCGCATCTCTCCATTTGGGAATATCTGATGAGAGTTTTTGCGGTTGGTAAGCATTAGGTAAGTCTGTGCTGGGGCTTTTTGGGCTATAGACCCAAGCGTGTTGATGCTAGTTCCAATCCATTCTCCATGGCGTCAAATGATGTAGCGCGGCCAAAACAAACCCGGCGCTCCATTGTACTGACCCCTCTTGCTTTTTTGTCTTTCGTGGTCTGTTACAGCCGATCGGCAAGATACGACACGATATCTTGAGACTCATACAGTGGATTGCCATCAATCATCAAACAGGGAACTTGCGACTTACCACCAATATGAATCAGCTCTTCGCGCAAGGTAGGATCAGATATGTCTCGAAGCTCTATTGTAATGTCGTGTTGATCTATAAACGACATTACATAATGGCAAAACGGGCACGATGACCTATAGTACAAAACCATGTTTTCGAAATGAGGCATAGAGACTCCTTGCAACATGCACAGCGATCAAGCGTGCTATTTGTCTGCCATGTAACCTTGCGTAAGTGTATTGGCTATTGCTCTCGCACGAGAACTAACACAAGACTCAAGGGTGCAAACAGCAAAACAGGCCGGGGAATACCCGACCTGTGGTGTGTGTGGTGGGCGGTACAAGATTTGAACTTGTGACCCCTACCGTGTCAAGGTAGTGCTCTCCCCCTGAGCTAACCGCCCGAAATGGTGTTTGCTGCATCTCATAACGAGCAAAAATACTAACATAACTCATTTTGTTGTCAACGTGAAAACGCGAGACATTTGAGTACATTCGCTGACCGAGCTGCTCTTATGAGATTAGCGAAAATCACTTAATTTATACTTGACAGGTATACTTTTATTTGGCATAAACATTCAGGCACGGTCTTTATTTTGAACTATTAATTTCATCTTGAAGAATAAGGAGGATGCACCGTGAACGAGCATAAGACCTACCCTTTTGAACTTGCACCCCTGCCCTATACTTACGATGCACTAGAGCCTTATATTGATGAAGGCACGATGCATTATCATCACGACAAGCATCTAAAGACTTACGTGGATAATCTCAACAACGCTTTGAAAGATCACTCCGAGTTTCACTCGTGGACGCTAGAAGAGCTTTTGAAAAATCTTGATAAGCTACCGGAGACCATTCGGCAGGCAGTAAGAAACAATGGTGGTGGTGTATATAACCACGATCTGTACTTTGCAATGATGGCACCAGCTGGACAGACAATTCCTGCCGAAATCGCAGAGGTATTTGGTGGAGAGGCGGAATGGAAAAAGCAGATGAAGGCTGCAGCTACAGGACAATTTGGTTCTGGTTTTGCTTGGCTTGTGCGTGATGAGGCCGGTAAGCTTAGTATTAAGGCACTTCCTAACCAAGACAATCCGCTCTCTATCTCGCTGTTTCCGATTCTCCCCTTGGATGTATGGGAGCATGCGTACTACCTGAAATATCAAAATCTGCGCGCAGATTATATTGATGCGTGGTTCAATGTTGTCAATTGGGAAGCAGTGCTTGCACGTCTCAACGCATAACAGGTACCACTGTCACTATAGTTCTGCAAATGAAGGCCATGCGTATTTTTGAAAAAGATACGCATGGCTTCTTTATGTGACGCATCTCCAGACTGCGAGTACGGAAGCACGCTTTTTGAATGAGGCGAAATGGAGGGGCGGG
>CAZXOF010000136.1:0-2098 GCA_964642255.1 uncultured Eggerthellaceae bacterium | reverse complement strand
GTATGAGGACAAAGTCGTTGTGAGCATGTGGTTCTCAGAGGATGATAAGCAAGTGATTACATGGCGAGATTGGTTCTCGCTGGATGAGTATTGGACTGATGAATCCCCTTTTGTTGAAGGGGAGGCCATCAAGTTCGATAGCTTCCCCTCTGATTCCACCATAAAAATTACGGCCAAGGTACTTCTCACCTTGGCCTTTTATTACAGCAGGCTTTTACGATAAGCATCTACACCGGCTATACAGCACTTAGATAAGATGAACTTCCCCACTCGCAAAGGAATGTAATACACCATCGGGGTCTTCTAGTAACAAACACCCTTTAGCATTAATGCCACGTGCAATTCCTTGAGCAATCACCTGTCCCTCATGCGATGCAACACAAACAACGTGCCCATCAAGACAGGAGCACTCTGTATACTCTTCGCGCAGCGCTTCAATGCCGCAGCGCTGCCATACGTCATAGACCCGTGCAAGAGAGTTAAGCACCATAGGCGCAAGATCAGCTGCGCATACATGTTGCACACTGTCAAGACTACTGATGTAAATAGGCTTGTTTTTTGCGTATTCTGACAACATAGCAAGCTTAGATTCCTGTGTTACATTCACACCAATACCCACACATACTGCACCTTTATGCACTTCATGCGTCATGCCTGCAAGCTTGCGATAAACAAAGGACGTTTTGTGAGACTTTGTCTCAGATAAAGATCTTAGTTCAAAAGATAGGGAATTTGATGAGTGTGAATCTCTCGATATGTTTAGGTTGCACATCTGGTGTTCTTGTGTCAAGCTATAGGCACACTGGCTTGGTTCGAGAGCGATACAAGATACATCATCAGACACAACAACAATGTCATTTGGCCACTTCACACGAATAGTAGATGCATCTTTCACACACAAAGCAAGCGCACGTCGCACAGATAAGGCCGTAGCAAGCGAAAGGCTTGACAGACGTGAAAGTTCAACAGCGGGACGTAACAACACCGACATGTACAAACCCCCTTGAGGGCTTGCCCATATGCGCCCTTGACGGCCATAGCCACTTGTTTGAATATCGGCACGCACAGCAAAACCTTCGGACTCCCCTGCTTCAATGGCACGTTTCACCACATCATTGGTTGAGGAAACCGAAGCAAGTTCCTTCAATCGAAATGAAAGCACTGCCATCCACACTCTCTTCTAGGTAACATATATGCACACCAAAGTTAATAGCTTTCTTGCGAAAAGGATCAAAGCGTACCAAAATTAACCTAATCTTACTACCTCAATAGCAGCTGCTAGCATGTTAGATGCGACCGATTTCGCGCTTTTCTTATGAGAGCTTAATTGAGAGTCCGACACGGTTAGCAGCTGGCACGGAATTAACCGGCGTACCATCAGCAAGCACGTGATTGGGCATGATTTCAAGCAGTGGTTTCACCACAAAATCACGCTCACAGATAAGAGGATGAGGCAAGACAAGATCCTCATATGCGCAAATATAGTGCTGATAGTCAAGAATGTCGATGTCTATAGTGCGTGGCCCGTTTTCTACTTCCCGCACGCGTCCAAGACTATTTTCGATTATGTGAAGATAGTGCAATAACTCACGCGGCGGCAAACCTGAGCGCAAAAGCACAACAGTATTGACAAAGCTATCTTGATCCTCGTAATAGGCCGGCTCACTCTCATAAAAGCTTGCTGCGTCAATGAGCTGAGAATCAGGAAGCGTACACAAACGTCCTATTGCATGGTTGATCTGTGCAATTTTACTTTCGGTGTCACTTATATCTTCTCCCACAAGCGCCACATTGCTACCAAGTCCCAAGAGCACGTAAGGACGCAGATCGCACAAAGCCTGCAAAGTAGCCTTGACATTATGAGTACGTATCACATGAGCCCCCAGCTCACACGCCATACGCGCCTCTATGGCAGACGCTTCATCGCGTTCATCTGGATTATCGATATGATACATATGCCCGATATAACTCTTGCGAGATAAAGCCGCCATAACGGGGTAACCCACACGAACAAACTCGTGGAAATTTCGCACCAATTCAACTGTTTGTTGAAGCGTTTTACTAAAGCCTGGTCCGGGATCTATACATATTCGATCAC
>CAZXOF010000135.1:0-2126 GCA_964642255.1 uncultured Eggerthellaceae bacterium | reverse complement strand
TCCGTTAGTATCTAACCCCCTTGCACAAACTTATATCCACGCTGGGTTAACAGAGACTAACTTTTACCTATCAAGATATACGCATGCGCCCCAGCAAAACCTTGCTATAGATTAAAAAGCCGCTCCGTCAAAACGAAGCGGCTTACCTGTAACTCTTTTGAGCACCTTTACGCTTACGCGCCTATATACAACTTATGCGCTTGCCGGGCTTGCTCCTAAAAATACCAAACCGGTTGTGGAAATTGGTTCAAACCCGGTAATAGCATCTGCTTGCCAACCAGTTGCCAATTCGCGATGGAACAAGGCATAGAGCGGAACTTGTTCGGCAATAAGATCAAAGCATTGATTCCACAGCTCTTGTTGCTCATCTTCATCCGAAGACTCGCGCGCGGACTGCAAGAGGGTTTGCAACTCGGCCCACTCATCGGTATCAGCCCAGCAGGAACGACCACGAGTCCAAACGTTGTCACCATACCACCAGCTCATAAGCAAGTCGGGATCGTTACCAAAACAGGTTGGGTCACCTGGCGTCAGCATAACATCAAAGGGCAGCTCGGAGCCATCCTCATTCGGAGCAAGCTCGCTCCACTGAATTGACTCTTCAGTAATGGTGACATTAATGCCAACAGCAGCAAGATTCTGCTGAATCATCGCAGCAAGACCGGACACCCAGTTATTATTGACAAGTAGCTCGCAATCAATACTTGAAACACCAGCTTCCGCAAGCAGCTCTGCAGCATAATCAGGATCGTAAGTATACTGCGTTTCTGCTTCATGGTAATTTTTATGATCTTCCGTCAAAAAGCCGGTCACCATACTCGCATGCCCATCAAGGCCATTTTGGATCAGTGTGTCATAGTCAATGGCATAGAAGAAAGCTTGGCGTACCCGATAATCATTAAAGGGCGCCTTGCGTGTATTAAACATGAGGAAAGCCTGATTAAAGCCTTGGAGATATTCAACGGTGGCACCTGCACTGATCAACTGATCAGCGTTGTCATCCGGAACACTTTCCATAACCTGTACGGTACCCTCCTGTAAGGCAGTAACGCGTGAGGTGTTATCAAGTTGTACGTTCCACGTCATCGAGTCGGCTGTAGCAGTGTAGTCACCCGTGTAATTCTCGTTTGGTGTGAATACGATTTGTCCACCATCGTCACCGTTTACACTCTTGTACGCCCAAGGACCTGAACCAATAGGCATGGTAGCAAGATCATCTTCGCTAAGCGATGCGGGGAAAATCTTTACCACACTCAAACGAGCAGTCAGCAGACTTTCAAATGGATAGTTCAGCGTAAAAGTAATGGTTGTATCGTCTTTTGCGCTCACCGACTCAATGAACTCCAAGAAAGCGCCGTAGGTGTCGTTTGCCATGTTTTGCTCAAAAGCGTTGACGACGTCATCAACTGTAACCTCAGTCCCATCAGAGTATAAGGCACCTTCGCGCAACGTTACCTCGTACTCGGTTTCAGAAATCTGCACCGGATCGCCATCGGCAAGAGCCGGATAGACAGAATAATCATGAAGGTCAAGATCATATAGCCCTTCAAAGACATGCCATGTTGCTGCTAACATAAGTGCCGAGCTATTGCCAACAGGGTTAACGTTGGTTGAGCTGTATGCACAAGCAGCAGTGAGGGCATTACTTGAACTTGTCGAGCTTGTGGAGTCACCGCTTGTCGATGAGTTGGAGCTTTCGCTGCTACACCCCGCAAGCGCAAAGCCAGCAGCGGCCGCTGCTGCAGTTCCACCTACAACAAAAGTTCGGCGGGTAAGGGCTGTATCGCTTGACTTTTCCATATACTTCCTCCGTAGATCATGAGGCTTTGTGCCCCTCTTTTACGTTCACGCATTACGCGCGATCATCATGTCGCTTGTTGCATCGTGCATAATCTACCTCTCTCAATGCTATGCACTATAACAGTTGACACGTAACGCTTATTATTAAGTAAAAGTCCTCGGAGATAAAGTACACCATACCAGAGACGGCCGATCAGATCGCTCTACGGTATGCATAGAGTGCCATTAGTCACTGCGCAATGAGTTCTTTGCAGCTGACAGACATACATACATCTCATGCTTATCTTGGTTCTAAAGTCGTGCGTAATAAAATGGCTCACAGCGCT
>CAZXOF010000134.1:0-2188 GCA_964642255.1 uncultured Eggerthellaceae bacterium | reverse complement strand
TTACAGCCCGTCCCCTTTAACCACTCGGGCACACTCCCTTGTTCGTCGCCCAATTCATGTGCACTTTTCAAGCTGCCGTCGCACATAAATCAGGTGATCCATCGTGCAACCAGGCGAATAATACGCTACGAATCCTGGACTGTCAACACACTACCACGCCACCGGGTGTATCGCACTTGAAAGGGCATAAACACCCTACAAACAAGCTGCGCTAAAGTGTTTACCATTCGCGCCGTAAAGCAACTGGCAGCTCGTATACGCAATACGACTCGCAAGTGACTCACCTCGTAGCGCTTCAAGATGCGCAAGGCTTGTACTAAGTGACGCATGAAGATGATCAGCCGTATAAAGCATAGATGCTTCGCAACATGGTGGCGTAATAGATGTATCAGGCGCGTCAGTTTCTAGTAACAATCGATCAGCTGGAATATGTTGTGCATAGCTGCGACCACGACGGCTGGCAAGCATACGTTCCCCGACCGAGAAAAAGCATCCCGCTTGAAGTGCACGCGTAAGCTGATCTGATGTACCGGAAAACCAATGAAATATCACAGTAGTTGTTGACAAACATTCACTTTCTTCCAGCATATCAAGCACTTCACCTGCAGCATAAACTGCATGCACCGATACTACATGTCCTTTTTTTGCAGCACAGACATCAAGTACCGTGCGAAACACTGCACGCTGAACATCTGGATGCGCTGTGCATCGCCGACTGAAATCAAGACCGACTTCCCCTATAAAGCATACCTGGTACAGCACGTCACGCAAGGCCTTAAGCGATTCGGTATCTGCACCTATCTGCTCTGCCCACCATGGATGCGCTCCTGCTGCAACACACACATTACTGCATCCATCAAATAAGGCAGTAGCAATATGAAAGGCAGGTGGTACAACCGAGCACGACATTATGCCAATTTGTTGTGCACTAGCTGCCAAGGCAACAGTGCGAGCGTTTGCCATAAAGTCAAGATGACAATGAAGATCAAAGAGGCTACATTCCGAAAGCGGTGTCATTGAGCATCACTCATAGCGCTGAGGCGACTGCGACGACTGAAGCGCCATACCCTGCTCAATCCCGCAAAGGCTACGAATAACCCAGCTTGCAAGCAGTTCGCCCATAATAGGTGGAGTATACGACATGGATCCAAGTGCTGCTGATGGAGACACAACCTCATCAGAGTAGATAACCTTGAGCGCACGCACGCCACGTTCCCGACATCCTTTTCGTACAGCACGACACATAGGACATGAATGCGTGTCGTAAATATCAGCAAATGCAAAACGCAGCGGGTTAAACTTATTTGCTGCACCCATAGCACTTATGAGGGGTAGATTGTGTGTATCAGCATAAGCGGCAAGCGCTATTTTCGTTGATATGGTGTCAATGGCATCAATGACATAATCAAGCGATCTTGCATGCTCATTCATCAGCGCTTCAAGTTCTTCAGGCAAAACAAAACAACAGTGCGTCGTCACACAAGCATCAGGATTGATATCACGAATCATCGCAGCAGCAATATCGGTTTTGTACTGATTTATTGTAGACCTAAAGGCAACTGCCTGACGATTCAGGTTGCTTGGTTGCACAACATCACCGTCTACCAGTACAAGCGATCCCACTCCCCCACGCGCAAGAGCAAGCGCACAACTTCCCCCTACGCCGCCAAGTCCAAGCACCATGACACAAGAGCGCGATAGAGCTTCAACACCTTGAGTTCCAATCATAAGTTCAAGCCGCGATGTATGAGTCTCTTCATTGGGTAAGATGTCAGCCCTTGCCCTCATGGCTCTTCCTTTCCGCGCCTGATTGTCGCCACAATCCTGTTCATAACAGCTGCCGCGCTACCTAGTACGCTACCTATATAAAACTTTGCGAAGTTAAAGATATAGTCCTAAAGGCCAAGGCTGCAAGCCAAAAGCTTAATCGCTTACTACCCAAGCCCTTAACACCTCAGTTTGTGGCGTTGTGCCGCATAAAAGAGAGAACCTCGCATCATGCAAGGTTCTCTCATATGAATAATGTATCAACGCGGATACACAGACGTTCTGCTTTGGACAGAAACTACTTGAGGCTAACAGCTGCACCCGCTTCCTCAAGTTTAGCCTTGATATCCTCAGCCTGATCCTTTGCAACGCCTTCTTTAAGAGTGCTTGGAGCCTCTTCAACAGCAGCCTTCGCCTCTTT
>CAZXOF010000133.1:0-2196 GCA_964642255.1 uncultured Eggerthellaceae bacterium | reverse complement strand
CTACGCTGCATAGATGTCGGTTCATCAACGGGTGGTTTTGCCGATTGTTTATTGCAGGCAGGTGCAGCTCATGTTGCCTGTGTAGATGTCAACTATGGCCAACTTGCATGGAAGCTGCGTCAAGATAAGCGTGTACATGTCTTTGAACGAACCAATATTCGCACAGTTGACCCCCATACCCTTGGCGCGCCCTTTGATGTAATCGTTGCCGATGTGAGTTTTATTGGCCTAGCCTTGTTGGCACCTTCTTTTGCGCGACTGTCAAAGTTAGGTAGTGTTTTCATTGGCCTTGTGAAACCCCAGTTTGAATCACGTCGCGGTGAGGCATATAGAGGGGTCGTACATGATGAAGGTGTGCGGCTTCGTACGGTGGATGAAGTGCACACAGCACTTGAGCAAAACGGCTTTGTATGCCAAGGCTGTGTGCAATCTCCTATCACGGGACCACAGGGGAATGTTGAATACCTTGTTCGCGCGCTTTATCTATCATCATAGTGTGCGAATGAGGAGTGCCTGCAGGTCATCTTAACTATCTTCGTCTCCGCTCTCGTCGTCAGTCGCAAGGTCGGCCGCACTGGTTGCAAGCAGTGTTGCAACATCGTCGGCATCAAGCGTATAGACAGCTTGCGAACCTTCAGGTCGCGCATAGTAAGTCCCGTCGGCTGTTGTATTTCCCACCAAAAGCACGTATACGCATTCCTCAGTACGCGTTGCGTACACAATGTTGCCGTCCTCATCAAGGTCTCCGGTTTCGTATTCGGTTTCGGTGGTATAGGAGAAGGTGATGCGTAGCGTAGGCGAGTCAAAGCCATAGTCGTTTGTTCCGTTGTCAGCTGTGGTGATACATGATTCCCACACAACATTGTTAACGATATTGATAAGAGCAATCACCTGCGTCGACTCTGCTTCAATAGAGCTAAAGTTATCTTCAGCTATCCATACACCCGATGAATCGTCGCTGTCTTTGGAATAGGTCAAAGAGAGGGTTTCACTGCCACGATCGACTACGAATGCAGTGAAATAGGTTGAAAGTGCTCCCGGCCCCGATTCTTGTGCGTAAAAGTCACCTACCGCCAAGGTAAGTGCTGCTACAACGTCATCTTCCACCAGATAAGCCCCCGCACTGCTTGAAAGCTGCGTGTAAAAAGACGAGCCGTTTGGAGTTTCAATACCAAAGCTTAGGATATAAGATGTCCCGTCTACGGTTCCTACGGTTACAGAGAGGCTAGGACTAGAAAGCCCCATGTCCTCGCTTATCTGATTTTCAGAAATTGCACGGGAATACGTAGTGGTGATGATTGTGGTAATAACAGATGAAACAACATCCTGATCAATTACTTCGTTATTGTTATCAACAAGCATCCAAGTATCGTTTGTAAGTTCAAGTGAAAAGCTACCTTCGCTTCCATCGAAAGACAGGGCAACAATATCGGAAGCAGCAATATCAAGAAGTATCGGGTCTGTCTCGCTTGTCGTATCCTCCTCGGTGCTTGTGAGAAGGGCGATATAGATACACGATAACACAGCAACTATAGCAAGGAGTACAATCAGTCCAAGAGGACGTTTTTTCAACGAGCGAGTAGCTGTAGAAGACGCAGCAGTGTTTTCGGTTGTAGCAGATGTGGTTGCAGACGAGGGAACAGCCGCAGTAGCCGAAAATGCTGCTACAAAAAAGCTAGTGCTAGCAAGAGTGATCATGTTACTGTCTCCTTCGATCGCGCCACACTGCTAGACCAAGGACGAGAAACGCTGCTGGAATAATTCCGGTAACAAAGGTTGACATTGTTGTTGATGATGCAGAGTCAATAAGCAGCATGTTGGAGTATCCAACGGTTTTGCTTGTAATCGACAACGTGATTTCTTCAGCATCCGCAAGCCATGCCAGTGATGAGGTAATCAAAGATCCATTCGCGCCGCTCACATAGGCATCAATCGAATCATCAAGCATGGTCGGAGAGCTATACCACACAAGACGACTGATCGTGCCCTCATTGTCTTCGCGGGTTACTGCTACGCCAAGCATAACTTGTCCGGCAATGTCGCCGTCTTCTTGGGTAAGGGTTTGAGCATTGGCGGGATCGGTTTTTACATAGGCTGAAGTTGAGGTTGACAGAATGGACTCGATGGTCAGCGTGTCATCACTTGAGGCATCATCAGTCTGCACGATACCGTGCGCAAGCGGTACTAAAATGTTGG
>CAZXOF010000132.1:0-2241 GCA_964642255.1 uncultured Eggerthellaceae bacterium | reverse complement strand
AAGCAGCGCGATCGCTTCGTCCTGATGCGAAGCGCTCGTAACGGTATATCCCTCGTTTTCAAGCAAGTCGCTCAACGCAGATACGATTGCTGCGTCATCCTCAACCACAAGAATATCCACAAACGATCCCCCTGCCTCGCTGACGCGCGCGAGCCCATAAACCGCTCCCGTGAAGCCTCAAAAACCTTGACGCCGCCAAGCTTTAAGCAGCACGCAGAGTAACACCCTCACGTGAGCGAGCGTATCTGCGTTGTACGTATTCAAAGGGTCAAGCGGCGCAACCGAGGCAAGCTGCATCGCCGCTTACTCCCCTTACCTAGTCTTCCAGATAGTCTTTGAGCTTGCTTGAGCGCGAGGGATGGCGCAGCTTGGCAAGTGTTTTGCTCTCGATCTGGCGGATGCGTTCGCGCGTCACGCCGAATTCGCGCCCGACCTCTTCAAGCGTGCGCGGATGCCCGTCCTCAAGCCCGAAGCGCAGGCTGATGACCTTGCGCTCGCGCTCTGCCAAGCTATCAAGCACCTTACCGAGCTGTTCTTGCAGCATAGAAAAACTTGCGGCATCGGGAGGTACTACCGCAGCATCATCTTCGATAAAGTCTCCGAGCTGTGAGTCTTCCTCTTCGCCAATCGGGGTTTCAAGTGACACCGGCTCTTGACTAATTTTTTGGATCTCGCGTACTCGCTCGGCTGTCAGGTTCATCTTCTCGCCAATTTCTTCTGGCGTTGGTTCATGCCCTAGTTCTTGCAACAATTGACGCTGAATACGCACAAGCTTATTGATGGTTTCAACCATATGTACTGGTATGCGAATTGTGCGAGCCTGATCGGCAATAGCACGAGTAATAGCTTGGCGAATCCACCACGTTGCATAGGTTGAGAATTTGAAACCCTTCGTGTAGTCGAACTTTTCCACAGCGCGAATAAGTCCAAGATTGCCTTCCTGAATCAAATCTAGGAAAAGCATACCGCGCCCGACATAGCGCTTTGCAATGGAGACTACAAGACGTAAGTTCGCTTCAATAAGCTGTTGTTTTGCATCAAATCCCACCTGTTCAATACGCGAAAGTCGGCGGCGTTCGCGACGATCAAGCAAGCCCCCTGCGGCCTCATCATTTTCAAGCTCTGCACCTGCGGCAACGCCGGCTTCAATCTTCATGGCAAGGTCAATTTCTTCTGAAGCTGTTAGCAGCGGAACCTTGCCAATCTCTTTCAAATACATGCGCACAGGGTCACCGGTAAGCATGGTAACCCCAGCAGTTGCTACACGTTTGCGTGCTTTTGACTTAACACTGCGGTGCGTAAGCTTTGGGAGCTGTATATCACTTGCAGCTTTAAGTTCTTCCTCGGGGATCCCCTCTAAGAGATCTTCTTCATCTCTTAGTGCGCCAGCATCTCCTACATCACCGGCATCGCCGTCTATCGACACTGCGCCAGGTTCTATGTCTATATCAATATCACTTAAATCATCTTTAGGTTCTTCGATTGTAGCAATGGCGTCTGCCTTATCTGTGTCAACTGTCTTTTTACGGGATGTACGAGACACAAGACCATCCTTTCAGCCCAATAATTAAAATGAAACGGGGCGCCGAGGAGAAACAAGATAGCGCTTGAGGATAGCATATTTGTCTAGGTGAGGGCAAGAATGCAGGATTCCGTATAACCATTACACGACGCACCAGACTGTGCCAGATCAAATTAAAGGGTTCTCTACTTGCTATACTTGTCGAGGGGTAGTGCATTTACAGGTGCCCGTCAAGATCATAAAATCGATTCATCAACACACGACATGACACTGTCCATCTCACTCAGTTCAAACGTTCTTCAGATAGTCTTCACACAATATTCATCCTCTATTTGATGATATGTGCGCTAGATGCAATTACGCACGATATACTGTGTGGTACTTATAACATTACTGACTCATATGCAAGCAGAATGCATACGAGCCTCCTGAACAGAAAGGACTACCTGTCATGATCACCATTAACGTCTTGTTGAAAGTTAAACCCGAAAAAGACGAGGCGTATCGCGAGTATGTTGCCGCCATGGTACAGCATTCCCGCTCAGATGAGGGTTGTCTATATTATGACCATCTGCAAAGCCTTACGACACCCCACGAATATGTCATTGTTGAAAACTGGGCAGACGATGCTGCGGTTGCAAAACACAACGAAACCGCTCATCTGCAAAATTTCCTCAAAGATATCCCCGACTATCTCTCTGAAGAGTTTGTGCTCAAAA
>CAZXOF010000131.1:0-2258 GCA_964642255.1 uncultured Eggerthellaceae bacterium | reverse complement strand
CCTTCAAATACTGCTTTGACCTAGTCATGGGAAGGATTCTTTTTGAGCAGGTACCCTCCGTCTCTAACCGTACAGTCATTTATCTGTATTTTCATTTTTCTTGCGTTCCTTCCTTACCGACCTTATAGAGGGCTTGCGCCACCCACATGTCGTACTCGGTGTCTATGTCGCATCCCTCCTCAGATCCAACCTCCACCAAACAAGGCTTTACACCCACGCGCCGTCCATATTTTTCAAAAACCCATTTTGGGAAGACGAATGCCCCTGATGTCTCCAGATAGAGAGGATCGAGATCCTGAGTGCGCGGGAAGTGGCTCGGATCGAAGTTGACAGGACCATCACTTGACCAAAGAAATGTCTGAAGCCTTTCGACGGTAAACGCCGAGTCGTAGTCGTCGCTACTAGCAACCGCCTTGATACACCTGTCGACGCTTTCGGTTGAAGTAAACGGCGCGGTGGCGTGTGAAACAACATAGAGATCAGCGTCGACCTCTTTTATGAACTCCCGGATGATGTCATTGCAGTTCGACGAGTCCTCATCCAAAAAACTTGGTCGCTTCAGATACTCAACCCCATCGATGAGGTAATCCAGTATCGCATCGTCGCTGCAGTAAACATAAATCTCATCGATCAGCTTGCTAGCAACAAGCGCCTCCTGAATGAATGCCACCAGAGGCTTGCCATCGAAGAAACGGCGGATGTTTTTCTCTTTTACCCGTTCACTGTGCATCTTGATGGGTATCATCCCGACTGTTTTCACGCCGCGACTCCTTTAGTTAAGCACGCCTCTACTTGAAGCGTGCGATTGAGTGTTTTTGCATTTTCTCTGACGTATTCTTTTGCTAAAGAATTCATCCGCTTTCGCAGTCCACCGCGCAAAATAAACTTAGTTTTGCGACTTCTCAAGCATTAGCCTATATGCGTCATCAGCAAGAGCGAAGTCCTCCGGATAGTCGATATCTATACATTCGAATCCAGACACCTCGACTACGTAGGGACTCAACCTAACTTCTCTCACAGAAGCGATGGATTTGTTTACACACCGGATGTCCTTCTACAAACTGACAGGCAATCCTCTTCATGCCTTAAACAGACATGATTGGCTCTCGTTGGAGAATGTCCTCGAGAGCAACCCGAGGAAACAACTCGAGTTCTCCACCCCGTGTAGCGTTGTAAATCCCGATATCGTGTGCTTGCGCATATTCCAACGCTGCCTTATAGCCGGCGAGATTTCGATCGCGAGCCGTATCAATTTGAGCATCACTAACCCCATGCTCCGCCACATGATTCGATCCTTCTTTTGAGAAGGAACAGTCTGCGCCAATAAGATAAAGTTCCCGAAAACCCATATAAACAGCCAGCTGAATCAACGACTGAGTGATTGAAAAGCCGCTATAGACCATCCGGTAACAGTCGTCACTAAAGCGCGAGTAAAAGCGATTAGTAAACCAACGATCATAGGAGTTGTATGCAACGTTAAGAGGAAAGACATTCCACGCTTTCGGAATTTTGTTGTACCTAGTTACTCTGTCTGAGACAAACACATTCGAAGAGTTCCCGTAGTGTTGATATAGTGGCTCCCTAAGCGATTTAAAAACAAACTGATCCTGTATTCCATAAAAAGTAGGCCTGAAAGACGTCTTGTCATAGAGCAAACAGATCGAGTTCATTCCAAACGTGTACTCGCCATCAAGCTTTTCCAGATCATCAATTGTGAGACTTGGTCCCGTGGCAATAATGAAACATCTTTGACCGATATAACTGTCTTTGTACGTGAGAAGGGTTTTGTACTTTCCACTTGAAATTCCATGGCATCTCAAGAAAGATGAGATTTCGTAATACCAGTTAATGATGGCAAACGCCAAGAAACAACAAAACTTGCAGAGCAGACCAAGCACTCTATGTTTACTACAGAATGTTGAAATCTTTGCAAACAACCGCTTCTCCGATCACGATAGAATTACGCTTATCCAATTCCGGCTGACGGACAGCGAGCTAGAGAATCGTAACAAGAGACAAGCCTCTCCGCTGCACGCTCTATATCGTAGTTTGTAAAGTCTTCTTCACACACATCAAGACGATGCCCTAACTCGACCGCACAGAGCGCGTCTGCCCACGCTATGGGGTTATCTATTGGCAGAAAGCACACATTCCCTGTTACATCTACTTCTCGGGTAATCCGATCGGATAGGAAGCAGGGCAGGCCTGCCCTCTGTGCCTCGACACCGACGAGGCCCAGGCCCTCGTAGAGGCTGGGC
>CAZXOF010000130.1:0-2295 GCA_964642255.1 uncultured Eggerthellaceae bacterium | reverse complement strand
TGTCATCCCAATTCCGATTTTGCAGGATCTATATCCACGCTGGGTTAACAGAGCATAGTAATTTGAATGAGATAGCACTCGAGATGTTAAACAAAGTACACTAAAGAGACGAGTTGTTAAAAGAGAATGGTTGAGTGTAAATGATCTCAGAAGCGTTAGTAGCGCCAAAAGAATTCAAAGACGAATTGTGCACGTTGTAAAGGGAGAATCATGAGTGTTGCGCTTATTATTCTAACCATAGGATATTGCATCTGTATGGGTATAATATTTCTTATTCTATTTAAGACGCTTTTCTGGGACAAGATACAAAAAAAGAAGCAGGAAAAAGAACAAGAGGAAAAGCGGAAAAGAGAAAAGGCCATAGAAGATAGTAAGCCTTTGAAGGTTACCTTTGATTATTCCAACAGCGATTGCTATAAGGAAAAGAATTTCAATAGTCTTGTTGAACTTGCACAATGGCTGTTTGAGCAATCAGGCTACAAAAAGATCATCCCACCAGGGGAAATTCTTAAGCGTGACCAAGATGGAATTGTATTTGAATGTGATGATAAGACAATAGCCATTATTTATATAGAAGACCCACGGGGGATTTTATTCTCTAATGGTGCGTGTACTTCTGGAGTAAAACACTGTAGTGAAGAAATAAACAACTGGGTTGAACACTTTTCTGAACACATTGATGATTTGAGAGAAATCAAGAAAGAAATACATTTAGTTGAATAGGATAGAAAGTTGCTTTCGAATAAGCTGAGAAAGCTCAGCCTTGTAGGCAGGGAGACGGTTTACATTTGAAGCTTCGGTTTCGTTTTGCCCGATGCTCCAAAGACGGTGGTCTGCGCATATTCGAAAGCGGTGCCAAAGGATGCGTCCCGCGCAATCAGTGCGGCGGGCGGTAGGTTGTATGGATGAATGCGCCTTCAATATACTAGTCGATTCGTTCAGCAAAATACTCATCCCCGGGCTTACTGCGACTTCGTGTGCGGTGAGCGGATCGTCGGTGCGCATGAAGGCATCCCAGGTATCCTTGGCGGGGAGCAATAGTAGCTCAGGTCGGTATGACCGACGCACACGCCAAAATCAATGCGACCGGTATCGAGACGATCGGCAATATCCTCAGCGTTTCCGCTGTGCAGGCTGAATCGCATGAGTGGGTAGGTGCTCTGCAGTTCGGCGATTACGTCGGCGACGAGTTCCATAGTTGGAGTTTCACCGCTGCCAATGCGCACCTCTCCGGCGAGAGAGTTGTCCGAGCTGCGGAACTCGGCCTCGGTGCGGTCGGCTAGATCCACAATCTCTTCAGCGTGGCTCCGCAGCAGCATACCGGCCGGGGTGAACTCGATGCGGCGCTTGCCTCGAGCAAAGAGCGCGCATCCGAGCTCGCGCTCAAGATCCTTCATTTGACGTGAAAGCGATGGCTGCGAGATATGCAGCGCAGTCGCCGTGCCCGAGATGGTGCTTTCGCGCGCGATCATCAAAAACGCCTGAGTGCGGTGAGTTCCATGCTCCCTCCTTCGTCGTAGCGTAATGGTATACAAGTGCTCGCGGTACAAGGTCGCACAATTGTATAGAGCTCGACTTTGGTCAAGAGACGATTTTCACCTGTTCGGAAGTTGATCTTCGGATGCGCGATGTGGTTCTCTTCTAAATTTTTCGTCTAAGAGTGCTTACGAAAAATTTTTAGCATCCTTATAATCCTTATCTGTTGTAAGCGCAGTGAGACACTACATGCTGCATGTAGAGGTGGTCGTAACGAGCTTTTGCCGTTACGGCCACCTTTTTTATTGCGCTGTGTCGTATGCAATCTACGTTGAGAAAGGACATTTGTGACTCAAACAGATTCTTCGCTTCCTCAAGCACGTGTGAAGGTGGCACATCCTTATCTTGCCCTTATGGGTTTGTATCTGGGCGGTTTTGCAGGTATGTATAGCGAAACTGCTCTCAATATTGCCTTACCGCAGCTTTCTGTGGCTTTTGGTGTCGAACTTGCATTAACGCAGTGGCTGGTTGTGGGTTATATGCTTGCCATTGGTATTGTGCTGCCATTCGCAAGCATTCTGATGAAGTGGTTTGCAGCACGCAAACTTACGCTGTTCGCGCTTGGCTCATTTTTAATCGGATCGCTTATCAGTGCTTTTGCTGGAAACTTTGAAATTGCGCTCGTAGGACGAGCCATTCAAGGCATTGGCACTGGTTTGGTGTTGCCTATGATGTTCGCCATGGTGATGGAGGTTATTCCACCCCATAAGCTGGGTGCGGCTATGGGTCTTACCGCACTGGTCATTATGTTTGCCTCTG
>CAZXOF010000129.1:0-2302 GCA_964642255.1 uncultured Eggerthellaceae bacterium | reverse complement strand
GTGCCGATCTGTTGCAGATCGTACCCGAGTCTCCTTATACGGCAGCCGATCTTGATTGGAACGACAAGATGTCGCGAAGCAGTAGAGAGATGGCTGATAAGTCATCTCATTCCACCATAGTAAGCCACCTCAAGAACATGGGTACTTATGACACCGCCTTTGTCGACTTTCTGATCTGATGTCGACTCATTCGCCCCTATACTTATTCCTCCAAGGATGTAAGAGACACTACATTTACACGAATCTTTTCAATACGGTGTCGTTCCATTTCAATAACAGTAAAACTTGCGGAAGTGTGTTTGCCCGCAATGGATATTTCATCCTCTTTATCTGGGATACGATCAAACAAACTCAACAGCAAACCACCCGCTGTCTCAACTTCAGATGCCTCTTCAGGCTTAAAACCTATCAGCTCTTCAAGTTCATCAATAGGCAGCGATCCTTCTATCACATAGCATCCGTCACTTTGTTCTATCACTCCACCATTATCTCCGTGGTGATATTCATCCTCCACGCGTCCAACAATTTGTTCCATAACATCGCTCATTGTCACAATACCTGCCGTACCACCATGCTCGTCAACCACAACAGCTATCTTGGTATGCTTTTCTTGCAGAAGACGAATGAGTTTTGCAATCGAAAGACTTTCGGGTACCGCCTCTATCGGACGGACTGGTAAATCAGTAATAGTTGCGTTTTGGGGTAGTAGATATAAATCCTTCACATGTATAAAACCAACAATGCGGTCTTTACTTTCGCGACATACCGGATAACGCGTATATTTATACTGTTGAACAAGTTTTAAATTCTCTTCAAGTGAATCACCAAGATCGATACATACCAAATCGGTTCGTGGCGTCATAATAGCTTCGGCGTCTTTGTCGCCCAAATCGAAGATATTATCGACATACTCGTTTTGCTGACGATCAATTAAGCCACTTTCAGTACTCTCATCAATCAAAAGCTTAATTTCCTCGCCCGTATAAACCTCATGCTCGTTTGCTGGATCATGCCCAAAAAGCTTCACCACGTGCGCCGTAATAGAGTTAAACAGCCACATCACTGGATAGGTAACGCGATAAAACGCCATCAGGGGAGGTGCCGTAAATAAGGCATACCGTTCAGTTGAAAAAATGGCAAAGGACTTCGGAATCAGCTCACCAATAACCACATGTAGTGTGGTCATAACAATGTAGCCAAAGGCAACAGCAACAACGGATATAACAGTATCAGGAATATTGAATATATCAAGGACTGGATGAATCAACTCAGAAAATGCCGGTTCTCCAAGCCATCCTAGAGCCAACGAGGCAAGCGTAATACCCAATTGACAGGCTGATAGATAAGCATTGATATTGTCGGCAATTTCTTTAGCAGCACGCGCACCAGGTTTGCCTTCCTCGATAGCAACCTCAAGTTGGGAGCGCCTTACACGTACCAAAGCAAATTCCGCTACAACGAAAAACGCATTCATCAGAAGGAATATAAGCACAAGAACCAAACTGATAACGATATTCATAATGTAGGACTTCATCCTCCTTACGCTAAAAAGCGTGCCTATCTTACACCGAATGCCTCCTTTACAATAAAGGGTGCTCATTTCACCTTAAAGACTCCTAAAAAACTGTTTCAAGCTGTCATGTTTGCCATCGAGGTATGCTATCAATACCAATCGCCCATACACCGGCGTATTGATGGAGTGGCGTATCGACTACAGAGAACCGGTCACATAAAAACCACACACTATCTTGCATAAAGCATGTGGAGTTGTACAATGAGGAGTTGCGCATATCATCAAAGCGGAATCACCGAAGTACATACCTCGGCGCACTCCAAATAAGAAAAATCATAGAAAGAAGGAATTGTGGGGCTTTCTCATAAGCAATTCATTATGCTTGCTGTCTTAGTATCGGGAGCATTTCTTGTCATACTTAACCAAACGCTTATTACACCAGCACTACCATCTATCATGAGTGATATGGGGATTGGTGCCTCAACGGTTCAATGGCTCACTACCGGATTTACTCTCGTTAATGCCATTATGATTCCTGTAAGCGCCTATCTTACCGATCGCTTTAATACTCGCCACCTGTTTTTATTCGCCATGACACTGTTTACCATCGGAAGCCTGCTAGCCGGTTGGGGACCAAGTTTCACCGTGCTCTTCATCGGACGCATCATACAAGCATCAGGTGCAGGCATCCTCATGCCGATGGTCATGACCGTTATGCTGCTCACCTTCCCTGCTGAACGTCGGGGTATGGCTATGGGATGGTTCAGTGTTGTCATCGCATTTGCCCCG
>CAZXOF010000128.1:0-2328 GCA_964642255.1 uncultured Eggerthellaceae bacterium | reverse complement strand
GCGCGAACCGCATGCGGCTCTTAAACCGCTTCGTCGCCGCGTTCTCCGAGGTCGCTGACTTCTCGAAGATGGCGAAAAAGTAGGTTTCTAGGCATGCGATAGGTAATGTGCGATCTGGTAGCTGTACGCATAGTGAAATGCTGCGATGGCCGTATTGTGCTATTTCGGATGAGACGCAAGCAAAATTACGCTGTGATTCGTGCGAAGAATCAAGTAGTCGGAGAAATGACATAAGGTATCTTGCGTTATGATGAACGTATCTTTTTCTCTACAACATGATGGAGTGGGTTATATCTGTGCATCGGTGATGGGTTTTCAAATGCAGGTGGGAAGCTTATACGATGTGACAGTAAGGATAAGGTCGGATGTTAGTTCGTAGTAAGGAGTGCGTGGTGACTGAGGAAGTGAAGCGCGTCTATGCGTTTGGGAAAGATGCGAATGGCAACAATGTAACCGAAGGCAATGCCGCCATGAAGGCGATTATCGGTGGCAAGGGTGCTAATCTCGCTGAAATGGCAAACATTGGGCTGCCGGTGCCTCCAGGATTCACTATCACGTGTCAAACGTGCATGGAATATGCCAATGCTGGGAATGCATGGCCAGAAGGAGCGCTTGATACGATTCATGAATATCGCGTTGATCTTGAAAAGCGTATGGGCAAAAAGATTGGCGATGCTGAGGATCCGCTACTTGTCTCTGTTCGTTCGGGAGCACCAATGTCAATGCCGGGCATGATGGATACCGTGCTCAATCTTGGATTGAATGACAAGTCTATCTGCGGTCTTATCAAACAGACCGATAACCCACGTTTTGCTTGGGATTCATATCGTCGCTTCATTCAGATGTTCTCTAATGTTGTTATGGGAGTTGATGGAGACCTGTTTGAAAACGCCATTGTGACAATGAAGACTGAGCGCAATGCGGCTTCCGATACCGATTTAAGTGCGGATGACCTTAAAGACCTTGTGTCCGAGTTCAAGCGTATTTTTGCTGAACACGTAAGCGCAGCTGATTACCCGTCGTTGGTTGTTGACAATGTGGTGCAATTTCCTCAAGACCCAACGACTCAGCTTCAGCTTGCCATTGAGGCAGTGTTTGGTAGTTGGAATAATCCGCGTGCAACCCTCTATCGCAAGAAGAATAAGATTGCTGATGATCTGGGTACGGCTGTTAACGTGCAGGCTATGGTGTTTGGTAACAAGGGTAATACTTCTGCTACTGGTGTGGCCTTTACGCGCAATCCTGCCAATGGTGCCAAGGAGTTCTATGGCGACTACCTGCTCAATGCTCAGGGCGAAGATGTGGTTGCCGGTATTCGCAATACGTCACCCATCGCTGAGTTAAAAGATGTCGCAGGTTTTGAAGAGGCTGGCCGTGAGCTTGAAGAGATATTTGTCACCCTTGAGAATCACTTCCGTGACATGTGCGACATTGAATTCACCATCGAACAGGGTAAATTGTGGATGCTGCAAACGCGTGCTGGTAAACGCACCGCTGCTGCAGCGCTTCGCATTGCAATCGAAATGGAAAAAGAAGGTTTGATCACCAAGGAAGAGGCCGTAAGTCGCGTGAATTGCGAGCAGCTTGATCAGCTGCTACATCCGCAGTTTAACACGAATACCAGCTATGACATTGTTGCACGCGGCCTTAATGCCAGCCCGGGTGCTGCTGTGGGTGAAGCTGTGTTTTCTGCTGCTGATGCCGTAGCTGCTGCTGAGGCGGGTCGCACATGTGTGCTTGTTCGCTGGGAAACCAATCCTGATGATCTTGCAGGCATGATTGCTGCCGAAGGTATCCTCACCTCACATGGTGGTAAGACATCGCATGCGGCCGTTATTGCGCGTGGCATGGGTACACCGTGTGTTTGTGGTGCTGAGGCGCTGCGTATTGATGCAGAAAAAAAGCAGGCGGCCGTTGCGGGTACTGACATCGTCATCAAAGAAGGTGATGTGATTTCGATCGACGGCACAACAGGCATTGTGGTGCTTGGAGCGGTCGAGCTGGTCATGCCCGAGCTGACGGGCGATCTTGACACCATTCTTGAGTGGGCCGATGAGTTCCGCACACTTGGTGTTCGTGCTAATGCGGACAATCCCGAAGATGCGGAATTGTCGCGTAGTTTTGGAGCACAAGGCATTGGATTGTGTCGTACGGAGCACATGTTCTTAGGCGAGCGCAAGCAAATTATTCAGACTTTCATCCTTAATGAGGATGAAGATACTCGTCAAAAGGCTGTAGATCAACTTTTTGATGCTCAATCGGGTGATTTCTACGGCATGTTTAAGGCTATGGATGGTCTGCCGGTTATTGTGCGTCTCCTTGATCCGC
>CAZXOF010000127.1:0-2355 GCA_964642255.1 uncultured Eggerthellaceae bacterium | reverse complement strand
GAAACATAGCTACAATAAGCTTATTTGCGTTTTCAGAACGAGCAGCAACCTGAGCTGCTGCAGCTGCTGCAGCGCCCGACGATATGCCAACAAGAAGCCCCTCGCAAGTAGCAAGCTCGCGCCCAGCTGCATATGCATCCTCGTCAGCAACCGTAATGATCTCATCATAAATAGCTGTATCTAAAACATCGGGCACAAAACCCGGGCCTATACCCTGAATGCCATGTTTGCCTGCACATCCTTCGGACAACACTGGCGAAGCAGCAGGCTCAACAGCAACAATATGAACATTAGGTTTGCGACTCTTAAGATAAGAACCAACACCTGTTATAGTGCCACCAGTACCAATTCCTGACACAAAAATGTCTACCTCACCGTCAGTTTGCTCCCACACCTCAGGACCAGTAGTGGCAAGATGAGCAGCCGGGTTAGCCGGATTAACGAATTGTCCGGCTAGAATAGCGTTTGGCATCTCTTGTGCAAGCTCATTGGCACGCTCGACAGCCCCAGACATACCACGTGCGCCTTCGGTTAGTACAATTTCGGCGCCATACGCAGCAGCAAGCCGACGACGCTCAATTGACATGGTTTCGGGCATAACAAGAATCATATGTACACCTCGCGCAGCGCACAAAGCAGCTAACCCAATACCAGTATTGCCCGAAGTTGGCTCAATAATGACCGTGTCAGATGTTAGACGACCTTCACGTTCATAAGCTGCAAGCATAGCAGCAGCGATACGATCTTTGACTGATCCAGCAGGATTCATCATTTCGAGCTTGGCAACAAAACGCGCTTTCATATCGCGACGCTGGGCGAACTTTGAAAGTTCCACCAAGGGGGTATTCCCAATTAGTCCCTCAATTCCTTGGCTAATAGCCATTTTTACACCTCGTCTCTTACAACAACAAGGACTCTGTCAGCATTGCCGCTAGACGCCCTTGTTGTCAAATCGTTCTACGTATATTTACGCCATAATTACAACATGTCTTTACATCCCATCCACGAAGGACAAACCTGTCCGCAAACGGCTCAAAAATAACAGCCAGCGGAACTAGCACATGCAAAGAGCCTTTAAGGTGAAAATAATTCCTGAAAAATGTAGAACTTGAGCCCCTTTAGAACACTTCGTCTATACTCATCCAAAGGTACCAGTTGCCATCAATATCAACAGCAACCATTTCTGTCATAGAGTCTGACGAGGTTTCGCCATAATATGTGTAACTCATAGTCACCACAATCACATTACCCGCCTGAGCTGTCCCGTTAATACCTAACTGAGCGAAGTCCTCGTTAATATCTTCAAGTTCGCTTACGGTAAGCGCCTCTTCTACTGATGCTGTTATCTCAGGATTCATTAAGGGCAAAAGGGAGGCCATCAAAGCTAAGCTTTCTTCTATACTTGAGTCGGCATACGCTTCGTAATATGCGCTGACACTGGTGACACCTTCTGCACTTAGCGCCGCATCAGCAGCACCTGGAGGGAAGAAGCCCAGCAGCTCTTCTGTAGCGTTGATAAGACCATCAATCGTTAGATTTGTACTATTATCTTCAACCACAAGAGTGGAAAAGACTGAAGCTACATTGTTTGCCACCGCTTCGGCAGAAGCCATTGCCGTAGAGCCACTTGTTGACCCAGTCGTAACAAGTACGCCTACTCCGATTAGTATCGCAACCACAGCGGCGACAACACCGACAATAAGCACTTTTGATTTTTTCTTTTGTGCCGAAGCCGGCTCATTGTTTGCCATGCTGCTATAAGTAGGATATGAATCAGATATCGTGGCAACGTCTACTTCCCGTGCCTTATCGGTAGCAGAGCTGCTTTCTACATCGGCGCTGTCGACAATACTAGCATCGCACGTGTCATTCACTTCAGATTCATGCACACCAGCATCTTCACGCTGGTCTTGGTTTTTATCACTTAGATCAGGCTGTTTCCCGCATTTGCTACATACTGTAGCTTCATCTGGCAATTCCGTAAGGCAACTCTGACAGAGCTTCGACATTGCGTCCTCTTTCCTATATGAATGTGGCTCAACACGGTTTGCACATTAAAGCTACATATACAATACAAGATTGTACTGAGTCTTCTGCGGTCAGCTATTTTCTAACCCAAATAACCATATCATAAGTTTATGTTTTATCACGACATACAGAGATAAGCGGTGCGTAGGAAAATAGCGCGTGCGGAAATGTCCTCAGTAATCCTTCCGAGATTCGTACGCCATCACGCAAAGTGCCACAGTCTTTGGCGTCCTAGAAAACGTCGTGAATACATAGGCAATAATAAAGCTCGTCACTGTAGGAACGCGGCTACAAGCAACTGCATTGCCAACGCGCCAGAGCAGCCGC
>CAZXOF010000126.1:0-2453 GCA_964642255.1 uncultured Eggerthellaceae bacterium | reverse complement strand
AGCTTTTTTAAGGGATACAGGTGCATGTGATTTTTCACGGGCTTTTTGTATGCCATGACAGATAAGGAGTGTGATTAGGCTTGCTACTAATATGATAAACACATCACCATATATAAGAGTTCTTGTAGCGATCGTGAATGGTCCAAAATACATAACATACACAGTAGAAGTTGCAGGAAAAAAGATCTCGCATACCCCTAATTCAATCATACCTACAACTGCCACTAACTCTCCTATAAGGAGCCATTTTCGAAGGTATTTGCGCATAAGTAATCTCTTTGCTTAAAACTGAGATGCAGTTATATATTGCGAGAGTAGGTAATAAGACTCAGTGTAGTGGGGATGTTTTATTACATCATTTGCACTAATTATCGCCGATTTAGCGGCATCATATCGACTAGCAGTAGCGATATACAATCCAGTTGCAAACAGTAGGCGATACATGTCACCCTCCACCATTACGGTTGCCAAGACCTGCATGAAATATGCTAGGGTTTGACATATTTTATTTAAAACCACATTGAATACACAATAGGGTGTCGCATAGGGCAAGTGTTGCCTATATGTCGGCTGAAGTTCGCTTCGCAGCTGGTATTGACAGAGGAATGGTCGGCATCGAATAGGGCTGACTCCATCAACTTTACGCTGTCATATGATTTTCGTTGCGATGACACATACCAACTCTTGTGCGACAATATCAAATGAAAAATAGCTATACCAATGTTAGGTTCGGTGCCTCTATGGCGGCTCGCTTTAATATACGAGCAGCCGATCCGGAGCTTGTGTCAGCACTCAGTAAGCAAATCAATGTGCCCCGGGTCGTCGCTGCAGCGCTTGTTGCTCGTGGCATTCGCGACCAGGCGACAGCCCGGCGCTTTCTTGATCCTTCTCTTGATCGTGATGGACACAATCCCTATATCATTCCCGGTTTAGCAGAGGTTGTTGATGCTCTTGAAGCCGCACTGTTACGCAAAGATCATATTGTAGTGTTTGGCGACTTTGATCTTGATGGCATCTCATCTACTGCTCTACTTACGCGTGCACTGCGGGAACTTGGAGGGCACGTAACACCCTTTATTCCACGACGTTTTAGTGAAGGGTATTCGCTTACTGCAGAGTCTCTAGAGCGCTTAGTTGCTTTAGAGCCAAAGCCCAATTTTATTGTGACAGTTGACTGCGGTATTGCGTGTAAAGATATGGCGGCTACTATTGTAGAAGCCGGCTTTGGTCTTGCCATTACCGATCATCATGAACCCTCTGATTTAGTGCCAGAAGGCGTACCGGTGGCTGACCCGAAGCTCGACCCCACCTGTGCAAGTTCTATTTTAGCTGGTGCAGGTGTTGCACTTAAGCTTGTACAAGCGTTAGGCGGGCGTTTTGGTGCACCGTATCTATGGCGTAATTACACTGATTTTGCCGCTTTGGGCACAATTGCCGATCTTATGCCTATGCGTGATGAAAACCGTGCGCTTGTGGCAGATGGCTTGCAACGCATCAATACTTCACCACGCCCATGCATTGCTGCACTTTTAGAAATTAGTGGAGCTACTGGCAAGGCTATCACGGCTACTTCTCTGAGTTTTTCGGTGATACCACGCTTAAACTCTGCTGGCCGCATGGGAGATGCTGAGCTGGCTATCCAATTGTTGCTCACCGATGATGCTGCACAAGCCTCTGAGCTTGCTGCACGCTTAGAGAGTATCAACAATGATCGTCGTAGAATTGAGGCTGAACTTTCTGAAGTTGCTATGGAACGGGCTAAAGAAGTGTATCGCGGGCAGCGAGTGCTTGTAGTTGCCGGCGAGGGCTGGCATGAAGGTGTTAAAGGTATTGTTGCAAGCCGTCTTGTAGGACTCTACGGTGTGCCAACCTTGTTGTTTGCCATTGATGGTAGTGAAGCGCATGGATCGGGTAGAAGTGTTGGGAATGTAAGCCTGTTTAAGGCTGTAGAAAGTGCTTCTGATCTACTCATCCGTTTTGGTGGACATGATGCAGCTGTGGGGGTAACACTTGAAGTTAACAAGCTTGCCGAGTTTACACACCGCCTTGAAGTCTTTATGGAGCAGTTACCCGATGATGACTTTCGTCCTGCAATTGAGATTGATAGTTGCGTCAATCTTAGTGAGTTGTCACTGCATACGGTAGCTCAGCTGGAGCGACTTGCTCCTTTTGGGCAAGCAAATCCCATTCCAACGTTTTTGTCTTCAAACGTTGCGCTTGCAAACTGTCGTGCAGTTGGAGCTGACAAAAATCATCTTTCCTGTATGCTGACCGATGGCTGTTCAAGTGTTGCGGGCATTATGTTTAATTGCTCAGACCTGTCTGGACTCATGAGCACCGATGCCTTAGTGAACTCGGTGTTTCAGGTACAGATTGATGAGTGGCGGGGCCGCAAAACGGTCAAGGCAATGCTGAAATCGGTGACACCGGTACATACGTGCAGTGCGCTTGAG
>CAZXOF010000125.1:0-2455 GCA_964642255.1 uncultured Eggerthellaceae bacterium | reverse complement strand
TTCCGGCAGAGGCTAACGTGAAGAAGGCGAGCTTTAAGTTTGAAAAGGCCTCAACGGTCGGAATAAAGCACAAACATGGTAGAATCTTATCAGAGGGCTGCTAAAAATGTCACAACGTTATCTAGGCCCCTTTAAGTATTAATCCTCACAATGCAGGTGCGAAAGACCTTATTATTTTTTCTGTCCTCAGCGTTTTTAACGCGCTGCTTGCTTAGCATTATATTCGATGTATGAAAGCCATGTGTAGGCATCGAAATCCCTCGTTGTATTGCTTCTTTGTACCTGCAGATACACAATAAAAATAAGGCATGCGGCAAGGCAGAGTCCCATAAGAACAATAGGTACATTTATCCGCTTATCAAGTTGACATATACCAATAAGCGATGCTGCCATAAAACTAGCGGAGAGCATCATGATAAGTATAGCTGTATTTATGGGTAGAAAGATAACAGAAACAATGCTTAACAGTGCGAGTACAGCACAAGATGCAATGTAGAAGATTCTAACTTTGGTAGTTATGCAGCGTTCTGCGTCAGGCGTTGGGGGTTGCTTATCTGGGTCAGGTATTAGAGATTGCTCATCGTCAGCCATATAGATTGCCTCCCTGTTATGTACTGTATCTACAATAATCCCGTTTAAGTCAAATGCTATCTGCTGGAATTTTACCGCTTTATGTAGCACTGAGACTCATCAAGACCACGAGAAAAAGCCCCTAGATAATTTATCAGCTTATTAGCGCATGTTTGGCTTGCCGTACTATTGAATAGTACGGTATTAATTCGACAAATCATCAACACAGTTAGATTTGTGCGCATTCTCTGCTATAGAAGGGTAAAGAAGCGCAGATAAAGCGCTGTGTTGTGTAAAGAGCGTAGTACAATGACAGCACGTGTACAAGTGGCTGCAAGTGGTGCTACTTGCAGTATTTCCGTTGATGTAAATAGTAAAGGAGCGAGCCATATGGCGTTTTATTTTGACGAACCGTCCCGAACGTTCAACGAATATCTACTCGTTCCTGGCTATACGCCACAAAATTGCGTCCCTTCTGCCGTTAGTCTTAAAACGCCACTTGTGAAATATCGTAAAGGCGAAGAAGAATGCCCAATGTCTCTCAGTATTCCCTTGGTATCAGCTATTATGCAGTCGGTTTCTGATGATCGTATGGCAGTTGCGCTTGCTACTGAGGGAGGCCTGTCGTTTATCTACGCAAGTCAATCTATAGAAAACGAAGCCGCTATGGTTGCTCGCGTAAAGGACTATAAGGCAGGTTTTGTGGTAAGCGATGCCAATTTGTCGCCCGACATGACTCTTACCGATGTGATTACTCTCAAAGAGCAGCATGGACACTCGACCATGCCAGTAACCAAGGATGGATCGGCGCACGGCAAACTGCTTGGCATTGTGACCGATCGCGATTATCGGCTGTCGCGTATGGATGGGTCTGAAAAGGTAGCCGATTTCATGACGCCACGTGAGAAATTAGTTGTGGCACCAGCAGATACAACGCTCAAGGCTGCCAACGACGTCATTTGGGAGCACAAACTTAATTCCTTACCAGTGGTTGATGCGCACGATAACCTTCTGTATCTGGTCTTTCGCAAGGATTATGATTCACACAAGTCAAATCCTCTTGAAATGCTTGATGCGCACAAGCGCTATATGGTGGGCGCCGGTATTAACTCACGTGACTACGTAGAACGCGTGCCGGCACTGGTAGAGGCAGGTGCTGATGCGTTGTGTATTGATAGCTCGGAAGGCTATTCCGACTGGCAAAAACTTGCTATCTCGTGGATTCGCGATAATTATGGGGATTCCGTAAAGGTGGGCGCGGGTAATGTGGTTGATGCTGAGGGCTTTCGTTTTCTTGCTGATGCAGGTGCCGACTTTATCAAGCTTGGTATTGGTGGAGGCTCTATCTGCATTACACGTGAGACAAAAGGTATTGGGCGCGGTCAGGCAACAGTAGTTATTGAGGTTGCTAAGGCGCGCGACAAATATTTCAAAGAAACGGGTATCTATATTCCTATTTGTTCAGATGGTGGCATTGTATATGACCATCATATTTCGTTAGCGCTTGCTATGGGAGCCGATTTTGTAATGCTTGGTCGTTATTTTGCTCGCTTTGACGAAAGTCCTAGCAATCGGGTTATGGTTAATGGCTCCTACATGAAAGAGTACTGGGGAGAAGGATCAGCACGTGCGCGTAATTGGCAGCGCTATGACCTCGGCGGAGATAAAAAAAGCCTAACCTTTGAAGAGGGTGTTGATAGTTACGTACCGTATGCTGGATCACTTAAGGACAACGTAGCGCTTACCTTGTCAAAGGTAAAATCGACCATGTGCAACTGTGGAGCACTGACTATCTCTGAGCTACAGGAGAAAGCAAAGCTTACTGTTGTGTCTGCAACCTCAATTGTGGAAGGTGGCGCACACGACGTTTTGTTGAAGAACAAAA
>CAZXOF010000124.1:0-2456 GCA_964642255.1 uncultured Eggerthellaceae bacterium | reverse complement strand
AGAACGTGACCATATGCAGGTGCTTTGCATGATGGTTGTTTACCTTTGCTATAATGATGCGGCTGTGCCGCCGAACAGTGATAATGGGGTCGCCGGTTTTAGGTGGAACAAGACGAATAAAAGGCGAACTAAAGGAATCGGTTCATGAGCGAACTGTTGACACAATTGATGACACCCGAGTTGCGCATTGCTCTTACGGTGATCGCAGTTGGACTTGTCATTGTTTATGTGCTCTCTATCGTGTGGGTTACTCGCGATGCCTATTTAAGAGACGCTAACTGGTATGTATGGGGTATTGTGGCGCTGGTACCAATTTTTGGCATCCTTGCGTATTGTTTGTTGCGTCCGCCGTTGTATCAAATTGATCGGGATGAACAAGAGCTTGAAATTGCTATCAAGCAACGCGAACTCATGCACTACGGTGAATGTGGCATGTGTGGATATCCTGTCGAGTCTGATTATGTCTTGTGTCCAAACTGTCATACCCGTCTTAAAAATCTGTGTCCAGTTTGTCATCACGCGCTTGAGCCACAGTGGAGTATATGTCCGTACTGTACTACGGTTCTAACAGATCGTCCGGTTCAAACGCGTCGTCGTAGTACACAGCGCCCGCAAGGTGGTAAGGATTCTATATCGTCTCGATAGGGATGTAAGTAGATATAGATGTCCGCTGTCTTGACGTTTGATAAACGATCTTGTGTCGAAACGCTATGTAAGCAGCTCCACCTACTACTTTGTGACCGCTTACGTGTCTTTTTGGTAGATTCTTTTTTAATCAGAGATAATCTTTGGTACACGTATTTTATCTAGCTTATCTAGGTGTAGATAAACAGTGTGGCAGAAGGCAGGTGGTTTGTATCCACCCGGCTTAAGAGAAAGGCTTGCTTGTATGAATATTTATCTTCCTGATGGATCCGTAAAAGAGCTGAACGATAGTGCAACTGTTGCTGATGTTGCAGCTTCAATTGGCGCAGGACTTGCAAAAGTCGCCCTTGTTGGGCGTGTCAATGGTGAACTTGTCGATTTGAATACAGTAGTGTCTGATGGTGCCACTGTGGAGATTATTACAGAAGCAGCTCCCGATGCGCTTGGTGTTATGCGCCACTCTTGCGCACATATTATGGCCGAGGCTGTTCAAGAGCTTTTCCCAGGTGCACAAATTGCTTTTGGTCCGCATACCGATGATGGTTATTTCTATGACTTTAAGTTGTCGCAAGCGCTTTCTCTTGATGATTTTTCGGCTATCGAGGCCAAGATGGCCGATATCATCAAGCAAGACGAGCCTTTTGTGCGTGAAGTTGTTTCGCGCGAGGAGGCTAAAGAAATCTTTGCCAGTCAGTGCTTTAAGTTCGAGCATGTCGATGAGTTGCCTGCAAACGAAGAGATAAGTATTTATCGTCACGGATCCTTTGTTGATTTATGTGCTGGTCCGCATGTGCCTTCTGCCGGCAGAATAGGCGCTTTTAAGCTTATGAAACTTGCTGGTGCGTATTGGAAGGGAGATGCTGATCGCGAAATGCTCACACGCATCTATGGTACTGCTTTTGCCAGAAAAGCAGATCTTGAGGCCTATCTGCATACACTTGAGGAGGCTGAGAAGCGCGATCATCGTAAACTTGGGCGTGAATTGGGCATCTATATGATGGATGAAGCAGCAGGTGTTGGTTTACCGCTGTATCTTCCCAAAGGGGCGCGTGTCATTCGTACGCTGCAAGAATGGCTGCGACGTGATCTTTATGCACGCGGTTATGAAGAAGTGATTACGCCACACGTTTATAAGGCTGATGTGTGGAAAACAAGCGGGCACTATGACTATTATCATGACAATATGTATTTCTTCAATATCAATGAGGGAACACCCGATCAGCCACGCCCTCAAGAGTACGGCGTAAAACCAATGAATTGCCCAGGTCATGTGATGCTCTACAACAATGAGCTTCATTCCTACCGTGATTTACCGTTGCGCTACTTTGAATTTGGTACCGTGTATCGTCATGAGATGTCAGGCGTTGTCCATGGCCTTTTGCGTGCTCGTGGTTTTACCCAAGATGATGCACATGTGTTCTGTACGCGTGATCAAGTGGTTGATGAGGTGGTGGCTATTCTTGATTTGATAGACCACATTATGTCAACCTTTGACTTTACGTATGAGGCAGAAATATCGACACGTCCGGAAAAATCAATTGGTACCGATGACATGTGGAAGCATGCAACAGACGCGCTTAAAGAGGCTTGTGCGCGTCATAAACTTGCCTATGAGATTAATGAGGGTGATGGCGCTTTCTATGGTCCAAAGATTGACATCAAAGTAAAGGATGCCATTGGGCGTACTTGGCAATGCTCCACGGTGCAAGTTGACTTCAACTTACCTGAGCGTTTTGAGCTTACGTATCGCACCGAGGACAACACCGAAGAGCGTCCCTGGATGCTTCATCGTGCCATCTTTGGTTCAATTG
>CAZXOF010000123.1:0-2610 GCA_964642255.1 uncultured Eggerthellaceae bacterium | reverse complement strand
TCCATTGCTGCATAAGTAACTGCATTCGGCTCATCAATCTTAACCTCAAAAGGAAGGCCATGACACCTGAGTGCTTGACGATAGAATATACAAGTCGCTGTACTCAAATCCATTCCCAAGGACTTAAACAGAGACTCTGCCTCGCTTTTCAGCTCTGCATCTATTCTTAATGTCGTATTTACTTTAGTCATAATCACACCTCTTATCCCCTAATTTTAAAGCAACTATACTTTCCTTTGATACAGCCCATAGCCACGTCCTATGCTCTCACCTGACAGTAGTCTGCGTTTGACAATGCGCTGTAGCTGTGTGTCTTCTGGCAAGGCGTGTGCGTCACCATGCCATGGCTTTCCAAATATTATCCACATATCAGTATAATCTGGGTCGTCTATAACATACAACAGCTCATAATTAGCGGCAAAGCGGCGAATTCCTGAGTTCTCGTCAAGTTGCTTGCACATCGGGTGCAGTAACCAAGAATCACAGACAAACGGCACTGACTCTTCCCTCTCGTAACCAAAAAAGCGCACAGCCCTTTCGTAGGATTCCTCACAATCAGCAGTGTGCAAAGGTCCGCTTGATGGGATATGCACATTTATTACGCGTTCATCACGTAAAAGTGGCGTATCAGCCTTGAAAGGGGCAAGCTCAAATTGTAATCGTCCAAGCGCAAAACATTTTAGTTCAAAAAACCTGTAAAACCACGGAGCCACAAACGAACCCCAAACACCGTAAATCCTGTAGCATTCACGTGTTTTCCACAGCAAGTCGGCAAAGGAATCTGTGTAAATGTCCTCACTAATCCCATTAGTCTTATAACGCAACAGCGCATCGTCAAGCATACAGATATACGGAAGCATACGCATAGTGTATGGACTCTCACCACAACGCTCGGCAAAGTGATCCATACTAGAAAGAACAGCTTTAATGTCTATACTTTCTCCTGCTGCATATGCCCTGACCGTAGACTTTAGTAGATTTGCCGCTTCGGGAACGCGCATCGCCGATTCAAGAGCACGACCATATGTATCAATGGCATCAGGATCATAGTCCCAGCGATTTAAAAGTCGTTTAACATCTGAGGCATCAAAATTCATAGTAGTTCTCGTAACATAACTTTGTGAGCGTGGAGTACTCAGAGATACAAGACTTAGCTGCCTCTTGTAAAACACCAAGTCCCCAATAGCTCATCATATAGTACAAAATGCAAAATAAGCGAGGCAAACCTTACATTACCCCGCAAATTACACTATCTAACAAGAGTGCGCCTCTTACAATAGTCAACTGAGCTTATCAACCCTTTATGCCACCTAGGGCAATACCCTCAACAAACTGCTTCTGCATGAAACAATACAGAATAAATGGAACAATGAAGCTGAGCGTTGCCGCCGCCATCTCCGGTCCATAGTTAGTCGAGAAATAGCTCGTCAATGAGCTTGTCGCAACGGTGAGTGTATTCATCTCAGAACGCGTAACGGCAATAAGTGGCCATAGAAGGGCGTTCCATGCACTATTAAATGTGAAAACCGCAAGCGTTATCCTAGCGGGCTTAACCATCGGTAGGACAACCTTAGTGTAGATCATAAACTCACTGCATCCATCTATCTGTGCTGCCTCTATAAAATCATTCGGCACACTGCGGATGAATTGGCGCATCATGAAGATTCCAAAGGCACCTACAAGCGGAATGACAAGAGCTATGTAAGTATTAAGCATGTTCCACTTACGCATCATGACATAGAGTGAAATAAACACAACTTGGGTGGGTATCATCATAGTAGCGAGCACTAGGTTAAACATCGTCTTCTTACCAGGAATCGGTTTTTTCTCAAAGCCATAAGCCATAGTACAACTTATGATGTCAACCACGACAACCGCAATCACCACAACAATAAGACTGTTGAGTATAGGCCTGCCAAAGTCACGATTTTCAAACAGGTATATATAGTTTGAGAAGTCAAAAAGGTTGATATCTTCCCACTTTATGTACATTGTCGATGTATCGGCGAAAGAAACTAGCACCATGTATATCAGTGGCACAACACACAAGGCAGCAAATAGCGTAACCAGTATAACACCGATGATAAAGCGCAAACTGCGACGTTCTGTCTTAATCATAAGTCCTTAATCCTCCCCATCAAAGAAGCGCTGCTGGATGAGATGCACAACCAAGATGACAATTAGCAGCAATATAGCAACCGCGCTGGCATAGCCGATGCGGAAATCTTGGAAGGCGTATGTATATATGATGTATGCGATCGTCGTCGTGCCGTTGTATGGCCCGCCGCCGGTCAGCTTGTAGACAATGTCGAAGGCCTGAAACGACCAAATAATTCCAAGTGTTACATTCAGATAGATAATAGGCTTGAGTTGGGGCACGGTTATTTTCCAGAAACGCTGCCGTGGCGTAGCTCCGTCAATTAGCGCCGCCTCGCGTATCTCGACGGAGATATTCATAATACCGGCATAGAAAATAATCGTAAAATAACCTACACTCTTCCACACGGCGACCAGTGATACACATATCAGCGCCAGCGTGGGATTGCCCAGCCAGTTTACTGCTTCAATGCCGAAGAGACCAAGTATCTCATTGAGCAGTCCACCACGGGA
>CAZXOF010000122.1:0-2690 GCA_964642255.1 uncultured Eggerthellaceae bacterium | reverse complement strand
TGTCGTAGGGCTGCAGCACCACGCAGCCCTGAGCGGCCCAGTACTGCTGCAGGTTCATGATAATGTCTTGGAAGCTCAATACTATCGTATGCTCTTTTTCTGCTGTGACTGACATAGTGTTTGACATAGTCCTCCTTGCAGGCTTTTTCTTCACCGCTTTATATGTTGAAGCTTACGCACTTTAACCTTATGCACGTATAGCGGCATTACAATTCTTACTTCAAAGCCCCCCCCGAGACGCTTCTTTAAGAAAGCGGCCCAAGATGAAATTCCTCCCAGAACTTTTCCCAAAAATTAGATTCCCATATCGAAGGTAGATCATCCCATTTCTGCCAGTACACAAAAAACGCACGTCCCGTTACCGATTTAACACTCACCGCTCCGAAATAACGCGAGTCTTGCGAATTAGTACGATTATCGCCCATTACCCATATATATCCTTCAGGCACTGTATACGGATAGGTGATTACCGAATCTGATAGCTCATAAGAGGGACCATTCGCATATGACTCGTCAAGCGCAACTCCATCAACCACAACCTGTCCGTCTATCAAATCAACCGTTTGTCCCTCCACGGCAATCACACGCTTTACCAAAATGCGTCCTGATACCTGGGGGTCTTCGAAAGTTACAATGTCGCCTGCTTCAGGATCGCGAAAATAATAAGACACTTTTTCAGAAAAGATCATATCGCCAATTTCAATGGTGCTTTCCATAGAGCCCGATGGAATATAGTAGCCAACCATAACGAAATTGGTGTAAGCCCAAAACACTACAAGCATACACAGCACCGTCGCAACGATGCTTATGAGCGACTTCAAAAATCCATATTGTCTAGCGTCGGCGTGCTGCCCGGCATTCATAAAGCCCATGCCCTTTCATTGGCATATCGAATCAAAAGGACGCTGCTGATCTGCTGCGTTGAAAAAGCGGTGTAAGAAACCGCACTGAACTTGCATCATAACGCTTACTCGCAGTTGTTATTGGCGGGGGTGGAACTTGATGGCAAATTCCCCATATTCCGCAAAAACTTTTGATCCTGTTCGGTAAGCACGGCATGTTCAAGTAAATCGGGTCGTACACGTGCCGTACGCATAAGGCTTTGCTCACGTCTCCAGCAAGCAATAGACGCATGATTGCCCGATAACAACACCGAGGGAACATCCATACCGCGAAAGCTTGCAGGTCGTGTATAGTGAGGATACTCGAGTAAACCATCACAAAAGCTTTCATTGACAGCACCATCTTGAGCACCCAGTACCCCAGGTAGCTTGCGTACCACAGCATCAATGACAACCATTGAAGCAAGCTCACCACTAGTAAGTACGTAATCACCTATCGACAGGACATAATCGGCAAGCGTATAGGCGCGCTCGTCAATGCCTTCATAGTGACCACACACAAAGAGTAATCGTTTTTTGTTAGCTAAATCATAAGCAAGCGCATCGCTAAAGCGCCTACCTGTTGGAGCTAAAAAGATTGTTGTTGGGGGCAAGGAATACAAAGCCGTTATGCAATCATAGGCTTCAAAGATTGGTTCGCATTTCATAACAAGCCCACTGCCACCACCATAGGGGTCATCATCCGTAGTGCGGTGACGATCATGAGTCCAATCACGCAAATCATACGCTTGAAAGTTAATAATGTTCTTATCGACGGCGCGCTTCATAATTGAAGCACCCATGACAGAGCTAAACATATCAGGAAAGGTTGACAGCGTTTCAATGCGCATAACGTGCTCGCCTTATGCTTACAAGTCAAAGAGACCGCGCGGCGCAACAAGATCAATACGACACGCCTCATCATCAATATGCACAACAATCTCCTCAACAAAGGGAACAAGTGCCGTATGTCCATCTAGACACGCTACTTCAAGCAAAAACTGACCGGGGTTATCTGCAAGGCGCTTTACCAACCCAATCTCACCCTCTGTTGCATCAAAGACACGATACCCCACCATATCCGTATACGGAGTCTTAGTGTCGTGCGCACAAACGGTGGCACGTATCAGCATGTGACAACCCACCAATAAACGCGCACGCTCGGGAGTATCTATGGTGCTCAAACCTATGCTTGCAGAGGTATCAGATATAAAGCGTAGCGACTCAATACAAGAGAATCGAGGAGCATCAACAACCGGTGGCACAAAGGCTACGTCTAAGCCTTCGCACAACAGAGACGAAAGGCTCGCCACGCCATGCACAACGAGCCTTCCCTTGCGGTCTTTCGCACTTGTTACGCAGGCAACATCAACCCATTCATCCATCTACTCGGCAAGTTCCACTTCAACACGCACGCCTTCGCGTGCTGCACAAGCTCGAGCAAGTGTACGAATAGACTTAATAATGCGACCTTGACGTCCAATTACTTTGCCAGCATCCGCTTCATTTACGTGAAGTTCAAGATAAATGGTGCCGTCTTCGTCCTCAGTCGCGTCAATAGACAGCTCGTCTTCGAACTCAAGAAGCGGCCGAACAACGGTGTCAACAAGGCCAGTGATGTCCTTAGACAGCGTGGCCATAAGAACCTAGGCTTCCTTGCGCGCCGTATCAATAAGACGCGCAACTGTGTCGGTAGGTTGAGCTCCATTTGCCAGCCACGCATCAACCTTCTCAAGGTCAAGCTTGATCATTGACGGATCGGTGCACGGATTGTAGCGTCCAAGCTCTTCAATGAAGCGGCCATCGCGT
>CAZXOF010000121.1:0-2692 GCA_964642255.1 uncultured Eggerthellaceae bacterium | reverse complement strand
ACACGCATTGTGCACCTCACCGATGGCTTTATCCAATCAGACTCAGATCCTTTTAATCCCCCACTTGACAGTATCGCTGCATCTTCGCATGCCACTCGCCGTACCTCAATGTCTTTTTTGACAGCACTATCACTGTCATTTAACAATCTTATGACAAAAAAAGGTCGCACTATTATGACGGCCTTTGCTGGATCTATTGGTATTATTGGCATTGCGGCCATCCTAGCGCTCGCTAACGGGGTAAACAACTACATTGCTTCTGTTGAAGAAGAAACTCTTTCGGAATACCCTCTTACCATCGACAGCTCAAGCCTTGACATAAGCTCGCTTTTGACTGTTGAGGTAAGCACTTCCTCAGACGATGGGGAAAGCAATGATGGCGATGATGAGAGCAACAAGAGCGAGAACACCATTAGTGTTGCCCCTATGATCACTAATTTATTTTCCAGCATTGGAAGCAACGATCTTGCTTCACTGAAAGACTATCTTGAAAGTGGCGAAAGTGATATTGACTCCTATGCACGCGCAATTGAATACAGCTATGATGTCACACCACTTCTTTACAGCTCTGATACTGAAACTTTACGGCAAGTTAATCCCGATACTTCGCTTTCTGCATTAGGCATTGGCTCATCCACTAGTACAAGCAGCCTCATGTCAAGCATGATGAGTACTGACGTGTTCTATCAGCTACCCGAAAATGAAGATCTCTATAAAGACTCTTATGACTTAAAAGCAGGACACTGGCCAGAAAGCTCTAACGAATGCGTACTTGTGCTCACCAGTTCAGGCATGGTAAGCGATTTTTTGCTTTACACACTAGGGTTACGTGATGCAGATGAACTCGATTCCATGGTTGACCAGTTTGCCGCAAATGAAAGCGTTTCCACACCCGATACCACAGGAAGCTATTCTTATGAAGATATCCTTGGTATTACCTTTAAGCTTATCAGTGCCGCAGATACTTATTCCTATGACGAAGACTTAGGACTGTGGATTGATAAAAGTAGTGACGAAGACTACATGCGCGAGCTGGTAAGTAATGGTGAGGACATTACTATTGTTGGTATCGTGCAGCTTTCCGAAGACGCTACAACCGGTGTACTCACAGGAAGTAGTATTTATTATTCTGCTTCCTTAGCAGAATACGTTGTTGAACTAGCCGCTTCTTCACACATCGTACAAGAGCAACTTGCTAATCCCGATATCAACATATTTACCGGTAATACTTTCGAAGAAGACGCCGAATCAAGCACGCTCTTTGATATGGACTCCTTGTTCACCATTGATACCAATGCCATATCAGCAGCCTTTGGTATTGACGAAAGTAAGCTTTCTCTTGACCTCTCGTCACTTTCTATTGATATGTCAAATGTGCCGCAAATTTCTTTACCCGATATCACAACAACGCTTGGTGATTTGAATATTGAGATGAACACTAACTCGTTTGCACAGAGTATGGCTACCATCATGACAGCCTATATAGTGACTTTACAAGACAACCCAAGTTTGACTCCCGAAGACTACTTTGCCAGCACCGAAGTACAAGCAAACATAGAGGCCGCTGTTGCTAGTGCTATCGATGTAACATCGTTTCAAGAACAGATAAGCACCGCAGTAAGCTCTTATATGCAGACAGCAATGACAAGCTATATGAATGAACTCTCCACTTATTTGCAAACACAGATAAGTGCAAGCATGAGTCAAGCCATAAGTGATTTAACCGCACGTATGTCATCGGCTTTCTATGTCGATGAAGAAGCCTTAAGCGCAGCATTTCAAATCAACTTTGACGAGAAGGAAATAAGCCAACTTATTTTGTCGCTGCTCTCTTCAAGTGAGACAAGTTATGAAAGCAATTTAACTACATTAGGCTATACCGATTTAAGCGAACCAAGCAGCATCAATATTTACCCGTATGATTTCAAAAGCAAAGAAAGTATTATTGAGATCCTTGAGGCCTATAACACCTCTATGGAAAACAGCGATCAAACTGACAAGGTAGTGTCATATACCGACTTAGTTGGTACGCTTATGTCATCAGTCACAACGATTATCGACATGATTAGTTACGTGTTGATTGCCTTTGTTTCGATCTCGCTGGTGGTGTCTTCTATCATGATTGGCGTTATTACCTATATATCGGTGCTTGAGCGCAACAAGGAAATAGGTATTTTGCGATCCATTGGCGCCAGCAAGGGTGATGTTGCACGCGTCTTTAACGCTGAAACCCTAATTGAGGGTTTCGTAGCAGGCGCCCTAGGTGTTGGTGTAACTGCACTGATCTGCATTCCAATAAACACCATTGTGTATCAGCTTTTCGACGTAGACAACCTTGCACTACTGCCATGGAGAGCCGCTCTCATCCTGATCCTCATCAGTATGGTGCTTACCTTTATTGCCGGAGTAATTCCTTCACGTGCTGCTAGCCGTAAAGATCCCGTAGAGGCGCTGCGGAGCGAATAGGATGTCCTAACACACAGACGCCTCAAGCACCTTACGCACAAAACGTCCAGTGTGACTTGCCGCAACTTCGGCAATCATCTCGGGTGTCCCTGTTGCAACAATGCTTCCTCCACGGTTGCCTCCTTCAGGACCAAGATCCACAATCCAATCAGCACACTTAATAACATCAAGATTGTGCTCGATCACAAGCACCGTGTTACCAGCATCAACAAGGCGCTGAAGCACG
>CAZXOF010000120.1:0-2760 GCA_964642255.1 uncultured Eggerthellaceae bacterium | reverse complement strand
ACCCCCACGCGATTGTCCGCCAGCGCATCCGCGCGATCTTTGAAGCAAAGCAGCATGACGTTTGGGTCGAAAGAGAGTATGGCAGGCGCTAAGAGCCGGCGACGACAGGCGCCAAGCCCCTTTCTGCATATCGGAGAAGGTCCGCAAAGGCGGCTCATGCGCGAAGAGGGGAGACTCGTACATCTACAGCAAGAAAAGGTGTTCTTGCAACTTGTACAAGGGCGAGATCAGCCAGCATCCTGAAGACAAGATCCGACGCAACTTCTACGCAGACCGTCCCAACAAGCTATGGCTTACCGACATAACGCAGTTTGTGCTGCCCGATTGTAAGATGCTACCTCTCTGCCGTCATCGACTGCTTCGACGGAAAGGTTGCCTCCTATCGCCTATCAAAGGTTTCAGATGCCGACCTCACCAACTCCACATTGATCGAAGCGGCCGAATCGATCGATAACCATGAGCATCCCGTGCTTCACAGCGATTGCGGTTGCCACTACAGGTGGCCGGGATGGATAGCCCTTTGCAACGAGTATGGAATCGTCCGCTCCATGTCCAAGAAGGCTTGCTCGCCGGATAACGCCGCTTGCGAAGGTTTCTTCGGGAGGCTGAAGAACGAATTCTTCTACTACCGCGATTGGACCGGCGTCACCTTTGAGGAGTTCGGCAAGAGGCTCGATCTGTACATCGATTACTACAACGGGCACCGCAAGAAGAAATCCCTTGGGTGGATGAGCCCAAGGGATTACCGTTTATCATTGGGGTATGCCGCCTAGGGTGTCCAGGAAATAGTCCGAAAGCCCCAACCCCACATCTATCGCTGTGGCTTCCTGTCTGCCCTATATATTTTCATATTCCGGCTAACCTTTAGGTACCTGTCTTGCTTTGTTGTGTTCTACCGGAAAGAGCTATACCGCAGTACACCTATAAGGTATCTAATTCATTTTCCTCTTTGCTATTCCAGGAATCAACTATGTTAGTGAAAGCATTGTGTAAATTAGTTGATTATTCGCAAGCGTTGTGGGCGGCGCTAGCGCGTATGTGAACACCGCCCTTTGCATCAAGTTTTACGGGTATTTTCAAGCATAGGTACACCCTTGCGTTTAGCTCTTTTTGGCCATCAGTTCTCTCATGTTTACTTCTCTCATTTCTATACGGATAGCGTTATGAACGATGCAATCCATAACTGATTCAGCATGCGCTTCGCCACCCATTCTTCTGTACCATTCCTCAACAAAGTATCGAGAGCAGTAGATGATTGATGAGTTATCGTATCTTCGCTCTGTGAGTTCGAGCAAAAAATGCATCTGATCAGTGGTTGGTTGATTGATAAGGTGCTCGTCTATAACAAGTGCCTTATACGAGCTATATTTTCTTAAGCACTTTTTCTCTGGCCATCCTGCTGACATCTTTTCTTCTCGATATGCCAGCATATCAAGCATGCAAACATACAACGTTTTACGTCCGTGTTTGCAGACTTGTTTTGCAATGGCGCAAGCAAGATGACTTTTCCTGTACCGGTAAATCCTTCAAGTATCACATCTGTTGAGGTAACGACGAACTGGGTAGTACCTAGCTCGTTAATTACGTCGCGCTTAATAGGGTGCCCTTCATAGACGATATTCGATAGGCAACGAATAGATAGACCTTAGAGATTTAGCCGGTGAAAGGATCAACAAGCTTCATCGTTGTCTCTGTCCAGGTAACTTTCATGACTTGACCGGGCTTGTGCTCAAGATGATTGGTGACTTTTTTGGATGTAACATAGTCAGCATATTCTCGACAAAATGTCGTATAGCTTTTACAGAGAAGGCCAAGTGCTGCCGCTTTGTCTTCGAGCCCTTCGTGAAGCAGTTGTAAAGTGACACCTGTCTTTTGCAACTCAGCATGAACGTAATCGTAATCAATCTCCAAAAACGCTTCTTGAACCTCTGCACTACGAGGAAACAAAAGGTGATACACTTCTGCCTCGCCCATATTGGCGACATCTTTCCATCTGAGATTTTTCTCTTTTGCCGCTCTGAGCACTTTAGCTACACTTTGTAGAGCAATATAGCGCGTTCGTCGGATGGCCCGCATCGACATTTCCTTGTCTATCAGCTCTAATACAAGTTTTGCTGGAATTTTTCTTACCATTACAATCACTTCTTTTCTTTACTTGCCAACAAGACAAGCAAAGTGTAGGAAGTGAGCACATTAGTGAAAACGATTCAAAAGTGATAATGCGCACATCTATGAAAATGGGTGTTCACTTACACGCAAGAGGAGTACACAAAGCGCGCTAATAATCAAAATTAAGTTAATCGGGGAAGCCCTTAAGCATCTGTGCTAGGCATAAAAAGAGAACCTTTCGATATCCTATGGGTGTCGAAACCAAGAACAGAAAGATTCTTTGGTGTGAATTTTGCTGGATAAGTGTTTATAAAAGCGGCAACGGCGAATGAAAGGAATCCGTATGTTTAGCATAAGTTAATACAGCTTCTTCTTGGTGGGCTTTTTTCTCCTTATCGTACGCTTTTAGCGCTTCTCCCTATTCACGCTGGTCTTCTTCTTTAGTTTTCTGTTTTGTTATTCGCCTAGCATCGCGCTCGGCAATTTGGAGAGGTGGGTTTCAAATATAGTGTGCTTGTCTGCACAATATTCAAATGTCTCCTTTGCTCATATATAAAAATCCACTTATCGAAAAGCTATGTTTCATTCAATTTTTTGAAACTCCTTTAGGGTGGGGTATGTGTATCTCATCAAGAGTTGTATATGTCACAA
>CAZXOF010000119.1:0-2774 GCA_964642255.1 uncultured Eggerthellaceae bacterium | reverse complement strand
TGAGGGTGGCACCGTTACGCTTCGTCGTGGTTATGGAGCCGCACATGGAGAGCGCTGTTACACAAGCGCCGCCGTTGCTACCGCTGATGACGGAACCATTCTTGCCGTCAATATTGATGAGCTTCAATTCTTTGATGAAACCACCGAAGGACTTGAAGCAGTGCCAAACGCCGATGCAAGCCTTGGCGAGAACTTCGCTGAAGGTGTTGTACTTGCCTCAAAACGCCTTAATGATGAGATTTATTTCACCTCGATGGAATCATCTGGCGGAGCAACTCAAACATGGCTTGATTCTATTCAGGCCATCGAAGCGTACTGCGTTGGCAAAACAGCCTCCGATTTGGAAGACGTAGACGCCGTATCAGGTTCAACACTGACCGACAGCGCAAACTATGTTGCGCTTGTTGCTGAAGTTGCCGCAAGCAGCAACTTTATATCTTCTGGCGAATACAGCGGAAGCGCTGATGATCTTGTGCTTGGGCGCGCCTACTTTGCCGCACATGGCGAGTCGGCCTTTGCCGATGCGGTATCACTGGTTGAGGATGATGTTATCATTGCTGCCAATATTGATGAATTCCAATGCTCCAGCTCGGATTCGGGCTATGTAGGGGTTCCGAACTCGGATGCCGCCTTTGGCGAGAACTTCACCGAGGGCATGGTGCTCATGTCGAAAAAAGAAAACAGCGAGACCTATTCAGCTGCAATGGCAGAGCGCGGCGGAGCCACCATTGCCTACCTTGAAAATATCGAGGCTATTGAGGAATACATCGCAGGTAAAACCATTGACGAACTATCAGCAGCAGATGTTGACTCAGTATCAGGAGCAACACTGTCAGATACGGCAGGATACATTGCAACTGCAGTAGCGGCCGCCGAAAACGCATAAATCCCTCCTTCTCCACTACGAGGGCGAGTAGACCACCCCAACCAATTCGCCCTCGTAAGACCATTTCACATCCACATATATCCGCATACCGCATGAGCTTTTCACGAATTACATACTCTTTTGAGCGTACAGACACGTGAGTGCTAGAATTATTTGCGTAATGCGCCGAGTGCCTACCGTTGTCAAACAACGCAGGTTAGTTGCGCTATTGCCTACTAGATCATAGGTCGAAGGAGCGCTGATGCTCGGCTCTGTCCGAACGGCTCACCATACCAAGCAAAACAAAAACAGCTTGTATTTGCTCTATAACCTTGTTGTCAAGGACTTCAAGCTTCGATATCGCCGCTCGGTACTGGGCATGGTATGGAGCATGCTTAATCCTTTACTCATGATGATTGTCATGTCGCTTATCTTTAGCAATATCTTCCGCTTTAGCTTTGACGAATATGCCTTTGCTGTCTATCTCATTTTGGGTCAAACACTTTTTACCGTGTTTCAAGACGGCACAAATGGAGCCATGTCATCCATTATTGAAGCGGCTCCCCTTATCAAGAAAGTACGTGTTGAAAAGATTGTTTTTCCCACCGTGAAAGTTATTTCTGCACTGGTGAACTTTGTATCCTCCTTGGTTGCTATTGCCTGCGTGCTCGCATTTTTTGGCATGGTTCCTAGCTGGAAAACTCTATTTGTTCCCATACTACTTGTCGAACTTGTTGTTTTCACACTTGGTGTTGGTTACTTTGTGGCAGCACTTGCAGTATTTTTTCGCGATGTCATGCATTTATGGGGCGTGCTTATGTCAGTATGGTATTACTTCACGCCACTGTTTTGGCCCTATGACGCTCTTCGCAATTTCGGAGTTGAATGGGTGTATATCCTTGTTCAATTTAATCCAATGTATCATTTTGTATCATGCTTCCGACAAATGATTACCGGCATTCCGCTTGCTTCAGATGCAAGCATTACCTTTGAACTGGGAGTATGTGCAATTTCTGCTGTAGTAAGTTTTGCTATTGGCCTGTTTACACTCAAGAAGCTTGAAAAGAAGTTCATACTCTATGTGTAGCACAGACGCTCTTGGGAGAACATCTACATGAACAATGATCCTATTGTTGTTGTTGACCATGTATCTATGGCCTTCAACATAGCTAACGAAAAAATCCAGAGCCTTAAAGAGTATTTTATCAAGATTGCACGACATGAGCTTATGTTCAGAGAGTTTGTGGCTGTAGACGATGTAAGTTTCGCCGTGAACCGCGGAGATGTATTCGGGTTAGTTGGTACTAACGGTTCAGGTAAATCAACCTTGCTAAAAATTATTGCAGGCGTACTTGAACCAACCAAGGGAACATGCATTGTCAACGGAAGTATCTCGCCGCTTATTGAGCTTGGTGCTGGTTTTGATGCTGAACTAACAGCACGCGAGAATATCTATCTTAATGGTGCACTTCTTGGACACTCAAAGAAGTTCCTTGATGATCATATTGATGAGATCATTGATTTTGCAGAACTCCACGACTTTATGGAAATGCCTATCAAGAATTACTCGTCAGGCATGGTTGCGCGTATTGCCTTTGCCATTGCAACCATTACCGAACCTGACTTACTTATTGTGGATGAGGTACTATCGGTAGGTGACTTTTTGTTTCAAGAGAAATGCGAAGCAAAAATCAATCACATGATTGAAAACGGCACAACGGTACTTATTGTGTCGCACCTTGCCGAACAGATTACACGTCTATGCAATCGCGCTTTATGGATAAACAAAGGCAAGCTTCATATGGTAGGCAGCGCAGAGGAAGTTTGTACTGCTTATACGCACATGGCCGAAGCTCCTCATCTATAACCGCTATCTTGCCTTACAACCCCTACCCAAAGGCCTAAACTC
>CAZXOF010000118.1:0-2972 GCA_964642255.1 uncultured Eggerthellaceae bacterium | reverse complement strand
GGTAAAGTCGGTCTTATTGAAATTGACGACGTGACGCGTGCCTATCTTGCTGCGCGTGCCGAGCGCCCTGCGGTTGAGTATCATTCTGATCCTGATGCGTGCTATGCGCGGGTGTATGAGATCAATGCCGCTGACATTCCTGTAACCGTAAGCTGGCCGCATCTGCCATCGAATGCACATCCGGTTACTGAATCTCGCCACATCAAAATTGATCAGGTGGTTATTGGTAGCTGCACAAATGGACGCATTGAAGATATGCGTCAGGCAGCAGAGGTTTTGCGCGGACGAAAAGTACACCCCGATGTTCGTTGCATTGTTATTCCGGCAACACAGCTGGTGTATCGCCAATGCATTGAAGAGAAGCTTATGGATGTTTTTCTTGATGCAAACTGCGCTGTTTCAACGCCAACATGCGGACCGTGTCTAGGTGGTTATATGGGTATTCTTGCGGCAGGTGAGCGTTGTGTGGCAACTACAAATCGCAATTTTGTTGGACGTATGGGGGACCCAACATCTGAAGTTTATTTGTCGAACCCGGCTGTTGCTGCAGCGTCCGCTGTAGCAGGGCATGTGGCTCTTCCTGAAGACCTGGAGGTGTAAAATGGAGTTCAAAGGAACAGCACATCGCTATGGGCGTGACATCGATACCGACGTTATCATCCCAGCACGCTATCTCAATACGTCTGAACCATCCGAGCTTGCAAAGCATTGTCTAGAGGATCTTGACGCTGAGTTTGTGAACAAGGTTGCTGCGGGTGACATTGTAGTAGCAGAAGAAAATTTTGGCTGCGGTAGCTCGCGTGAGCACGCACCTATCTGTATCAAGGCGGCAGGTGTGTCGTGTGTTGTTGCAAAGAGCTTTGCGCGTATTTTTTATCGTAATGCCATCAACATTGGCCTGCCTATTATGGAATGCCCCGAGGCGGTAGATGCCATTAGTCAGGGGGATGTGGTGCGCGTTGATGCTGATGCAGGAATTGTGAGCAACGAAACAACGGGTGAAACCTTTCAGGCACACCCCTTCCCGTCGTTTATACGAGAGATCATTGAAGCGGGTGGCTTAGTTGCTCGCACAAGGGCACAACTTGCACAAGAGTAATCCAAGGTAGCCTGTTGTTCGTATTGAGGGCGAGCTTGTGCTAATAGTAGTGGAGCTAAAGGTTCTCAACACGAATGACGCTGATGCACTGTTCTAGCTCATAGCCTTGTACACCATGGGTGAAAAAGCAAAACTCCCTCGGAGGTTTAGGGCTTCCGAAGGAGTTTTTGGGTTATAAGTAAACAGCCCGACAAGTACCAACAGCTCCAGACCTATAATTCATGAGATTTCTCAGATGAGCGGCCAGACATATGGTTCTTCTCGTATATGGATTACTCTCAGACAAAGAGGTATTTTGTCTCTGAAAAGTAATACGCAGACTCATGAAAGAAGAGGTATAAAGGTTTATTACGCAATGTTTTGAGTTAAGAAATTTTGGAAACGCCCGATGAGTGTCTTGCAATGCTTGTAGATGCGGAATGGAATACATGACAGCTCAACAAACGGTTTCACCTGCTCAGACAAGCAAACTTTTCTACATCAGATACAGACATTACAGATATTTGCTATGACATTAATCGCAATCTTGATTGCGATCGTATTGTAAACCTAGCAAGCTGTGCTTGGGTATGCGAGATAAAACGTCATTATCATAGGCGCGACAGGAGCAGAAAAAAGCTGGTTTGCGTATACGCTTGGTGTTGCGGCTTGCATTGCGTTTTATTTCGTGCGATACGTATACCTTTTAAGGATGTTTGATGAGCTGTGCATGAAAAAAGATGACTCTGTTAATCCAGCGTGAATATAAGTTTGTGCAGGGGGGTAGATGCCAACGGATAATTTACAACCAAGTAACAATAGATAAAGCTCCTTTGTCGTCCCAATTCCGATTTTGCAGGATCTATATCCACGCTGGGTTAACAGAGCAAAAAAGATAAAGAATGGCTCAAGACCAAAAAAGAAATACATGAAGTGCGATCTGCTTATCATCGATGATTGGATGCTAGAGGCCTTAAAGGGAGGTGAAGCACGTAAGGTACTAGAGATTATTGAGGGTCGCTATAGACAAGGTCACTTATGCTGTGCTCACAGTTTGCGGTTGATGGTTAGACTCAAAAGCTCAGAGGCAATGCGATAGCAGAAGCAATTGTGGATAGAATCGTTCATAATTCTTATGTCATATATATCGAAAGAACCGAATTGATGTGCAAGTGCATGAGCAACATGAGCTAAATCCCGCATGATTGTACCCGCTGGCGCGTGGCAAGATAAACCTTCAGCACACCAGCGGCGCGCGGAAGAGCGCATCAGCAAAAGGCAGAACGGCACATCAGTGCGTTACAGAATGACGCAACAGTTTGCGCGCAATATGCACGGAGCATCCTGATGAACTCTTCGATTGAACGCGCAGCTTCGTGTGATCAACCGAGCGTACGGTCGAAACCGGAAGAGCGGTCGTAAAACGGTAGGTGAGACTTAGCGGCGCAGGCTTCGCTTAATTTGCCGTCAGTGGTTGACGAGGTTATCTCTGCAATGTAACTTTTAGTCGCTTCGACCATACTTGATAGATTGTGGCTTTGACTTGGAACTAGAAGACCAAGTTTATCGAAAGATTCAAGAAACATCGTTTCAAGGGTGTCTAAATCGATGAGATCATCGCTTTGAGTTTGAACGATGTAATCGAACTGCTCCAAGTCTTTGTACTCCAATGCAGCTCTCAAGGCGTCTTGGGTGGATTTGTCCAACTCGTCGTAATACTTGGTGCAGATAAACGAAACGTCGTAGAGGTCTCGTATCTTGTCTCTGCTGCTATAAGCAGCAGCCTTGAGACGCGCTAACTCACTAATCGTGTAAACCTGTATACCATCTCTCACACTAACCAGCTCTGAGGGAATCTCTCGCCTCCTATAGGAAGCCTCGACTTTGAGAGGGT
>CAZXOF010000117.1:0-2975 GCA_964642255.1 uncultured Eggerthellaceae bacterium | reverse complement strand
AAAGGTGAGCCGTGTTTGATTCATTATGATATTACTTTACATAATAGATATTATCCGACATTAATATTTCATTTCATAAACGGCCGCTACTACCGAAACCTTCACAGCTACGTTCAGTATCGTCTAAGCTAGCACATGATATCAGTGAGATTTCAGGGACAGCCAGCACAAGTAATTGAGCAATGCGATCACCACGTTGCAGAATAAAAGGCTCACTGTTATCAAGGTTGATCAAAATGACACATAGCTCACCTCGGTAGCCGCTGTCAATCAGTCCTGGTGCATTCACCAGTGAGATACCATGTTTTAGCGCAAGACCGCTGCGCGGAAGTACAAAACCAGCATATCCACGAGGAATTGCTACAGCAATGCCACATGGAATGGTTGCACGCGCACCTGGTTCAAGTACCACATCGATAGTAGAGCGCAAATCAATAGCGGCATCACCGGGATACGCATAACGAGGTGCTTCAATATACGGATCTAGAAGTGTGAAGGGAATCTCAATAGTCATGAGCGTAAAGTTTCGAGAGCGCGAGCGAATTCTTCGATGTTTTTGAAGTCTTTGTATACACTTGCAAAACGGACATAGGCCACATCATCTACTTTCGCTAGCCGTTCAAGCACCATTTCTCCAAGATCTTTGGACAAAATTTCACTGCGAGGACATGAGCGAAGCTCAATCTCTATGCCATCAATGAGAGCAGCAATAGTTTCAGATTTAATAGGACGCTTAGCGCAGGCTATTGCAAGTCCACGAAGCAACTTCTCTCTATTATAGGTTTCAGTTGAGCCGTCTGATTTTATAACGAGCAGAGGGCTATCACTGAGACGTTCATAGGTGGTAAAACGAAACGAGCAGGAACAACATTCACGACGTCTACGAATTGTAGTTCCATCTTCGGTGGGACGAGAATCAACGACTTTTGAATCTTCGCAGTCACACGATGGGCAGCGCATACAACTCCTTACTCTGTATGTGCTGTCCATTGTACACAAAATACTACTCATCTTCATTCGCAGCGAGTTCTTTACAAGATAAACAGTGAGCCTTTTATTCTGCAACATGGTGATCGCATTGCTCAATTACTTGTGCTGGCTGTCCCTGAAATCTCACTGATATCAAAAGCCAAAATGGAAGATAAGGAAATCTAACTTGCTATACTAACTACAGCATTAGGGCGACGTGGATAAAAACTTGGATATTTAAAACAAAAAATGGAACGGATTAACAACCTAACAAGACAACAAATACCCCAAGTACCCCAAACACTACAGCAGCTCCGATTTCCTCACAACGAGATATATGCTTCAGTTCAACACCTTTGAGGTTTTTATAAGTACAGATTTCACGGAGAGCAGCTTGCCATCGCGAGCAATATGGCCGCTCACTTGAAAGCGCTTGTGAGCATTGTGGTGTATCACATGTCATGTTAGATACATCACAATCTTCTAGGCTACGCGTTTTAGGAAATGCAATGATGCGAGCTTGTATATTTTCCTGAGTACGTAATGCGCATCTATAGGTAAGCGCGGTGTTCCCCTTTATGCACGTAGAAATTACATGATTCTTCATGATTACCTAAACCTTCTTGCCTAGAACTTATGTTCGTGTTTATAATAAATCGAACAAAAGTTCATGTCAATAAAAAATTGAAACATTTGTTCTCTTTTTAGGAGGCAATCGTGTCAGAGAAAGTTTCAAAACGTCAGCAGGCTGTACTGAGCTGTATAGAACGTTGCATTCAGGAAAAAGGCTACGGTCCTACCGTACGCGAGATATGTCAGGATCTTGGACTATCCTCCCCCTCCACAGTACATGTCCACCTAAAGGCTCTTGAAAACAAGGGTCTTATTAAGCGTGACCCGTTAAAATCCCGCTCTATAACACTTACAACGCTAGCTCATCATGAAACGAACGAGTTGCCTGATGAGGCTATTCGTCCATCATTTAGCAAGCTGATTAACATACCACTTGTTGGTAATGTAGCTGCAGGTGAACCTATCCTAGCTGAAGAAAATATTACAGATACCATCACCTTACCAACCGACATCGTTGGTGATGCAGCAGCATTTATCCTTGCTGTAAGGGGCGTATCTATGATTGAGGTTGGCATCAATGACGGTGACTATGTTGTTGTAAAAGAACAACCTGTTGCAAATAATGGGGATATTGTTGTAGCGCTTATTGATGATGGTGCAACCGTTAAACGCTTTTTTAGAGAAAACGATCACGTGCGCTTACAACCCGAGAATGCTTCAATGGAACCTATCATCACACGGGAATGCACAATTGCTGGTAAAGTTGTCGCAGTATTTAGGCGACTATAAGTTACATATCAGACCGAATACCGAAACGAACCATCCCAGTATGATGATGGCAGCACAAAATACCGAGCCGGCAAAGGCAAGCCTATCATCGTCAGGCAGAACGCTTTGATGATGTGTATACAGTGCATCTGATGTCATCAATGATTCAGTACATCTGCCTGTATCCATAGCGCTTATATGGCACAGCTTTGTGCGCAATTTAGTCGAACACATAAGGGTAACAAAGCTTGCAGTAGCAATAGCAATGCAAGCACAGAAAGCAGTCAAACCTGCAGTTGAGATATACCCTACCACTTCACCATAGACCCCTTTAAGGTAGGCCCCTATCATAGACCGGATAAGAAGAGGCATCAAAACAAACGTCAACACAAGCAATGCAAGTGAGAGATAAAGTAAAAACCGTTCACGTACACGCAGTGTTTGCGAAGTTTGCCGCGAGGCACTTATGGCTTTCATAACGTGATACAGCGGTTTACTCCAAAATACACACGTGACAATGACTCCAAGCACAAGAATGAGCAACAGTACAAGGTGTTTTCCTTCTGAGGAAGATTCAAGCGATAATCCAACAAGAACACATGTTCCAATGAGAGCAGTAATAAGACATACAATACTACATGATGCACAGCGTGCAAGACTCGGCA
>CAZXOF010000116.1:0-3013 GCA_964642255.1 uncultured Eggerthellaceae bacterium | reverse complement strand
CCTGCACGTCTGCCTCTTGCACATCAAAGATAACAGGTGCATGGCGTGACTCATGGTATGACTTAGGATGCTCGGCAGAATCTGTTTCCCTAGCCATATCACTCATGATCGCTTTGATTCCTTTGAGTACAAAGCACGTACCGCTGCTGCAAGTAGTGAATAGTCTTCTGGCACGGTGAGCTTGATGTTGTCACGTGTACCCTCTATAACAAGCACACGTCCACCCAAGCGCTCAATCAATGACGAGTCATCGGTTCCTACAAAACCATCGGATAGGGCAGCTGCATGTGCTCGACGATATATTCCCGCACGAAACACCTGTGGCGTTTGAGCATTCCAAAACACGCGCCTATCAGGTGTGCCAACAATAACGCCGTCCTCTACTACTTTAAGCGTATCAACTGCAGGATGTGCAACCACCGCACCATCACAGTCAAAATTGCCTTTTACCATGTTGATAGTATGCTGAATCAGCGAGGGTGCCACCATAGGACGCACGCCATCATGTAAGACAATAAACTCATAGGTTTCAGGTACATACTCTAATCCTGAAAACGCGGACTCTTGACGCGAAGCACCCGCAGGTGCCATCACCACCGGAGTAACAAAAGGGAAAGCATCAATTGCCCGACGCAGATATTCACTTTGACGCTCTTCAGGACACACAATGACAATAAGACCAATATCTCCCACCGCATCAAAAGCCTCGGCCGACCATGTGAGTATTGGCTTACCAGCAATCTCAACCAGCTGCTTACCACCTTCTTTACCAAAGCGCTCGCCTTGACCACCTGCAAGGATGATTGCAGCTGTTTTAGGGTTTTTATCAACCACACCTTGCAATCCGGCAAATGGTTGCGACAAATCGCCGTAGTCACAATCGCCCGTCGAAAGCTCGGGCAACTGTAATGCCGCAGCCATCTGAATCGGATCTATTGTCTGCGCCATGTTAGCCCCCCACTTAACCTATAAACTCCACTGAACGAAGTATACGCCATCGATACACACAAATTATCGCAGGCTTCTATGATACAAATCGAGGTCGGCAAAAGAGCAGGTATAGGGTAAGTCAAGAAGTAAGCCGCAAGACGATTTACAAAAGATGTCATACCTGTGATTGGTAAAGGATGTCCTTGCTATAAAGTATTGTTGGTTGCCTGCAATGAATCGTGCATATGGCAAAAGAAACATATACCTTATACCGGCCAACGGAAGCTGCTGGCCGGTAAGCCGATTATCAGTAATATTGCCGCATCTTATACATGGCCAAGATGGCAACTAATCCAGCACACAGGACAGACACCGCCAAAAAGCCCGGCACATGAGTATCAGAGGTTTGAGCTAGGGTGCTTGCTGCTGTTTCGTTGCTATCGGTTGTTTCTGAAATTTCCGAATCGTCAGTATTATCCGAAGTGTCAATAACTTCGGATACATCTGAGTCTTCAGATTCATCGGGTGTGTCAGACACTTCGGAATCATCAAGCTCATCGGAAGTCTCGGGGGCGTCAGGCTCATCGGACTTATCAGTGCTACCGGAAGTCCCAGGATTCCTTGGATTAGAAACTTCTTCTTCGCCTGGATCATCCTCTGCTTCAAAACTTGAGGAGTCTAGCAGGTAAATCTTAAAGGTCGCGCCATCCTCTGATATCACGACCACCGAATTACTTGCTGCACGATCAAGAACCGTAGTGTCCGTCAAGAGATCAGCAAGTAGTGTTTGTACGTCCTCGTTTTGTAAGACACTATCAAGTAGCAAACTTGACCCTATAACCCCATTGCTCAACGTGATTGTCTCAGGAGTAGTGTCATCACTACTTGTATAGATTTCTACGGTGTAATCGGTAAAACTAAGAGTTGTAGTAGCGGCATACACAGGATAGAGCTGAATGAGAGCATTTCCTGGCTCAGTTTCATAATAGATAGAGTCTTGATCAATGGAATTTACCGCCTCATCTATGGCAGCCCACGAAATGACATCTCCTGTGTTATAGACAGTGTGTTCTGCTTGATCGGTCTCACTTTTATAAAGCGACCAGCCAATAAAGGTCATACCTTCTCTTGTGTTCGGAGTGACACTAGGAAGTTCTGGGATACCATAGCCCTCAGCATTTTGCGCAAGAATAAAGCGCTCATCAGAGTTAGTGAGCTGATCTAATGCGTCAGTATAAGTTTCATCATCATCATTCTTGGTTTGATAGAACCTAAAGGCAAACTTCAAGGTGTCAGAGGTAATTTGCGCGGTTACGAGCGCTCCATTGGCACTATAGCTTTCATAGGTAACTACCCCTGGATACCAGGTTCTATCACTTGTTAAATCATCATTTGTTACAGCTTCATATGCTGTGGGCTCAAGCGTTGTGATAGGAGTGCCACCAGTTTGTAGGCCAGATGAATAAATACCGATGCCTGTACTGTAATAGGTCCAGTGTGGAGTAACGGTTGTTGTACCAGAGGCAATGTTAATAAGGTTTCCTACTACGGCCTCACCGCCATAATTGGTGTTACCCGCCCTTAATTCATAGTTCTGGCGCTGAACAGTAAGCCCATCGCCAATATAAGAGATACGCGCTTCGCCAGTTCTGGTTATATAGGTCGTAGAAACCAAATGTCCGAAATCAACTTTTAAGCTGTTTGTAACATTAGTGAACGTAAATTGCCAATACGTGGAGTAGTTATCGCCCTGATAGTCAGTGCTTGTAAAGCCATACGCACTACTACTCCAGTGAACATCAGAAGTAGACGACTGTGAAATATACCCCTGAGTGTCATAAGTAATTTGTGCATACACCTCCACCGTTGCCTGAGACTCGCCATTGTCATCATAAATAGTGGTGTATTTGTTGCTACCCATAGAATTAGTCACGTCGATTACAGAAGGCGAATCTGAGGAATCGATGCTCAAGGGGATGTCTGTGTCGTCTGGGTAGGGAATGCTAATCCAAGTGCCATTAACGGCAAAAGAATTCAGAATGTATCTGTATGAGCCATCGTAGCCGCCATAAATCCTAATCAT
>CAZXOF010000115.1:0-3039 GCA_964642255.1 uncultured Eggerthellaceae bacterium | reverse complement strand
TATCGAAATTTGCGACTATCGAAAGAAACTCATATCAAAGTCATTGAAACTAGGACTTTTAACATAAGGTTCCATAGCGGGAAGTAGCAGCTTGCTTGGAATCAAGGACGTAAACTCCTTCATATACAGCTCGGCCATATGCTCCGCAAACCGAACAAACGCTTCACCATTGTCATGCCCAAACGAGCGAATAGCTTGGTAGTAGAATAGCTTCTCGATATCAGTGACAATAAAAGGTATGAGGCCATTTACAAGGCACTCCCTAAACATGATGATTCTGCCCGTTCGCCCATTGCCATCAAGGAAAGGATGAATCTGCTCGTAGAACACATGAAACGCCGTGATTTCCGCATACCCTGATGATGTGCGCTGCCCGTAAGCATCAAGCAGACGGTGTATTGCAACATCAACCTCTGCGGGCGGTGTTGTAGTAATGCCAACCACACTATTCGGTACAGTTTTCCACTCACCCGCACCCTCTGTTTGTTTAAGAGCATGGTGGAAACGTTTAATGAGATTCGCGCTTAGTGGCTCCTCAAGAGTATCTAACATAAGGTCAAACATGCGGAAATGATTGCTTGTTTCGAAAATATGAGAGATCGCCACAGATGAGCTTGCTTGAATTGTTCCCGTTTCAAAAATCGCGCGAGTCTGATCCTCAGACAATACGCTTCCCTCAATCTTTTCCGAGTTGTAGACGAAAGTGATCTGATTTTCCCAATAGAAGCCACGCTTAACTTGTCTGTCGCGCTGGTCAAGAAGTGTCTGAAGAATCGCTGCACAGATATCCCGCGCGTCGTCAGGTGCCGTAGCTATGATCCCTACACCTCCCCACTCTGTCGTTTACTTAGCTTGCTTAGCCGATCATTCTAGCATCTACCATCCGGCAGTTCTAAAGAACACAGTTGAAGCGTCTACCTAACGCGAGTTTACAGCGGAGATGAATGCATGATATATCTTGCCATACTCGAAAGTAAAACATCCGAGTATGGGCTCATTGAAACACACATGATAAAGGGGCAATGGTGCAGGGAGCGCCTATCAATAACCCTATACTTTCAGATAGCGACGCATAGCAAAGGCCGATCCTATAAGACCAATCACTAAGCCCGATACAATCAATACCCCATAGATATATAAAAAGGTATACGAGTCAATTTCAAGTGGCAAAAAGGCCAGTCCTGACTGCGCCTTGGGAAGCACAGTTGTACGAGCAAGCTCTATAACTCCCACGGCAAGTAATGAGCCTATAAGGGCATGTAGCGCTCCCTCGGTAAGAAAAGGGCCACGAATAAAACCATTTGAAGCTCCTACCAAGCGCATGATAGCAATTTCTTTACGGCGCGCCAAAATAGCCAAACGGATTGTGTTGTTGATAAACACAAGCGCTATGAAAACCAGCAGGGCAACAAGCGCTACTCCGGCATAACGTACATAATCAATTAGCTGAAACATGCGCTCAACAGTTCCTTGACCATATAACAACGAGTCAGTTGGGTTGTCTGGTTCGTCGCACACCGCTTGAAAATCAGGATATGTGGCAATCTGTTCAACTACTGAGCTTACTTGCTCGGGATCGGTAAGCTCTATGTTTAGCGAAGCTGGTAAGGGATTTTCGCCATCAAGCTGTTCAATATAGGCACTATTGGTAGATGAGGACATGAAGTCTTCAAGCGCCTCTTCTTTCGAGGTATAGGTTACTGAAGCCACGTATTCAAGGCTTTCTATATAGCTTTGCACCGAGTCAACAGTTGTTTGGTCGGCATCATCTGCCAAATAAGCGGTAATAGACACTTCGCTTTCAACAGAACTCATAAGATTGTTTGCAAGTGTGCCACATACCAAAAAAACGCCGATTATCAGCAAAGATAAAAAGCTTGTAATAACCGAACCAAGTGCCGTTGAAATATTGCGCTTAAAGCCTTTAAAAGCTTCGCGAATAAAGTAGAACAAACTAAACATCGAAACCGTACACCCCTCGATCCTGATCACGCGTGAGGTTGCCTCGCTCAAGCGCAATAACACGGCGGCGCATATTGTCTACCATTTCGCGATCATGGGTGGCAACTAACACCGTTGTACCTGTGCGGTTAATGCGTTCTAGTAAGTCCATAATGCCACGCGAGGTCTGTGGGTCAAGATTGCCCGTTGGCTCGTCGCAAATAAGCATAGGGGGGCGATTCACAATGGCGCGAGCAATAGAGACACGCTGCTGCTCGCCACCTGAAAGCTGATCGGGCATTTTATGCAGCTTATCCTTCAAGCCAACTAGACGCAGTACTTCGGGTACCTGAGTTTTGATGACGTGGCGGCTTTTTCCAATGACTTCAAGGGCAAAGGCAACGTTTTCAAATGCTGTTTTGTTGGGCAACAACTTAAAGTCTTGAAACACACACCCAATGTTTCGCCGCAAATAAGGCACGCGCCAGTTACGCATGGTGCCAAGATTTTCATTGGCAATGTAGATGTTTCCTTCGGTTGGTTTGATCTCGCGCGTTAGTAATTTGATAAAGGTTGATTTTCCTGAACCTGAATGTCCTACCAAAAACACAAAGTCGCCTGCAAAGATTTGCACTGTGACATCAGATAAGGCAGGTCGATCAGGCTGAGCCGCATAGATTTTCGTTACATGGTCAAGGGTTATAACCGGCGAACCTGTTTGCTGAGGACTTTCCGGTACTTCAAGTACTGGAAGCGCCTGCGAAAGTTGAGCGGTGTCTATGCGAGAAGTATGTGAGCTTACATTCGTGCGCGCATAAGAGTTATCGTGAACACTAGCATGAGCGCCGCCACGCCCACTGGCACCTGTAGTACCTGTATAGGTATGCGTACGATGACTGCGTGCATGAGTAGCCATACGCTGCGAGTCAGATGTATGTGCCGTTGTAGTGAATGATGATTCTTGGGCATCCTCTACATTGCTTGAATTTGCCACAGAGTACTCCGTTCGAATCGTATACAGTGAACTGTAAAATTTTAACAAAGCGGCAAAAGTGGGGCGGCGCTCTTCACAGCATTCACAATGGGGCACAGAATGTG
>CAZXOF010000114.1:0-3084 GCA_964642255.1 uncultured Eggerthellaceae bacterium | reverse complement strand
GAACCTTTCTGTTCTTGGCTTTGACATCCATAGGATATCGAAAGGTTCTCTTTTTACGTCTAGCACAGATTCTTAAGGGCTTTCCCGGTTAACTTAACTCGCACAATCAATGCTGGTGCTTTATGTAGAGAAAAACTTCGCGCCTAACTTGCACACATCTCCTCTAGGATTTGATAGTCTAGGTATATCCAAGAAAATGTCCACATCTTTACCTGTTGCGGCTAGTTTGAGAAGTTGCCCTCGCGCTCCCTGAACTCTTCTTCACAGTCATCATTGTCTCCTGTCGACGATAGGTCATACTCAGGCAGATGTACGACAAACACTGTTCCACCCCCCTTAGCATCCTCGATTGTAATTGTGCCGCCATGATAAATCACCGCGTGCTTTACGATTGCTAAGCCCAGCCCGGTGCCACCTGTTTTCTTCGACCTGCTTTTTTCCAGTCGAAAGAAGCGCTCAAACACTTTGTCACGCAGTTCTTCGGGAATACCAGAACCAGTATCACTTACGCGAATGCATACCAAGTGTTGTTCAGCAATCTCGGTACCCCATGCAGCCTTACGCAATAGTTTTGCCTGCTGAGGCGATATACCTCGATCTACCGATGTCAGCGTTCGCGTCGCAATTCGGCTTACCTCAATAACAACCAAGCCGCCCTCATGATTGTAGCGAATGCCGTTTTCTACCAAGTTATAGAGCATCTCTTCAGCAAGCGTCAGATTACCTGCAATGCAGACGTGCTCACCTTCAACTGACACCTCAACGTCTTGCTTTGCTGCAAAACTTGCAATGCGATTCTTAACGCGCAAGGCAAGATCATACATGTCTATAGTGGTTTGCTCATCTCCAAAAGCTGTTTCGTCTAAGCGCGATAGAATCAGCACGTCGTTAATAAGAGAGCGCATAGAGCAGGCTTCGTTGTAAATAAGCTCAGCAAAGCGCTGCTGATCTGCGGAATCTATCATGTTATTCTTCATAAGCTCGGCATATCCCGAAATTACTTGGAGTGGTGTTTTCATTTCGTGACTCACGTTGCTTGAAAAATCACGACGCATGCTTTCAGCAGCAGCAAGTTTTTCGTTTTGCTGCATGAGTTGTCGCTGTTGCTGATCAATACGGACAAGCAACGAGGTCATTTCTTTATAAATGTCGTTGTCAAGAGGTCGGGAAAAATCAAGCGCATCAATAGGTTTCATAATGCGTATAGTTAGCATGCGCGATAGAAAAAAGATCACAGCAATAGAAGCACCAAGCACTATCAGTACCGGAATTAACATATCACTTGTAAAAGCAGCAAAGGATCGGCGTTGTTCAGACAAGCGGATGACAGAACCATCCTCAAGCGCAACTGCGGCATAGATGGTGTCGATTTGTAAAGTATCGGAATAGCGCGAAACACAAACCACTCCCCGAGAAACTAAGGCTGACACAACCTCGGGGCGCGAAGCGTGGTTATCAAGTTCGCTTATGTCAAAAGCGCTGTCATAGAGCACCGTGCCGCTAGAGTCTATAAACGTAGTGCGTATGCCGTTATTGAACTGCACCGATAATACACTATCTAGGTCGGATGATGATATGGTAGCAAGTAACTCCGATGCATGAGTTGCCAGCAAGGCAAGCTGCTGTTCGGCATGTTGCTCATCTACTACATACGCAACACTGATAATCAGCGTGCTTAATATAAGAACCACCAGCACCGTAAACACTACAACGCTACGAAATATAGTACCTGCAAGACTTTTTGCTACAGTGGTTTGTTTGGCGGCAGTGCGATTAGAGGGCTTAAAATTAGCGACAGTTCGTCTAGTGCCTGTTTGTTTGGCGGTGCGAAACTCGGCGGCAGTTTGTTTAGCGTCTGTCTGTTTGTCAGTTGCATGATTGATACTGCAACCATTCTGTGTACTGTAACTACGTTTAGCATCGTCACTGCATGCTACTCTTACTGCATGCAAAGATGCTTTTGCCTTCTGACTTGCGCGCTTCTGCATGCCGTGTACCTATTTGATGCAGTAGCCCACGCCACGCACGGTTGTAATAAGTGTATCTGCCCCTTTGTGCGCCGCAGCAAGCTTCTGGCGTAGCGTTTGAATATGTACATCAACTGTGCGCGTCTCGCCCACATACGCAAAACCCCACACATCTTGAAGAAGCTGCTGACGTGTTAATACTACACCAGCATTACGCAAAAGTGCATGGAGCAAATCAAACTCTTTAAGCGTGAGGACAACTGGGGTACCGCCTGCTGTCACTGACCGCGACGATGGATATAGCGCAATCTCACCAAAGGACACGATATCTTGTGCTGTCTGCCCTAAAAGTGTCGAAAATGTTGCCCGACGCAGCAGTGCATTCACACGTGAGATAAGCTCCATCATGCCAAAAGGCTTTGCAAGATAGTCGTCAGCTCCTGCATCAAGGGCACTTACTGTGTCGTATTCAGTGCCTTTTGCCGTGAGCATCATGACGGGAATGTTTTTGGTTGCTGCGTTTTGTCGCAGTTTATGTAAGATTTCCAAGCCGTCTTCACCGGGTAACATGATGTCAAGTAACACCAGCTGAGGAATGGTATTTACCAAAGCTGCGAAAAAGTCGTGCGCACACGAGAAACCACAAGCCTCAAAGCCTGCTTTTGTAAGTGCGTAGAGCGTCAGTTCGCGAATGTTGACATCATCTTCAACGTAATAGATCATACCTACCCTTACGATCACGCTGAGTTGTTGAGTCTATGCGCATACCTGATATTCAAGCTACACATCTCGCTCAAAGTTACGGTGATAAGCACGCCTTATATGAGCGATCAGCACTATGACCCAGCTTAAGCGCCCTAGTTATAGGCATGTTGTATACGTGCGCCCGGCACTATGGCTCAATCCAGCACCGTGGCCTTAATAAGAAATTGTACTACCCGAAACGGCCGGCTACATAGTCGGCAGTCCGGGGGTCATGTGGATTAGTAAATATAGTGTCGGTTAAGTCTGCCTCTATCATTTCTCCTAAGAGAAAAAATGCGGTTTTATCAGACACGCGCAAAGCCTGAAGCATATTGTGCGTAACCATGATGACGGTATAGTGGCTTTTCAATTG
>CAZXOF010000113.1:0-3095 GCA_964642255.1 uncultured Eggerthellaceae bacterium | reverse complement strand
GGAGGGAGGTATTCCTCTATCGAACTGGGGCAATGTGGTAGAGTGTTGTGTGCTTTTTAAGCATTAAACTGGTTTAACAGAGTCACCACATAAAGGAAGCAATCGATAAGAAACGAGAAAAACCAGTTATGGGAATTTTGAATGATGCACGTGCAGCAATAAATCGCGGTACCGCAACCGCTGAACGCACTGCTCGCAAGCTCAAACTGCAAACACAGATAAATGATATTAACAGGCGTCGTCAGGGTCTTGCTGCTCAACTTGGTGCAAGTCTTTATGAAGCTACACGCAACGATGAAAACCTGAGAAATGGTAGAGAATCTCTTTATGATGGCATGGCTGCTTGTGATGAAGAGCGCGCTAATCTTTTAGCTCAAATTGCACATATTGATAAGGAAGCAGCTGCAGAACAAAGCGCTGCTCGCTCCTTTACCTGTGGTGTATGTGGCGCTCGTGTAGGGGAGACCGATATGTTTTGCAGTGGATGTGGCACACCAGCTGCACAGGCTCAAGTGGCTGCACAACCCATACAAGTTAACTCTACTAGTACAATAGACAGTCCTACTTGTCCTAGCTGTGGAACAGCAGTAACTGCTGGTGATATATTCTGTATAAGCTGTGGTACTAAGCTGGTACAAGAGGCTTAGAAAGTTTGATTTGCAAGAGGGGATTGGAATGTGTCCTACGTAGGCTCAACTTTCGTAAATAGCATAAACAGCTTGTAAATACTTGCTAGTAGCGTGTGCTATAGATAAGACGACGCCCTATTTGGCTTATAGCCTTACTATCTAGTAATTCTGTTACCATGATTGTTTGGAAAAAAGAGGCGTGAGACAAATAAAACGATTTGCAGCCCTGAGTTCCTTGGAAGAATCAGTACAAAACGGATAAGGAGTTGACCGTGGGGCGTAGTGTCATTCGCATTAAAGGGGCACGCGAAAATAATCTAAAAAACATTGATCTTGAGATACCACGGGATGAGCTTGTTGTCATTACTGGTCTTTCCGGTAGTGGAAAATCAAGTCTTGCTTTTGACACTATGTATGCTGAAGGACAGCGTCGTTATGTTGAGAGCTTGTCAAGCTATGCGCGTATGTTTTTGGGGCAGATGAGCAAGCCTGACCTTGATAGTATTGATGGGCTTTCTCCGGCGGTATCCATTGATCAGAAGACAACAAGTAAAAATCCGCGTTCAACGGTTGGTACTACTACAGAAATTTACGATTATCTGCGTCTTTTGTATGCGCGAGTTGGAGTGCCGCATTGTCCGGAGTGTGGGCGTGTCATTAAAAAGCAAACAACCGATCAAGTGACCGATGAGATCATTGCGCTTGGCGATACAAACTCTACACGAGCCATCATCATGGCACCCATTGTAGCTGGGCGTAAAGGTGAGTTCACAAAACTGCTTGCTGATCTACAAAAAGAAGGTTTTACGCGCGTAAGAATTGATGGGGAGCTGCTTCATCTTGACAGTGAAGTAATCAAGCTCGATAAAAAGATTAAACACTTCATTGAGGTTGTTGTTGATCGCATTGTCTTAAAACCCGAAGCCACAAGCCGTATTGCCGAGGCTGTTGAGCTAGCCACAAAGATTGCTGATGGGCGTGTGCTTGTTCAGGTACTTGGAGCAGACGGAAAGCCTCTTGGTCAAACTAAGACATCTTCTGGTGCAACAGGAGGACTTGCCGAAGGTGAGCATCTTTTTTCACTTGCACTTGCCTGTCCTGAACACGGATACTCGATGGATGAATTGCAACCGCGCGATTTCTCCTTCAATGCGCCCTATGGTGCTTGTCCTGATTGCCTGGGTATTGGCAGTCGAGAAGAAGTTGATCCTTCCTTGGTGGTTCCTGATCCGTCTCTCTCGCTTGCAGAGGGTGCGCTTGTACCCTTTCGTACGGGGAACTATTATCCGCAAGTACTTCGTGCAGTTGCTAACCACTTGGAAGTAAGTGCTGATACGCCATGGGAAGATATGCCGGCTCAGGCGCAGAAAGCCCTGCTTGAGGGGCTTGGTAGTGAAAAAGTTCGCGTTGACTATGTAAAGATTGATGGACGGGAGACCTATTGGTATATCGAATGGGAAGGCGCTCTTGAGGTAGTGAAGCGGCGCTATCAAGAGGCGCAATCGGATTCTCAGCGCGAAAAGCTTGGTGCGTATTTCGCAACGGTGCCATGTCAAACCTGCGGTGGCAAGCGTCTTAAACCTGAGATTCTTTCTGTAACTGTTGGCGACAAGTCAATTCATGAAGCAACTGAAATGAATGCCTCTGATGCACTTAGTTTTTTTGAGGCGCTTTCTTTTGAGGGGCAGCAGGACACAATTGCAAGTCCTATTATCAAAGAGATCAAGGCTCGTTTGAAGTTTCTTGTTGATGTTGGACTTGACTATCTTACGCTTGAACGCGCAACAGCTACCCTTTCTGGTGGTGAAGCTCAGCGGATTCGTCTTGCTACACAAATAGGTGCAGGACTCATGGGGGTGCTCTATATTCTTGATGAGCCGTCAATTGGTCTGCATCAGCGCGACAACGAGCGCCTTATTGCAACACTTGAGCATCTTCGGGATTTAGGTAATACAGTTGTAGTTGTTGAGCATGATGAGGAGACCATTCGGGCAGCTGATTTTGTTGTTGACATGGGTCCAGGTGCTGGAGAGCACGGTGGGGCTGTAGTTGCAGCAGGAACGCCGACCGATATTATGGCGACACAAGGTTCTATTACCGGGGATTATCTTGCCAATCGTCGCTGCATTGAGGTGCCTACACAGCGTCGGCACCCACGACGTGGATCACTCAAAATTACAGGAGCTCGGGAAAACAACCTACAAAATCTTACGGCCGAGATTCCCTTTGGTACCCTTACTGTGGTAACCGGGGTCAGCGGATCGGGGAAAAGCTCACTTGTCACCGATACTCTTGCACCGGCACTTGCGAATCGTGTGAATCATGCACATCGACGTACTGGAACTTATCGAAAAATCACCGGAATTGACAAGATCGACAAGGTTATCAACATCGATCAGAGCCCCATTGGGCGCACACCGCGCTCAAACCCGGCAACCTATATTGGGCTGTGGGATGACATTCGTG
>CAZXOF010000112.1:0-3205 GCA_964642255.1 uncultured Eggerthellaceae bacterium | reverse complement strand
GTGTTTTATTTATTGCTACTTGTTATGTGGTTCTACATTATCCGTTAGCATCTAATCCCCTTGCACAAACTTATATCCACGCTGGGTTAACAGAGCCTAAGTTTTAGACCGAATGAAGCAGATCTTTTATGAATTTGTTGACGTATAGGCAGCATCCAAGGTTTTCATACCATCTATGATTCGACATACGGTAAACCCGCGCCAATCTTACGTTAACAGAGCTAAAACCAAGGGCGTCTCAGGGAGCATGTTACAATCAATTGGAGCATGACACTTTTGCAGCACGTAGATCTGCAACACATATCTATCGAGAAAGGCTTTTCATGCATGCATCCGCCACAATGGCGGGGGCTGTACCCTCCATCCCCTACCTATCCCTTGACCCTGATATCGAAAAAAGCATTCGTGCTGATCGTAAAGCAGGCAGACGCAGTCCTTATGCCTTCGATGACAGTCGAGTACTCAGGCGCGAAAACAACCCACATGATCAGGCAAGCCTTGCGCGTCCCGCCTTTGCACGTGATATTGATAAGATACTCAATGTCCCCGCGTATAATCGCTATGCTGATAAAACGCAGGTGTTCTCCCTTATCGAAAATGACGAGATATCTCGCCGAGGCTTGCATGTTCAACTTGTTAGTCGTGTTGCACGAGGCATCGGCTCGCTGCTTGGACTCAACACCGATTTAATTGAGGCAATAGCGCTTGGGCATGATGTAGGACACACGCCTTTTGGACATGCGGGCGAGCGTTTCTTGAGCGCCATCTATCACGAGCGCACAGGACGACACTTCAACCATAATGTACATTCGGTACGCGTGCTTGATCAGCTCTATCGACGCAATATTTCCCTCCAAACGCTTGATGGAGTGCTATGTCATAACGGCGAATTTGCCTGTCAGCGGCTTGAAACCGGAATCATGGAAAGTTTTGAGCAACTTGATAGTTTGATAGAGGAATGTACCATTGATGATCGGCGTATCGGCTTGCTTCGTCCCTCTACCTTGGAAGGCTGCGTAGTGCGAGTGTCCGACATGATTGCATATTTGGGGAAAGATCGTGCTGATGCACTTACTATTGGGGTTGTAACTTCTCTTGACGATTTTGACACCGACGTGATTGGACAAACAAATGCCCAAATTATCAATAACCTCACCGTAGATATTGTGAATCACAGCTACGGCAAGCCTCGCATTGAAATGTCTGCGGAAGCCTTTGCCGATGTCAAACGCGCAAAGCGACAAAACTACGAGTTCATCTATGAGAAAGAGGGCATGACCTCTGATGCAGAAAACCTTGTTGAAACAATGTTTCGAGAAATCTATGATGAGCTATTTGAAGACTTGATACAGAACCGTAAGGACTCACCCGTATTCTTGCACCATGTAGCGCGTTTGGCGTCCACATCGCGCACGTTTACAGCCTCAGAGTATTTGGAAAGCGAACCGAACCAGATCATTGTGGATTATCTTGCATCTACAACAGATGGATACTTTCTATCGCTTTATGCCTATCTGTTTCCCAGTAGGGCACGCACATTAGAATCTCGAGGCTTTTGTGCCGATCTACCACCAAGAAGCTAACACTGAGAAAGTGACTTATATCACAGTTGACATACAAATGGTAACGCTAAATGCTTGATGGTACGAAGCTCACATTCCATTACCCACCTTACGTTGTGGTAAAGCTGACCCATTTTGAATGTTGACACTATGCAGTGCATCTCACGCAGCCAGCACGAAGCGTAGTTGCACTGTTGCAAGTACAGAGACACAAAGCAAGGAATGCCATATGGAAGCATCACACAGTAAACGCTCTCAGGACAACATCAAAGACATTGTTGCACATGCATGTATAGCACAGACAGCTTGTCTATCGCGCATGCAAGATCTTCCCTATCCACCCGCATATCAGAACAAGCAGACAACCGATGCCGCTTTAGTTCTTGAAGGAGGAGCAATGCGTGCCCTATTTACCAATGGGGTGCTTGATGTCTTTCTTGAACGAGGTTTATTGTGTAAGGAGATCGTTGGAGTATCAGCAGGTGCCCTTCTTGGCTATAACTACGTTGCAGGAGCTGTTGGGCGAAGTTGCTTTATCAATCTGCGCTATTGTGACGATTGGCGCTATTTGTCGATGCGCAGTTTTATCCTTACAGGAAATGCCTTTGGTCGCAACTTTGTCTTTGATACCCTACCCAACAAGCTTGAACTCTTTAACTATCACGCCTTTGATACCTCACCAATGCATCTAACCGTTGCAACAAGCAACCTTGAAACGGGCGAAGCAAACTACCACCGCATCGTTGATAGCGCAGAAGATATACCGTATTTGATTGCATCTTCATCAATGCCACTGGTAAGTGAGATTGTTGAGCTTGATAACAAACAACTGCTTGATGGTGGAACCTGCGACAGTGTACCTATTAGCTATGCCACCACCGCATTCCCTACGTGCAAGCGTGTTATTATCTGTACAAACCACGCTGACTATATACGTCGCCCAAATAAACTTATGGCACTCATGCACCAGCGCTATACGAACTTTCCCTTTTATCTCGAGCGCGCAGCAGCACGCCATTATGACTACAATCGATGCTATCGTACACTCAAGCGCATGCATGCTGACGGTGAAGCCTTCGTGATTTGGCCACCAGAGCCGGTTGGTGTCTCAAACATTGAGCATGACCGCGACAAGCTCTTCACCCTCTATAAGCAAGGTGTAGAAACAGCTATGCGCGTCTGGCCGGCACTTGAACACTACCTTGCCTCATAAACGTACACCGGCTCGACAAGCTTCACAACACAAAATGCAGGCAAGCTATCGCGTTATGCTGTAGGCCGTCACAATGCCACATTACGGATAAGCTTCACCATTTCAGCAACCGGCTTTGCACCAAGGTCGCCTTCGTGGCGCTCGCGCACACTCACCATACCCTGTTCTATCTCTTTGTCACCTATGATGAGCATGTAGGGAATCTTTTGTGTTTGAGCTTTGGCAATCTTGACGCGCATTGGCTCATTGTGAGCATATAGCTCAACACGACCACCCGCATCCATAAGTTCAGCCATAACGGTTTCAGCTGCTTCTCTGTGCCGATCGGCAATAGGAATCACAACAGCCTGTACGGGCGCAAGCCACACAGGTAGTGCCCCAGCGTAGTGCTCAATAAGAATGCCAAGAAAACGCTCAATTGAGCCAAAGA
>CAZXOF010000111.1:0-3254 GCA_964642255.1 uncultured Eggerthellaceae bacterium | reverse complement strand
ATAGAAATATTATTATTTACAGCATCAACGACATTATCGAGATGGATCGTTTTCTGAATAAATGGAAGACATATCAAGCATATTGGAAATATTATGGGAGAGAAGCTGTTGCTTTAGGCAAAGGTGCTGATTACAAGGCTTATCTTGATTTTATACAGTCGCATGACCGGTTTGTTTTCAAGGAGACACGTCTTTCAAAGGGCGATAGTGTGCACCTTGTCAAGTGTTCGGAGATTAACGACCTGCGTTCTTATTTCGAGGGTGCGAGTTCTTATCAAGGTGGCGCTATTCTGGAAGAGGTTATTACGCAATCTCCTTTTATGTCGACAATCAATCCTACGTCGGTAAATACCGTGCGGGTAATCGTTTTGTCAACGAAGCAAGGCATCGAAATACTAGACTGTTTTCTTAAGACGGGGCGCGACGGATCTTTTGTCGACAATGGTGGAGCAGGTGGAATACTTGTGGGCGTAGACAAGAGAACAGGCATGCTTAATACCGATGGTCGCGATGAGTTTGCAAACGTTTTTGTAGCCCACCCCGATACGGGACTGCGGTTTAAGGAGCTTCATCTACCGGACTGGGATTCGTTGGTCGTACGGGCAAAGGAAATTTCGTCTTTTGAGGATTCCGTCCCTCTTATCGGGTGGGATTTTGCACACACCGAAACAGGCTGGATCGTTGTCGAGGGAAATGCAAGTGGACAATTAATCGGCCCTCAGCTTGTGACGCAGACTGGGTCAAGAAAACGCACACTTGAAGCACTAAGCAGGACCAAACAAATAGTCCCGATTGATCTGTAGGAACTTGCCTTGGCTGAGATAAGCATCATAGTACCCGTATATGGTGTCGAGTTGTATCTAAGAGAATGTCTTGAAAGTATTAGGACGCAAAGTTTTGGCGATATTGAGGTTATCGTGGTGGACGATGGCAGTCCTGACAAGTGTCCAAACATAATTGACGAATACGTAAAGAGAGACCGTCGGTTTATTGCGATTCATAAAGACAACGCTGGTGTTTCAGCTGCTCGCAATGACGGACTTGCTCTCGCTACGGGAAAATACGTATTCTTATGCGACAGCGATGACTGGCTGCCCACAAACGCATTAGAGCTTTTGTTCGAAACAGCCGAGGCTAACGACGCGGATGTTTCAATTGGCGACTATATTGAACATAGCGAGATGGGGGAGCGGAGACTCTCGATGTTTTCGAATCCCTTTTCAACGACTCAGCGAAGGTCAATAGAATTAATTCAAAAAGCAGTGTTTAATAAGGGTCGTACGAACTATAGTTGTGATGATTTTGATTTCACCTATGGACTTGGCGCCCCTTGGCATCATCTCATTAGGCGTAATCTTATTGCTCATAATGGTCTTGAGTTTGATCTTGGCGTGAAAAGTCTTTTTGATGACGGGCTATTCATGCTTGAGGTTTTTGAGCACACCAACACAGTTGTATATGTTCAGGAGCCTACGTATTATTACCGCGTTGTCAATACTTCGATCACTCATGGATATAAAGCTGACTTGCTTGAGCGTTACCAAAAGGTCTATTCAGCGCTGGAAGATTTTATAAATAGATATGATAAAGACTATGATTTCAATCGGTCTTACTACATTCGAGTATATGCATATCTGAATAAAGCCATGACCTCTTATTTCCAGAATCCAGCGAACGCAGCTACCCTGAGGCAGCGATACGCTGAATATATCCGAACTCTTAACAGCAATCCTTATGCTATTGCAATTCGGGAAATGGATGAAAGCGTTCTCGGCTACGGTAAAAGCCGCATGTTGGCGCGCCTCTTAAAGATGAGGGCCAACATGCTCTATTGGATTGCAAAGCAACTTTTCTCAAAGTGACGCAGGTGACGCGGTCTATAAAAAGAAACTTTATTTATCAGGCCTCATATCAGGTTCTGCTCATTATTACGCCTCTTATCACCACGCCTTATCTATCGCGTACGCTTGGAGCGGAAGGTGTGGGTGTTTTTTCTTATACCCATGCTATTACGAATTACTTTGTAATGTTTGCAACACTAGGTATGACTAATTATGGAGCGCGTGCAATTGCGGCATGCGGAGATGATAGAGCCAAAAGATCCCGAGTTTTCTGTAGTGCCTACCTGTGTCAACTGGGCGTTGGTGTCCTTGCGACTGCGCTCTATATAATCTATGCCCTAACCATTCCGCAGGGTGGGATATTGTTGGTTTTGATCTGGGGTTTATGGGTTATTTCAGCCGTCATTGATGTGTCGTGGTTGCTGTTTGGTGTTGAGGAGTTCAAGATTCCAACAATCAGGTCAGTTGCCACAAAAATACTGAGCCTGGTGGTTATCTTACTATTCGTAAAGACGCAGAGTGATCTTTGGATATATGTAGTTGCGATTTCTGGTAGTTTCTTTCTTAATCAGCTAATGATCTGGCCGTTTGTAAGCAGGTATGTTGATTTTGTTTTGCCGGGCAGAACTGAAGCTATAAGCCATCTTCTGCCTAGCATTAGGCTGTTCATTCCGGTTATAGCGATAAGTTTATATACATCAATGGATAAAATATTGCTCGGAGCCATAGCGGGAGATATTCAGACGGGTTATTTCGAATATTCAGAGAAGCTCTCTAAAATTCCGATGGCTCTTATTACTGCCATGACAACAGTGATGTTGCCAAGAATGTCCTCTTCCATTGCTTTCGGAGATAGAGCAAAGGCGATCAAGCAGCTTGAAAGTTCGTTATGGGTGATGATGGTTCTTGCTTTTGCCTTTTGTTTTGGCATTATCGCTATCGCCCCAGAATTTGCTCCTGTGTTTCTGGGGGAGGAGTTCGCAGAGTGCGATACCATGATGGCAGTCTTGGCTATCACGATTCCGCTTGTGTCCATGAGCAATGTATTGGGCAAGCAGTACTTGTTGCCAACATTTCGAGATAGTAGCTATACGGCATCGTTGTGTGTTGGGGCGGCCGCAAACATTGTCATCAATCTTTGCTTAATACCAAGCATGGGCGCTATGGGAGCTGTGATTGCTACGGTAGCTGCAGAATTATGTGTGACATTGACACAGATGGTGATTATTCATCGTGAACTTCCTCTGGCTCGCTTTTGTAAAAAATCCACTCCCTTTCTTTGTTTAGGTCTGATTATGGCAATAGTTGTTAGAGGTATTGCGGAATATCTCAATAACTTGTGGGGTCCCTCAGTTCAGGGACTCGTGCTTGAAGTGCTCGTAGGAGCCGGAGTTTATTCTGTGCTTGTGCTTT
>CAZXOF010000110.1:804-3335 GCA_964642255.1 uncultured Eggerthellaceae bacterium | reverse complement strand
CCAGATCCCCGGTGGTGCTGCAAATCCTGCGCCTCCGGTAGGTCCTGCCCTTGGTGCACAGGGTGTCAATATCATGCAGTTCTGCCAGGCATTTAATGCCCAAACGCAGGATCAAGCGGGAACAATTATTCCGGTCGAGATTACAGTATATGAGGATAAGTCCTTTACCTTTGTTTGTAAAACTCCTCCGGCTGCCTTCCTGATCAAGCAGAAGCTTGGTATTGAGCATGGTTCGAGCATTCCGCAACTTCAATTTGTTGGAACTCTGACTCAAGAGCAACTTCGCGAGATTGCAGAGACAAAACTGCCAGATTTGAATACTAATTCGATTGAGGCTGCAATGGAAACCATCGCGGGAACAGCGCGCAGTATGGGTGTGCGCATTGAAGGTCGTGAAATGAAAAAGACCTACGTACCAACACGTAAGGTTGCAGCAATGCTTGCTGGCAGAACGGTTGAAGACTAACTTATTGAGCAAGTGTGCAGACGTTTAGTACGGAACTGCGCGGCATGAGGTGGAAGGGTAGATATACCCGCTTGTACCACGAAAGGATAATTGTTATGGCAAAGAAAAAATCAAAAAGCTATCTTGCTGCACGTGAGCATGTGCCCTCAGAAGTAGTATCGCCGCTTGAGGCCTTTACAATTCTGAAGAAGATGGAAACGGCAAAGTTTGATGAGACTATCGAAGTCCACTTTCGTCTTGGTCTTGATACGCGTCAGGCAGATCAGCAGCTTCGTGGCATGGTGAGTTTGCCGAATGGTTCAGGTAAAACGGTGCGCGTTGCTGTTTTTGCTGAAGGCTCGAATGCGACAGCCGCGCAAGAAGCTGGTGCTGACATTGTGGGATCTGATGACTTAGTTGCCACTATTCAGACAGGTACTATTGATTTTGATGCTGCGATTGCAACACCTGATCAGATGGCCAAGGTCGGTCGCTTGGGTAAAATTCTTGGTCCGCGCGGCCTTATGCCAAATCCTAAACTTGGCACCGTTACCAATGATGTGGCAAAAGCGATTAACGAGCTTAAGGGCGGACGCGTTGAGTACCGTGCTGATCGTTACGGTATTGCGCATGTCATTTTGGGAAAGAAGAGTTTTACTGCTGAGCAGCTTGCCGAAAACTATGGAGCGGTATATGATGAAGTGCTTCGCATGAAGCCTTCGACAGCAAAAGGTCGCTACGTGAAATCGATCTCGGTTTCATCGACAATGAGTCCAAGCGTTGGTATTGACACTTCAATTACACGCAATTATACAGTGGCTGCTGAATAGTTGTTTCAGCTTCGATAATTCTTAGCAGTTTCAGCAAGACAACCCTGCTTCTGGCAGGGTTGTTGCATATAGGCTTGTAGGGCATATGAAGCATACGCTTCGTGTGCTTTGTCTTGTTAAATCCAAGTCCGCTTGATACCTCAGCGTATCTTCCATGGGCGTGTTTTCTCAGGAATCACCTTTCAAGGAATTGTCGTCTAGTGGACTACTTTCTAAAGCGTGTGCAAGGATTTGCATACGAGATTCAACATCTTCAATGATCTTGCTGCAATCACGCAATTCATCGTAAGAATCAATACCTGCAACCGTGCGAACCGATTTGTACTTAAGATCATGTTCCAGGCTTGCCCAGAAGTCCATGGCAATAGTACGCAATTGCACCTCTACTGGCACTAAGTCTTTTTGATCGAGGAAATAGACGGGAATACGCACAATAACATGAAGGCTTCGATACCCGTTTGGTTTAGGGTTTGCTATGTAGTCCTTGACTTTAACGATAGTAAGGTCATCCTGACGCTGTAGGAGGTCAAGTAGGTTATACACATCGTGAATATATGAACAGATAACACGAACACCAGCAATGTCCATAATATAGCGCTCGGCATTGGTGATTGTGGGTTCTTTGCCGTAGCGTTGAAGCTTTTCAAAAATGCTTGAGGGGCTTTTCATGCGCGATTCTATATTGTGAATGGGGTTACGATCTTTTTTGAGATTGAGGTCTTGGTCAAGGATCTCAAAGCGTACTACCATCTCGCGCAGTGCTGCCTGATAGCGTTGAATAACTGTTGTTATTTGAGACTGTATGTTTCTCAAATACTCAATATGTGAGGAGCTGTCATGAAAGTTGTCCTCCTGAAGTGAATCGGTAAACCGCACAGGGTTAAAAGGATGTTTTGGCTCATCAATCCATCCACCGGCTTCGTGGTGTAGTACGGTATGGGAAGCAGCTTGTTTAGTCATGGCTGCACATCTCCTTTTCCTAAGAAAGTATTTATACGCGCAGTACCTCTCGGAGGTGTGATACATGCATCGCAATAAAATTTCATCATATCTTTTCTTTGCTAGAGGATATGATACGGGTTCATCCTTCAATGAAACTCCGAAAGGCTTGATTTATCTTCTGTGCGTACCGATATAGTGGCTTAGCTGCGAGCTTGAAGCAAGCGTACAGGTTGCTACAAGAGGCAATGCTATACTTGTGCAGTGATTAAGCATCGTGAACGAGAGGTAACGCGGTTATATGGCGATTATTAAGA
>CAZXOF010000110.1:0-794 GCA_964642255.1 uncultured Eggerthellaceae bacterium | reverse complement strand
TCTCACAGCGAAATTGAAGCGATGAAGGAAGCAGGACGTATTTCAGCAAAGGTGCTTCGCGAAGTAGGAGCGCGCGTACAGCCCGGTGTAACGACACTTGAGCTTGATGAATTTGCCGAAACCCTCATTCGTTTTGAAGGAGGTATTCCCGCATTCAAAGGGTATGGAGGCTTTCCCGGTTCGATCTGTGCGTCAGTGAATGATCAGATAGTACACGGTATTCCGTCAGCTCATGTTGTATTGCAGGAAGGCGATATCATCTCCATTGATACAGGAGCTATTGTTGAAGGTTGGGTAGGGGATAATGCGTGGACCTATCCGGTGGGAGCGATATCTGAGGAAAAGCGACGCCTGCTTGAGGTTACGGAAAAATGCATGTGGGCAGGACTTGATGCAGCGCGTAAAGGTAATCGGCTTGGTGATATAGGTGCTGCTGTTCAAGAGATTGCTGAGGCTGCAGGATATGGTGTTGTACGCGAGTATGTTGGCCATGGTGTTGGGCGCAACATGCATGAAGATCCTAATGTTCCCAATTACGGGCAGCGTCATACTGGTATTGAACTTGAGGTCGGTATGGTGCTAGCAATTGAGCCAATGATTAATATAGGAACCTATAAAACACGCCAGATGCCTGACGGCTGGCTTGTCTGCACACGTGACGGCAAACCGTCAGCGCATTTTGAAAAGACAGTTGCTATTACACCCGATGGCCCGGTTGTACTAACAACCGAGCCAGATCATCGGCGTCCAGTGAACGAATAAAGGTGCATCATCTTACGCTTATCAGACAGAGC
>CAZXOF010000109.1:0-3338 GCA_964642255.1 uncultured Eggerthellaceae bacterium | reverse complement strand
TACCATCGGAGAGCTTCATACCACACCGCAAACGTTTCAACTCTGCATTGCTTAAAGTGCCCTGTATAAGCGCTAGATAGCTTTTCTCAACATGTTGTTTAGGATGCAACAACGCGTTTCCCAATTCACCATCTGTTGAAAACAGTAAAAGCCCGGTTGTATCTCGATCAAGACGCCCTATAGGATACAGCCCCACCATGTGATCTAGAGGAACCAACTCGGCAACACAGGGACGCCCCTGCGGATCACTCATAGTTGTCACATAACCTGCAGGCTTATGAAGCATAATGGTTACTGCTTCGCTACTGCGCCTCACTACATATCCATCAACTGTAACCGTATCGCAGACAGGATTCACTTTTGTACCCAGTTCAGTACAAAGAAGCCCGTTAACTCTCACGCGCCCCGCAACAATAAGCTCCTCGGCTGCACGTCTGCTTGCCACTCCTGCACGTGCAAGATATTTCTGAAGCCGCACAGATTCTTCACTCATCATCGGACTCAAACCTGAGCGAGTCGAAGTCTATTTTTTCCACCAGCCCTAGCCCACTTGCAAAAGCATCGCGCAAGACTTCCTCATCAGCATCAACCAGCGAAAACTCCGCCTCGGCAAGGCCCCCTTCTAAGAAGCCGTCTGTGTGCGCTTCGCGTGTTTCACCCACAACGTCAGTATCTATGCGCACAGCAGAAAGGCGCTCTCGGATGAGCTCGCGTGTTTCATCATCAGGAGCAAATTGTTCAATGTCAGGAAGATCAGAAATTGAGCATAGACCAAAGTTCTCCAAAAACATACGCGTTGTTGCGTATCGCATAGGATTGCCTGGAGTCGGTGCTGTACCCGCCTCACGTACCAAGCCTTTTTCTATCAAGGAATTGATAGAGCTATCGGAATTAACCCCGCGCACTGAAGCCACACCGGCACGTGTGACCGGTTGTAGGTAAGCCACAATAGCAAGTGTTTCAAGTGCTGCCTGCGATAACTTGCGTGTATCCCACGACAGCACGTATTTTTCTACAAGTTCGTGATAAGCCGGGTGCGTAAACAGGCGCCACCCACCAGCTACTTCGCGCAACTGAATGCCACGATTTTCAGATGCTAGCTTATCGCGCAAGCTTATCAATGCAGCTTCAACATGCTTGGGATCAACATCAAGCATACGCGCAAATTCGATTGTACTCACTGGTTCATCGCGTACAAAAAGCATTGCTTCACAGGCGCCTTTTAGCTGCTCGTCTATCTGATCATCGCCCATGCTTATTCCTCCCCGACCATCATGTGTGCAGACGTATCCCCATTTGCTTCAAAGACACTGCTATCAGTTGCTTTTGATGCATTTGTTGATTCGCAGAAGTACACGTCTATATCTCCAAACGCATGATCTTGACGCAGATTTACCTCTGAACGTTTGTACAGTTCAAGCAACGCAAGTAGCACCACCACAATAATGCGCGGCGGTGCATCACGACCTACAAGATCAAAGAAACACAAGCGCTTTTCGCGTGAGATACGTTCGCGAATAGAACGCACATAAGTCTCAACTGGAATGGGTTTTGCGGCAATGTGTTCGGCTTCAAGCAAAAACACCTCGCGTCGCGCAAGAGCCAAGGCGGCTCGTTTAGCAAGATCGGACAGCGAGACCTGTGCTGTATAGTCTGGCACTGCCGTCAAAAAACAGGCATCGGGACCAAAGGGCCGCACATGCATACGTCCCTCTGCCTCAAAGCGCGCCTGAAGTGCCACAGAAGCATTCTTGTAGCACTTATATGTCAACAGACGCTCCACTAAAATATCACGTGCCTCTGAAGGTGCTAGCTCTTCAAGCTCGTCATCAAGTTCAGGGTTTTGATAATCAAGCAAACTTTCTGCCTTGATCTTGAGCAGTGTCGCCGCAACCAATAAAAAGTCACTTGCCACATCTAAATCAAGGCTTTTCATTGCCGAGACTTCAGAAAGATACTGATCTACTATATCGCTAATAGAAAGTGTTTTGATATCAACTTTTTGACGACTGACCAAGTACAGCAGTAGGTCGAACGGTCCTTCAAAGCTTTCAATACGCACACGATACGACACAAAAACATCCCTTGTTATATGAAGGAAAAAAGCCAACGCATCATTGTACCTGCCGTCGCATTTAAATAGAGGCCAATGGGACTAATATTAAACACATACGGTACAAAAATCGCAATCACCATAAATATAGGAAGCGCATACTGTTGAATACGGTAGTACACGGGGAGTAAACGCTGCGGTAGAAAAAAACCAATAATCGAAGCACCATCCAAAGGGGGAATTGGCAGCAGATTAAAAAACATAAGACAAAGGTTAATCATGACAAACAGCGGCAGGTAGTCGAAAACAATATAGCCCACCACTCCCTCACCCGACCAGAAGACTTCAATAAGCACTTCGGGTATTGTCACGTATAGAACAAAAGCAAAAAGCGCACCTCCGCAGGCCATGACAAGATTTGCCGCAGGACCTGCAAGACCAACGATCAGCTCACCTTGACGAATATCTTTGAAATATCGCGGGTTGTAGGGCACAGGCTTTGCATAGCCAAAAATTGGTCCGTCTAGAAGCATCAACGCAAAAGGCATGATTACCGTGCCAAAAGGGTCTATATGTCGAAGTGGATTCAGCGATAAGCGCCCCGCACGTTGTGCAGTAGGATCCCCAAGCTTCCATGCTGCAAAGCCATGTGCGACTTCATGAAAGACAATGGCTGGGATGAAGCTGAGTACAACGCACAGTATGTAAGAAATATCTATGTTGATCATGACATATTAGTGTATCGCATGACACATAACTTCGCAGAACTTAAAGATAACATGTGCGCCTATGATGCACTATGGCGTGCCAATTCTTCTTCAAGCTCTTCACTGAGCACAAGCCATTCTTCTTCGGCCTCAGTAATGCGGCGCTTAAGCTGCATATGCTCGGCAATTGCATCACTACTTACATCCTCGTGAATATAGAAATCGGGATTAGCCATCAGCATAAGTAACTCATCCATGCGGGCACGATCTTGTTCAAGCTGAGCATCGAGTTCAGCCAAACGTTTACGGTGGTGCTTCAGTGCTGCATACGCTCGATTGCGGGCCTCAGCCTCACGACGCTTTTGTTCTTTTGACTTAGCACGAGTAGTTGCAGTGCGTTTGACATCTGAAGTACTCTTAGATGATAAAGGCCGTACTGGAATAAGTTCATCAATGAGTGAAGTGCTGCTTGGCTCTGGTTTATCAAGCTGACCAGATTTATAGAGGTAGTAATCATAGTCGCCGTCATAGTTTGTTATTGTGCCAGAAGAAACCTCAACAATACGATTCGCTACTCC
>CAZXOF010000108.1:2848-3347 GCA_964642255.1 uncultured Eggerthellaceae bacterium | reverse complement strand
TACGCTGTAAACAAAAAAGCAGAGATTCGTGGTGAATGCCTTGATCTTTTCTCATCATTATCCTTAGCTTCAACGGGAGACACTGACGCTAAAGCATGGATTGAAGACTTTCTTGAGCGCTATCAATTTGATTACGTGATCATTGATGCTATAGATTCGATGGAATCGCTTAGGACAATTGCCCTAGCTAATGGTTACTCCCTTGGCTTTCAAGATGAAACAGGTGTCGTTCTAAAGCAGGATGATTAACATATCTAGCGCACCTAAACTTAACAACTGAGCTGTTAAAGGTTTTGTTGTTAGTGAAGTAGGTTCAATGCACTCGCATTGAACCTACAAACAGTCAACATGTGCACTATTGAGCTATAAGATTGCCTAAGCGCATGCATTCCGCACTAGCATCCTCATCGGGATAGTCTTTGGCAATGACAGAATCAACTACATCAAGGCCAGCAGCTTCAGCGCGCTGTTCCCACAACTCCATCCACTCGCCGTCATT
>CAZXOF010000108.1:0-2838 GCA_964642255.1 uncultured Eggerthellaceae bacterium | reverse complement strand
TCATTCCAATCATATGATCCGAATAGGGCAACGCGACGTCCTGAGAGCAAAGGTTCAAGCTCTTCGTAGAGAGGCTCAAACTCCGTTTCCTCAAGGTCTTCATCACCCATAGCAGGACAGCCCAGTGCAAACGCATCGTAGTTATCGAATATGTCAACAGAAAAATCCGTTACTGAAAACACATCTGCTGTAGCACCTCTGCTGCGTACACCTTGAGCCACAAGATCAGCCATGGCTTCGGTGTTGCCAGTACCACTCCAAAAAACAATCGCTACCTTACTCATTGTTGGTGCTCCTTTCAAAATAAAACTCGCATTTGCGTGTTCTGCTATCGAGAAGATCTCTCTTGGCGCATCAGCGAGGTCGCCGTATGTATGAATGGTGCAGTATGCTGCGTATAAGATCCTCTAAAGTTAGTACAGGAGAACATATACCTGATACGTAAAAGTGCGTCAACAGTAAAGCCTGTCAGCTCACGTCTTGTTCATAAGTAGCAGTAAGAAAGCAGGGGCACGATTATTACGACAACAGAATCACCGTAAAACATCTAAGGGTATTTCCAGATTAAAACAATAAGAGCTTCATGAGACAGATCGCTGTTTTGGCATCGGTGATGAATGTTTCCATGAAATGAACTGCTAATGTATGCAACATACGAACTTAAGCGACATTTGGCGTAGAACAGCAATGTTCAGAATATGGATCATTGAAAACAGCAATGGAGTCAGGATGTGCTTGGCACACCAAAGTAAGCTTTGCATCGTGCGCCATGCGTACGGCTAGATCGGTTGGAACCGCCTTTGTGAGTAGAATGGGAACGCCTGAACGAATAACTTTGCCGATCATGTCAGCAGGAATGCGTCCGCTTGAAAAAATGATGGAGTGAGTCAAGTCCACCTCATGTAATAATGCCCAACCGATAACTTTATCGAGTGCGTTGTGTCGTCCAAGATCTTCGCAATAAAACAGTACGGTACTTCCTTGAGCCAAATAGCAACTATGAGCACCTCCGGTAGCGTAATGCATGGGTGTGTCTTTAGCGAACTCGCGCGTGATTGCAAAAAAGTCTTCAATGTTCCAAGGAATAGGTACTACCTGAGAACGTTCTTCACCAGGAGTAAAGCTGTACCCTGACACACCGTAAGTAGGTACAATGATCGTTTCGACAATCGGGCACTGCCTTGTAATAAAGCGTATGTGAACCTGCGTTTTATCATCATTAAAGGACAAATCATCAAGATCAGCTATTGATGCAATAAAACCTTCTGAAAAGAGCCTTCCCACAACAAGCTCGCGCAGGTTGGTTATGGTGCAGGTAATGCGCATTAAAACTTGACTATTCTCACAGATTTCAAGCACGTGCTCGCTTGGTAAAGGCATATCCACCATATGGGATTCGTAGGTTTCACCGCGAAACACCTTTGCGCTGCAAACAGACTGTCCAACCATGGATGTAAGCATCTTATTAATTGGCGTACTTGGGCTAGCCGTATCAGAAAAGACTTTCGTCATAAAACACTCCCTAAACCTTGATATTCTCTAGAGATCAGACGTTTCTACTTTGTTATAAGTGCACCTATTGTTAGGTATCGTTGTAATGTTGTGCTGTCTTCAAAAGGCAAGACAACATGCAGTTTTGATGGTAAATATTCTGCCTTACTCACAGCACGAAAAGCTCACACGTGAAGAAATTTGAACCGTATCGGTGTCAAGGGAGGCGTTGACGGTCATACTTTTTACCCCTAGCAAACATCGCACAAGTCGTGTACTTCGAGCAGGATGTATATACATCTGCTACACTGAAGTCTTGCTTCTTTCGGGTCTGTAGTTGCGAGGTCTTTGGTGTCTAGAAAATGCAGGCGCAAGATGTCATATGTTTATATGGATACGCCTGCTGTGCACATAGTACATGCACAGACAAACAAGGCTTTTAGTCCACGGCAGATGCGGTCAAAAGGATCCACGTAAACCACCTGATAGCACTGTTGGGTGGCTATCATGGCGCATCCTAGAAGTAAGTCGCACCGTCTGAGATATGTAGCATACGGCTACGCGGGCGAGAGGGTCACGGGCGTGCTCAACTCCAGTGCGCGAATGTGGGGGCAAAGACTAGGTCAGCCGAAAGAAGCGTCAGCATGCGTATAGGGGAGGTAATGTAGTGATTAGGCGATTTGAAACGTTCGTGGCAATATGTGTCGTTATCTTCTCTGCGGCGTTTGCCCTAGTGGGCTGTGATGTAACGGGCGAATATCTTGCTGAGGAACTTACTCCAACCGTGTTTTCGCCAACCATTGGAGAAGATGGTGTATTGCGCGTGGGAGTGAATACGGATAATCCTCCGCTTGCGGGAAATTCAACTGACATTGTTGGTATTGATGTGGATATTGCAGCAGCGCTTGCTGATGTCCTTGGACTTAAACTTGAGCTGGTTGATATTGGTTCGGATCCTCTTGATGCTCTTGAGCAGGGAACGGTTGATATCGTTATGGGCATTGATGAGAGCAACACCGATACGTCGTTGTGGAAGTCGTCAGCCTATATTCCAACAGCGGTAGCGGCGTTTGCAGCATCTGAGACTACGACGATTCCATCAACAGGTGGTAGTGCTACCTTTGCCGCTCAGGTGTCGTCTGCAAGTTCGTGGGCGATTACTAATATCTTTGGAGCAACATCGCTCACAGCAACTTCAGATCTTACCTCGGCTTTTGAGCTGCTTGCAGAGGGATCGGTTACTTATGTAGCGGCTGATGCAGTGGTTGGTCTGTATGCTGCAAATGCTGGTGATTTTGATGCAAACCTCATTGCAGTGCTAGAAGAGTCATCCGGTTATGTAATTGG
>CAZXOF010000107.1:0-3465 GCA_964642255.1 uncultured Eggerthellaceae bacterium | reverse complement strand
TCACTAGGCGTTATCGGCTGTTCAAGTTTAAACACCAAATCAGACAGCAGCAATGGCGCTGCAACACAGAGTAGCTTAGGAGATATTTCAGTCTATTCGCGTGAGGATGGTTCGGGTACACGCAGCGCATTTGTAGAGCTGTTAGGAATTGAGCAAGAGAACTCATCGGGAGAATCGGTTGATATGACTACTGCAAGTGCGGCGGTCACTAATTCAACATCGGTTATGATGACCTCGGTTGCAGGGGACATCAATGGTATTGGCTACATTTCGCTTGGTTCTCTCAACAGTACGGTAAAAGCACTTGCAGTTGATGGTGTTGAGCCATCAATCGAAACTGTCAAGGATGGGTCGTATACTGTAGCACGACCTTTTAATATTGCAACGCAAACAAATGTTTCTGATTTGGTGCAAGACTTCATAAATTTCATCATGAGTGTTGATGGTCAGGTCATTGTTGAAGAAGAAGGTTATATCGCTGCTGATGACAATGCAGAGGCCTATGAAACAAGCAAGGAATTATCGGGGACAGTAAGCGTCGCGGGCTCATCTTCAGTATTTCCGGTAATGGAAAAACTTGCCGAGGCTTACATGACACTTAATCCCGATGTCACCATAGAAGTACAGCAGTCCGATTCTTCTACCGGTATGACAATGGTTAGCGAAGGTTCGTGTGATATTGGTATGGCATCGCGTGAGGTGAAAGACTCTGAGCTCGCATCAGGACTTGTAGTCACAACCATTGCGCAGGATGGCATTGTGATTATCGTTAATCTTAATAATGAAATCTCGGGTCTCACTTCTGAGCAGATCATGAGCATTTATACTGGCGAGCTTACTTCGTGGAGCGAGTTGTCATAATGACTACTCACACACTAAGGGAAGCTTGTGCTCGGGTAATCTTTATGGTGGCGGCAGGTTTTTCTATTCTTGCAGTTGCCTTGATCTGTATCTTTATCTTTGTCAACGGTGTGCCAGCTATGGCTCAGATAGGTCTACCCGATTTTTTGTTCGGTAGCACATGGCGTCCTGGTAATGATATCTATGGCATCTTTCCTATGATTATTGGCAGTATTTATGTTACGGCAGGCGCCATGATTGTGGGAGTTCCGTGCGGTATTTTGTGTGCCATTTTTCTTTCACGTTTCGCAAGTAACAAAATTGCCGCCTTGCTTAAACCGGGTATCGAACTGTTGGCAGGCATTCCATCGGTTGTGTACGGATTTTTCGGACTGATGATCCTAGTACCCTTTATTCGTACCTATCTGGGTGGTCAGGGTATGTCGCTGCTTGCGGCGGCGGTATTGCTAGGTATCATGATCTTGCCCACTATTATTACGGTAGCTCACAGTGCGCTCAATGCTGTGCCGAAACAATACTATGAAGGTGCCTTAGCCCTTGGAGCCGATCATACTCGATCAGTATTTCGTGTGGTGGTGCCAGCGGCGTTCTCGGGCATTATGGCGGCTGTGGTCCTTGGTGTTGGTCGTGCTATAGGCGAAACAATGGCGATCATTATGGTTGCAGGCAATCAAACAGTTGTGCCTGACAGTGTGTTGGATGGCATGCGTACTATGACAGCAAACATTGTGCTGGAAATGGGTTATGCGGTTGGCTTGCATCGCGGGGCTCTTATTGCAACTGGTGTGGTGTTGTTTGTGTTTATCTTGCTGCTTACGGCTTTGCTCAACCTTATTAAAAGGTACGGTGAGCGCGCGTGAGTCGAAATGATTGTACTGTACCCGATCGTTTTGAGATGCTGTATGCAGTTCGTGCGAAAAAAACAAAACGCCAACGAGCAATAGCTGCGATACTGCTTAGAGTTTTGGTCTATTTAGGTGCATTGATAACTATCTGCGTACTGTTTTCCATTGTATCTTACATAGTAGTGCACGGTGTTCCTTATCTAACACCCAGTCTGTTTGAGTGGCGCTACACCTCGGATAATGTTTCGCTTTTACCGGCTTTGGTGAATACGCTTTATATGGCAGGTCTTGCTTTGCTGGTTGCGGTGCCACTAGGAGTTGCCTCGGCTATCTATCTGTGCGAATACGCCAAGCGTGGCAGTCGATTCGTGCAATTAGTTCGTATCACCACCGAAACACTGCAAGGTATTCCCTCCATCATCTACGGTTTGTTCGGCATGCTGTTTTTTGTATCAACACTTGGATGGGGATTATCTCTGCTTGCCGGTGCTTTAACGCTTGCCATTATGGTGTTGCCGGTCATTATGCGTACTGCCGAAGAAGCGTTGCTTGCCGTTCCTGACTCGTATAGAGAAGGCAGTTTTGGGCTTGGTGCGGGACGCTTGCGCACGGTGTTTTGCTGTGTGCTGCCCTCAGCTATTCCCGGTATTGCAGGCGGTGTTGTACTAGCACTTGGGCGTTGTGTGGGCGAAGTAGCTGCCCTTATGTATACAGCGGGAACTGTTGCTCAGGTTGCCGAGGGCGTGTTTTCTTCGGCGCGAACGCTAGCGGTGCATATGTATGTGCTTTCAAGCGAGGGTTTACACACAAACGAAACCTTTGCGGTGGCGGTGGTGCTGCTTGCTGTGGTGGTTGTGTTGAATATGCTAGCTACCCTTGCTGCAAAGAAGATGAATACAGGAGGGAGCAATGGTTAATACAATGCTTGAGAAGCGTGGTGAAGCTCGCAAGGCATGTGTAGGTAAGGTAGCGAAGCATCGAATACATACAAACAGCGAAGCAGTCCAAGTTTTTTTACCGCAAGAACCCCGATCTTACTCATGGACACCGGTTTGCAAGACAACAGTGCAGATATCTACACCACAGGTACAGTTCGCCCACAAGATGTCTCATCTGTCGCAGGAAGCGCTTTCTAATCAAGATAAAGAAGCTACAAGTGAACAAACAGCATCTGCAAAAATGACAGTATGTAACTTAGATTTACACTACAAAAACTTTCATGCACTAAAAGATATCAACTTAACGTTTCCTGAAAAGCAAGTTACCGCGCTCATTGGTCCGTCGGGCTGTGGTAAATCAAGCTTGCTTAAAACGCTTAACCGTATGAATGACTTAGTGGAAGGATGTCGTGTTGAAGGTACGGTGCTTTTAGATAAGCATGACGCTTATCGTGATGTGAGTATCAATACATTGCGTCGTCGAGTTGGTATGGTGTTTCAGCAACCTAATCCGTTTCCTATGAATATTTATGACAATGTAGCGTTTGGGCCACGTACTCACGGTATCAAAAAGCGCAGCGAGCTTGATGACATTGTGGAACAATCCTTACGCGATGCTGCCATTTGGGATGAGCTAAAAGATCGTCTGAAGAAAAACGCACTGGGGCTCTCGGGTGGTCAACAGCAGCGCCTTTGCATTGCCCGTGCTCTTGCTGTGCGTCCTGAAGTGCTACTTATGGACGAGGCAACCAGTGCACTTGACCCCATATCAACAGCAAAGATAGAGGATCTGGTAACACAATTGAAAAGCCACTATACCG
>CAZXOF010000106.1:0-3518 GCA_964642255.1 uncultured Eggerthellaceae bacterium | reverse complement strand
AAATAAAATATTTGTGTGAGCCAATGTATGTGACATCCCTACCCTATGCGACTGAGCTGGTTGTATCATAGTTGCACTACAACACCACCATGGAGCCAAGATTTAACCCAATGAACGTACATGCTATTGTCCGTGATATGATGCGTGCCTGCACAAACGGGCTGGAATGAGTTTAGATCACCCCTTGTTGTCTGCCATCATGTCTACATCATTAAAAGGGATGTTATGAATCGAAGGGAAGCACTACACATTCTTGGGCTTGATGATGATGCCAGCGAGGCAGACATCAAGATCGCATACCGAGAAATGGCACAGATCTTGCATCCCGACCGCTTTGCTGGCAACAAAAAACTTGAAGAACGCGCAACCGAACAGTTCAAAAACCTTCAAGAAGCCTACGAATTTCTAATATTGAACAAAGGAGGGCGTGCGCATCCCAAGACCGGACAAAAATACACGCAACAAACCTCGTCACACCATCACTCGCGATCAACAGCAGAAGACCTTGAAGCACAGCTTGCTGGTATTGCGGCAGCACGAGTACAACTCATAAGCCAGCGAGACCTTGTTTTTGATGAACGACGAAATGCTGGCGCCATGATAGCTCTTGGCATGATCGCAGCATGTATATGTGGACGCCGGCCTGTCGGCTTATTTGGCTTTATCACCGCCATAGGGGTAGCGATTGTTGTTTGGGGTATTACCCAGGCACTGACGGCACAGCGCACTATTACAACCATTGACGAACATCTTGATGAGCTTGCGCGCGAAAAACTAAAGCTACAAGCAATGCTCAACAATGACTAAACTATCGCCATTACAAACATCGAATAAGAGATAAGGATTGCATGTGAAACAAGACCACGTTCGAAATGTCGCCATTATTGCTCACGTTGATCACGGAAAAACAACGCTGGTAGACCGCCTCTTACACACTGCGGGCGCATTTCGCGAAAACCAACATGTTGAAGAGCGTGTGCTCGACAGCAACGACCAAGAACGCGAACGTGGTATTACTATCCTGTCAAAAAATATCTCCATCACCTATAAAGACACCAAGATCAATATCATTGACACCCCTGGCCATGCCGATTTTGGTGGCGAAGTCGAGCGCGTTCTCAATATGGCAGATGGCGCCTTACTTATTGTTGACGCTTATGAAGGGCCAAAACCCCAAACACGATTCGTGCTTTCACACGCACTTGCAGCGGGACTACGTATTGTTGTGGTTGTCAACAAGATTGATCGCCCCCATGCTGCTCCCGAAGTGGCTGTTGATAAGGTGTTCGACCTTATGGTTGAACTTGGTGCATCCGATGATCAGCTCGATTTTACAACGGTATATACCTCGGCCACCAATGGCTATGCTCGCTTTGATCCTGCCGATACCACCACAACTATGCTCCCTTTGCTTGATACTATTCTTGAACAGATTCCTGCACCTGATGTTGATCCTAATGCTCCTTTAGCCATGCAGGTATGCACCGTGGATCACTCAAGTTATGAGGGGCGCATTGGGGTTGGACGCCTGCATAGCGGCTCTCTTCATGAAAAAGATCGCGTACTTGTAGTTCGTCCTTCAGGAGAAGAACGCCATGCACATATTCGTAAGATATATACCTTTGATAAGTTAGGCAAAATCGAAGTTCCCAAAGCTTATGCTGGCGACATCATTGCTGTTATTGGTATAGAAGATGCTGATATTGGTGATGTTGTCACCGACCCCGAACACCCAACATCCCTACCACCCATCGCCGTTGAAGAGCCTACTATGTCGATTGTTTTTGAAGCATCAACCAGTCCACTTGTCGGACGTGAGGGAGACATTGTTGGCGGTCGTCAGCTGAAAGAGCGCCTCATGCGCGAAAAGGAAAGCAATATTTCCATGCGTATTACTGAACTTGACGACAAAAGCGGTATCGAAGTTGCCGGACGAGGTGTGCTTCACCTATCCGTACTAATGGAAACAATGCGTCGCGAAGGTTTCGAGTTTCAAGTTGGGCGCCCTCAAGTGGTATACAAGTTTGACGAGTCTGGCGCACGTCTTGAACCTATTGAAGAAGCAACTGTTGATGTTCCTAATGATTACGCCAGCAAGGCAATTGAAGTTATGGGTTCTGCTGGAGGCATCATGGAGGATATGGCCTCCGATGAAAGTATTACCCATCTTGTGTTCCGGATTCCCTCACGTGGCACCATGGGACTTAAAACTAGACTGCTTAACGCTACACACGGAGAAGCGGTATTCTTTCATCGCTTCCGCGAATATGGCCCCTTTTCAGGAGAAATGGCAGGGCGCAAAAATGGCTCTATGATTGCCATGAGTACCGACAAAGCAGTTGCCTATGCACTTGACACTCTACAAGAGCGCGGCAGATTGTTTATTAAGCCAGGTGATGATTGTTACGAAGGCATGATTGTTGGAGCATCCGCAAAAGAAGGCGATTTGATAGTCAATGTTGCCAAGACGAAAAACTTAGGGAATCAGCGTGCTTCCTCCGCTGATAAAGCTATACAGCTTACACCTCCGGTTACTTTTACTTTGGAAGGAGCACTTGAGTATATTGAAGACGATGAACTTGTTGAGGTAACGCCGCAACGTGTTCGTCTTCGCAAACGCATCCTTTCGACAACCGACCGCAAGAAAGCCGCGAAACGCTAGACAGGCAAACCAACACTAACTCTGGTCTTTGCGAAAGATTTTACGAACGGCTTCGGCGGTATACATAATGTAGCGTTACCGCATACAACGAAGCTTTGTACTACAGTAGAATAGGAGCACTAGAAAAATATTCGTGAGAGCAGCGTTTTTGCTTTCCAAGCCTTCTGGAAGGAGGCTCCATGATACAAGTTCACATTCACACTCTTATCGTTTCCGGATCGAATGCTTCTTCAATTGTGGTTTTAAAACCACTTGAAAGGAGCTTGGCAAACAATATCTTTCGCATTGTGCCTATTTGGATCGGATCAAATGAAGCGACACAGCTCAGTATTGCTCTGGAACAGGCAACGCTTAGTCGCCCTATGACGCACTCTCTCTTTCTTGACGCCATTACCAACCTTGATGCTTGCATTGATCATGTCATTATCAACGACGTGCGAAAATCAACATTTTTTTCTCGCCTCTACCTTCGACACCATACTCATTTAATCAACCTTGATGCTCGCCCCTCAGATTCTCTTGCGCTTGCCATCAGACAGCAGGCACCTATTTACATTAGTGAGCGCGTTTTAGAAAAAGCTTCATTTCCTTATATTGTTCGCAATCAGACAAACCCCGAGGAAGAAATTGACAGCTTCAGGGCCTTTCTTGAGAATGTTGATCCAAAGGATTTCGAGAGCTTTGATATTCGCTGGCACAATGATGGATTCAGCGGCGGTATAGGCAAATTTGGAAAAGGTCGGTAAATTTTGCTTGACCTTAACGACGTGCTGATATAAGGTAACTTGGCACTTTTTGATACGGGCCCGTAGCTCAGTTGGTTAGAGCGCACGCCTGATAAGCGTGAGGTCGCTGG
>CAZXOF010000105.1:0-3522 GCA_964642255.1 uncultured Eggerthellaceae bacterium | reverse complement strand
ATAAAAAATACCATCTGAGCAGGTAATACTCAGATGGTATGATGGGTCACAAAATAATACGAAAATGTATCAGCTACTATTCCCACTCAGTAGCACCGTGTGCTTTGATCTAAGAATCAGGCGATGTTCGTTCTTGAATTCTGTGTGCAGACTATAATGGCAACACGGTTGTAAGACTGCACAAGATGGGGAGGGTAGTGGAAAAGCAAGTCTATTCGGTTGCAATTGTAGGTGGTGGTGCGGCGGGATTAGCTGCAGCCATTGTTGCAGCGCGCATTATGCGTCAACACATAAATAATACGATACCTACCTCATGTGCTTGCGATGTAGCTCTATTTGAGGCAGATGAGCGTGTTGGTCGCTCTATTCTTGCAACGGGAAATGGGCGCTGCAATTTTTCAAACGCAGTCATCGATACGAGCGTGTATCGTCATAGTGCTTTTGTTGCTGATGTGCTTACTGCCCTTGAAGCACTTGAAGATGGCACGAACTTAGTACTTGACACACCAGGGGCAATAAAAACTAATTCGGGTATTGGTGTAGCTATTGATACAGGGGGCGATACGATCCACAATTGCCCCAATGCGGTGTTGCGCTTCTTTTCAAATTGCGGATTACTGTGGCGAGAGACAACGCAGGGTCGTCTCCTTCCCGTAACTAATAAAGCCTCAACGGTTCTTGATGTGTTGCGTGCTGCTGCGCACAGCGTGGGTGTACGCGAGCTATGTAATGCGCACATTGTTGCACTTGATCCACCGCACTCAGCAAGCGGGCACTTTACTCTGCGCAGACAAGATGGTAGTTTCGAGCGAGCTCATGCGGTTATACTCGCTCTAGGCGGGCGTACAGGGACAGAACTTATTCCCGTCAAGGTGCCAGTTAGAGCTTTTTCTCCTGTACTTGGACCACTGCGCACCAAAACAAAAGATATTCGCGCTCTTGATAATATTCGTGTGCAATGCGCTATTGAATTGCGCAGACCACTTGTTCAAGCAGCGGGTGCGGGTGGCTTCAATCGGGTGACGCAGTCGCACTTAGGTTCATATAAAACGACTGTTGTAGCTCGCGAGCTTGGTGAAGTGCTGTTTCGCAGTTATGGTATTTCGGGCATTGCGGTATACAACATATCGCGTCTGGCACATCCGGGTGATATTGTGGCTCTTGATTTGCTTGCTGGCGTATCTGTTGAGGGCGCCGAAGGATTTCTAAAGAAGCGGTATCGCGATCTTGGCTCGTATGGTTTTGCGACTACCTACGGTGATCTTTTGCGTGGCGTGATGCTACCCCGTGTTGCAGAGGCGGTCTGTAACAAATGTGGTCTTGACTGTGATTCTGTACCAAACGATGAAGGGCTGGTGCGCCTTGCACGCACAGTACAATCGTTTGAGCTTGTTGTAGAAGGCATTGGTGATGCTCGTCAGTGCCAGGTGCATCGGGGTGGGGTAGATGTCGCAGCCCTTGATCCCCATACAATGGGTGTGCAGGAAATACCAGGTCTTTTTGTTGCGGGTGAAGCAGTTGATGTTGACGCACCATGTGGAGGATATAACTTGCACTGGGCATGGGCATCCGGTCTATTGGCGGGTGTTTCTGCGGCTCGCAAAGTCCTTGCAGCAGTAACGTGCGTTCATAAATGACGAGGCAAACAATGATTGATGAAATCTGCGTTGAAAATTTAGCCTTAATTCGTAAAGCATCTCTTGTGCCGTGCGCCGGATTAACTGTACTCACAGGGGAAACTGGGGCAGGTAAGACGGCGTTGTTGTCGGCATGTAAGCTTCTTATGGGTGAGCGTGCTGATAAGAGTTTAGTACGTGATGGCGAAGCTGCTTTGATGGTATCGGGGCGCTTCTTTAGTTCCAAAGACGTTGAAAGAGTCGATGAGTATACAGCTCAAGAGCAACAAGAAACTCTTGAAAAAGATTGTAACCCTGATACAGGTGAGTTGGTGGCTCTACGACGTGTAACAACAGATGGGCGTTCGCGCGTAACACTTAATGGGACTATGGCAAGTGTTGGTGAGTTAGCGCATGCGATAGCTCCATCAATTGATTTATGCGGACAACACGAACATCAACAGCTGATGTGTCCAGCCTCTCATGCGAGCATACTTGATACTTGGGCAAAAGAAACAATTACTGAGGCAAAAGAAGCTTATACTGCGGCTTTTCTTGAAGCGCAGGCTGCACAAGAGGCACTTGATAAAGTGCATGCAGCGGTACAAGAGTCAGAGGAGCGCCTTGCCGATGCACGTTTTACACTGCAGCGCATTGATGAGGTTTCGCCTCAAGAAGATGAATACGCACACTTAGCAGCAACGCTTACACGAGCTGAGCATGCTGAAACCTTGGCGCGTGTTACTACTGAGACTTACGAGACCTTATCAGGAGATGCAGGAGCTCTTGATATGCTTGGAAAAGCGAGTGCGCTACTTGATTCAGCAGTGAGCTATGATAGCGCGCTTGGTAAGTTTGCACGTTTAGTTCGTGAAGCAAGTTATGTGGTAGAAGACGTTGCGCATGATGTGCGTTTGTATCGCGACGGTGTTGATTTTGATGCCGATAATCTTGTTCAGATGCAAGAGCGTATGAATGCGCTCCAAGGCTTGCTTCGTGTGTTTGGGCCGCGCATGGAAGATGTATTTGCGGCTCGGCTTAAGGCGGCAGAGTTGGTGTCTTGCGTCGACGATGCCACAGAACGTAAAGCACAAGCTCAACGTGCCTGTGATATCGCTGAAGCAGCTCTTATACATGCGGCAGATGTCTTTGATGCCGCACGAGCTGAGGCTGCGCCGCGTTTTGCCACTGCTGTTGCTCAGCAGCTGGACCGTCTTGAGATGGGTGGAGCGCAGCTGTCTTATTCGATTACCCGTCTTGAGCGCAGGCGTTGGACAAAAGATAGCCCGTCATCAGTTGAGTTTCTCTTCAAATCAGCTGCTTCGATGCAGCCGCGTCCCTTTATTCGGATTGCGTCGGGTGGCGAGATAAGCCGTGTAATGCTTGCGATCAAGGTGGTATTAGGACACGCCGATTGCGTAGATACGCTTATTTTTGATGAGGTAGATGCGGGAGTTGGTGGTGCAGTCGCGCGCTCTCTTGCCTTAGTGCTTGCTGATCTTGCGCGCACTCACCAGGTCATCGTGGTTACACACTTAGCGCAAGTGGCTGTGCAGGCTGATGTGCACTATGTTGTTACAAAAACCGAGGGTGAGATGCCAGAAACTCTGCTTCAGGAAGTAGGAGGTGAAGCACGTGTTGCTGAAATTGCACGCATGCTTTCAGGAAGTACAACTGAAGCATCGCTCATGCATGCTCGTGAATTACTGAGCGCAGCACGCTCGCAGATAACAAATACGGATGACTTTGAATAGCCAAGATGCATACATATAAGCACATTGCACTATGTTGTAGTGTATCAAAGCGCAAAGCTCTTAATGTAGAGACTTCCATCATTTTTTAAGTATGTAACCGTAGTTTGACAGTTCAATAACGCAATTATTTCGACGAAAGCCCCGGACAGAGG
>CAZXOF010000104.1:0-3604 GCA_964642255.1 uncultured Eggerthellaceae bacterium | reverse complement strand
GAACAACGGCAATAGAATCGGGCACCTCTCCAGCATCAGGACATTCAAACCAAAAGCTAGACTCTCGAAAATAAGCGCTTAGTTCCGACGGCAGCTCCAAAGCGACTGTACACTTGCCATTGCTAAATACTGGTTTGCCGATTGAGATGACTCGTTCAGACATATACCTCACCTATCGCACTACATAAAAATGAATTAACAGCAGGTTCCGAAACTCCGAAATTAAGATCTGAACTGACTAAGGAATCTTTCTATTTCACCCACGGGAATTCTGATTTCGGTTGGATGGCTCCCGAGAATCCAACTATCGAGAAGATCCATGTCGTCGCGCTCCAATGTAGGGATATTGAAATCGCGATGTTTTTCCCTCGCACGATTGTCTATAGCAACAATCAGTGTCCGTCGCCCGTGTTGAAGAGCCCGGATGCCTCCATGCAAACGAGTTCCAACATAGTCGACATTTTCGTCTTCAAGAGCGGCATCAAAAGCCTCAAGCGTGGGAGGGATAATCGTGCAGCGAGCAAAGGAGGGTAACGAAAAGGCATATCTTCTATCTCCGCTTCCCTGAAGCCACAGGGCTACTTTTTCGTACCTGCGCAATAGCGTGGCAAGCATCTGCTCGTCATGCTGTGGGTCTTGATGGTAGTCGGTAAGAGTGACAACAACATGGTCGGCTCTTGACGTCGGGATCGTTTTACAGAAATCTTCAGTCAGGCCCCACATCGTAGCGCACCCTGTGTTTAGGACGTTTCGTATTCCGATATCGGACAACTTCTTTTTGGTGTACTCATCACGAACTGAATGGAGAATATCTCTCGAAAGGATCGATCGGTAGAGGGTTCGTGTATACAGACCCGTTCTTCCTTCATATGCGTGCCAGCCGCAACCGACCATAATAACGTTTGACACTTGTAATCTGTCCGCCAATGAAATATTCCATTGGCGTCCTTTAAGGAGCATGCTGTTCTTCAATAAATTGGAACCAAGTACGAAATAATACTGACTATCATATATAAAACGCCTAAATCGCCACCCCATTTTTTGATGGGTTGATATCGTAATAGGGAAAGAATTGGGGAACAATCCAGCAAGAGCCCGCTTAGAACTGTCAGCGATGATTTCATCACCGATATTAGAGGTAGAACTCCCGGGGCTGAAATATACAATTTGGTCTGGATGAGGATCACCAAGGATAGGTTTCACTGTATCAGCCACCTTTTTCTTCTTCGTTAATTGTTATTCGATGCTCTCAGAGGTATTGCATGCTCCGAAGGACATGATGCCTTCCCCGCGCGACATTCAGAGGCTTCTCTTGGGACAGAAGTCATGGAGGCCATGAGCACCGCAAAAAATACCCCGTAAAAGTTAAAGAATGAAGCGTCTGACGTACTTGCTATCAGAAGATAGCAGGGCAAACACATCCTCGCAGCAAACGCAATCCCCCTTGTCTTCGCTGAGGAATTGAGCGAAGAGAACATTAGGGCTATGACCCCCGTTATCATAAACAGTCCCAATATTCCGAACTGAGCTACAACTGCTGGCCAGAAGCAGTCAGATACAAACACCGTTTGACCCGGCATAAGTCCCCAAATAGTCGATAATCCAACCTCGTAATACAAAGAAGAATAATAGATACCAGACATATATGTCCCATAGGTGGCAAAGCCCGAACCAAGAGGAAATAAATCGGTTGCAATTTCGAATCCATACTGCGTAAGCAACGTACGTGCTGAGGTATCATCACCGTAATAGAATTCAAACTGTTCCAGGCCTAATACCATGACAGCGAAAACTATAAAAAAGATGGTTACCATCGATGGTCTCAGGTTTCTCCGCTTTGTGCAGTTGTACAACATGAACGCGAAAATTACAGACGCCATTGCAATGGCCTTGGACCGCTGTGTTGATACAAGTAGTACCGCGCAGAGGAAAACCCACGGAGCATTTTTCTTCTGAATTAGAAAAATTGCCGAAAAGCCGACCACATATGCAGCGAGCTCCGTTGGGTGACCGTAGAGAAACTGATAACTCGGCACGCCCATCCAATAGCGATCTCCACCCATCAGCAAGATGCCCGACATATGAACATAAAAGCCAACAAGAACAAGTGACACGAAGCATTTTCCAAGCACCGAAAGCAAACCGATCAACTCCGAACGATTTACAAACAAGCGCTTCGCAGCGAAATAGACTGCAAACATTTTTAGGCAGGTAAAGGCATCCACGGCAATGGCGAAAACGCTATCTTGATATCCGTACAGAACATTACCGAGCAACCCTAAGACAACAACGCCGAAGATACAGAATACGCCCGCTCTTTCCTTGAATCCCAAAGCTACCTTAGAGAACAATGCACCGCATGTAACCACGATCAATGTCACTGACTCGTCGGCATAGGAAAAAGCTGCAAAGCCAGCGTTTTCCAGCATAGGCGCAACAACAAGTATTCCAACCATAATTAGGATCGCAAAATCGGAAAGGCGGGTATTTAGGATTTCGGAACCTAGAAGCGCCAAATGATGCTGCTTTTTATGCATACTATCAGGCGAAGTGGCAATTTCCTTCATCTCTCCCCTCCATAAATTCTTTGGAGAAGGGCAACAGTATCTGTGATGTCGTAGCCCGCTGCCTGAACGATGGAAACCCCTTCGTAGCGCGATTTGAGGTGACATGTAGAAAAAGTCGTCGTTACTGATTCAGCCCACTGCCGCAGTTCCATACCCAAAGAGAGAAATGAAACATCGTCAGATATCTTGCATTCGTGTGAAATAGCCTCCGAAAGAACGCACGGAAGTCCGGAACATTGCGCTTCAATAACAGAAAAAGGGAGGCCCTCAGATAAAGAAGGCATAATAAAAGCGTCTATTCCAGAATAGAATGAGGACATATCATCGATAACGCCAAGGAACACAACACGGTTTCCTATACCTGCAGCACGTACGCGCTTCTCAACTTCCCCCCTTAGTGATCCATCGCCCACCAAAATAAGACGACCCGAAAAGCCTTCATGGATCATTTCCGTAAAGACATCTACGAGAAATCTGTGATTCTTCATGATTTCAAAACGCCCAACATGCCCGAGTAAAAGCTCGTCTTCATCAGCACTAATCAATTCCCTGAACATCTGCCGACGTTTAGAGTCAAAGGCAAATCGCTCTGTGTCGATGCCGTTATTGACAATAACGAACGAATCATCTCCATACATGTAGCGACCAGCCCACATCGAGCAAGCAAGACGAGTCGTCGCGCAATCGCCAAAGTTTCTTTCGAACTTTCGCTTCAGATATCCTCGTGGATTGTGTTCAAAGTCAGCAACGTGGGAGTGAGACAAACGAACAGGTATGCCAGAACGCTCTGCAGCAGCAAGGCAATCTCCGCCTAATGCTGCCATATGACAGTGAACCACATCGTAATTGCCATGCTCTGCGAAAAAAGTGCCAAGCATAGAGCGCCTACGAAGAAAGTTAGCTCCTTCCATAATAGGGACGTGATACACATGTCCTCCCAAAGACTCTATCTCACCTTCATAAAATTCCCTCTCCGAGTGGAATACGAGAAAGTCAAATGGAAAGCGCTCTCTGTCGACGTTGCGATATACATTCAT
>CAZXOF010000103.1:0-3641 GCA_964642255.1 uncultured Eggerthellaceae bacterium | reverse complement strand
CCCATTAGATGCTCACATCCTTGATGGGATAGCCAAAGAGGAATGCGAAACGCTATCTCAGTGTGAGCCATTATGCCGCCCAAAAGAAACCTCGAAGGCACTCAAGCCTTCGAGGTTGTTAGTTCACGTGTAATCAAACGGGCTGTAGTTGCTTATGCGCTCTTAGTAGCTCCACAGGAACATGTATATGTTGTCAGTATTCTCAGACATAACGTCTATTTCTTGTGTGCCTTGTTCGTTAGTCATAATATCTCTCAAGACATAGATAGAAGTTCGTGGTCAATTGCACGGCGCACGAACTCAGACCTTGTGATTCCTGTTTCCTCGGTAATTCGCTTTATTGCTTTGATTCTTGACTCGCCGACAGGTGCGGAAATCATTTCAAGCTTCTCGTTGTCCATGGGGCTTCCCATCATCACACGAGAGAAGTCCCAACTCGAATAGTCTCCGCTCTCGACTTTATCGACCTCTTGTTCAACGTATTCAAGTGAGATTCCAAACGTCTCGCACAACTCTTTATCGTTCATGATTTCCTCCTTTCAAGTCCAAGCCTTTTCTTGATGTCATGTTGCGGTGGATACTGTGCATGGATGATGAGCCATAGCCCTCCATCCTTCCTTACCGCTATCAGCTCAATCTGTCTGCCTTTTCCATCTATCCCGATTGCTATGTAGCGGTCTGGGTCTATATCAAACGCTGGCGTGCTTGCAATGCAATGACTCCATGCAGCAATCGCATCTTCTTTGGACACATCTGGGTGGCGTTCAGTAACCCTATCTAAGACAACTACGCGCTCCACAACGGTCCTTTCCAAATATATTAACATATGTTAATAACTAATTTTATCATAATGCTTTGTGGCACTACCCTCTCCAAGTATCCATGAGCCGCCGTAAGCGGCTCTTTTTCTGCTCAGAGCTTTCTAATACTAGATTTTCTTTTTTATCTGCTGCCGTATGTATAGCCGCATTAGCTGATAGTGCTTTGTTTGATTCCTGGGCTGGTTTTGGAGCAGTGTCATTCTGACTGGTAATCAAACCGTGGGAGGAAAAATAGTAATAACCAACGGATTTGTCAAAAAACCCAAAAAGCATCCCGTAAAGAAATCAAGTTAGCAAAGCGCTATAGAGACGACTATATAAAAAGGAGTGGTTTGCATGACAACGCTTAAAGAATATATAGGCGAGCAAATGCAAGACCTTGAATTTAGGGAAGAGTGGGAGCGCTTGCAGCCTGAACGTGAACTTATGAGAGTGCTTGTTGATGTAAGACAAGAAAAAGGGTTGACCCAAAAAGAGATTGCTAAGAGAACAGGGATAGCGCAAAGCGAAATCAGCAAAATAGAAAACGGCACTCGAAATCCAAGCATCAAGCTCTTATAAAAGCTTGCTGACGGTTTGGGAATGAATCTCAAAATAGAGTTCATACCAAAAACAAACTAAACACCACTTAAAAACGCCGCCTCATAAGCGGCGTTTCCGGTCGTCCAAAGAAGCTTGCAAGTGGCAAGGTGCTTTCGGACTCTGTGCACAAGAACTCAAAAATAAACGCCGTCTTAAAGGCGTTTCCGACCATCCAAAGTAAAAACGAAGGTTCTCACTAAAAGCCTGCGCATCTTGTAGGGTAGAGCATGCCTGTGGTTTTAAGTGGTGTAGAAGCACCCTTAAAACTGCGCTCTAAAAATCGACAAGACAGACCCATTCAGGCGAGCGCTTCAAACAGCAAGCGCGACACTCATTTGCAAGCAACCTTTTGCACTTCACTATAGGCTTTTTCTTGAGACTTTTGGGAATCGAAAACGCCTAAGCGCAGCCGCGAGGCTGCCTGCGGCGAGCCCTCCCCGGTAGGGGAGGGCGGCTTCCCTCACAACTTTCCCGCAGGGAAGGTTGTGAGGACAAGATACGTAAAGTGTAATACATTTTCAATTCTTGAAAAATGTAGCACACTTTACACGCCATCACAGGTGATGGCGCTTGGTTTCGCTCAGACGCGAAACGAAGGCATCCATTCGCTTCCGAATAGATGCCCCTCCGCACTGCTGCGGTATAATTTTGCCCGGCACTACTGCCGGACCAAGTGACATCTGGCACTGCTGCCAGATGTGTTTTTAAGAACAACGTTTGCTTCCACAATCGAGCGCTGTTCTGTTGCAAGGGCTGAAGAAGAGGAGCCGTTTTTTATGTCAGAAAAAATAGCGCGTACCTATATTCTTCCAGTGCGCTTAACTCCTGAAGAAAAAGAGAAATTAAAAAGAGATGCTGATGCGGTTGGCATGAACATATCGTCATATGTTCGGCTGCTTTTGACACTTCCTGTTCAAATTGCACAACAGCCTTTTGAAGAAAATAAATCGGCGATTTTGGTTTTAGACATCAAGACGCTAGGCAAAATACAGATGGAACTGAGGCGTTGGGGCTATCATCTCGACTACGCGCTAAAAGCACTTAACACCGTTGCCGCAAAACACTTTCTCTCGCAACAAGACACCTATGATTTGGTGTCTGAGGCAACCCAACACATTAAAGATGTTTCCGATCTTAAAGAGGAGCTTAAAGAAAAGATTCACTATCTCTTAAAGTGTGACAGCGTCAAAGTTGATCATCCGATTAAGGTGCAGAAGGACTCTAACCCTTACACGTCGAGTGAGACTAATGAAGGACAATCTTGATGCCTTTCTTTAGTAGCACAAAGACACATTCTAGGTCGGGCAAGAATGTCTCAACTGTCTTTTGCCAAAGCTATCTTGAAGTCAATGAAGACGGCACCAGCAGAGCGATCGCCCATGACTTTATCAATCTTGACGGTGAGCGTGAGCGGCGCAACTGGGCGCTTTGTATGGATGAAACCAGAAAGATATACAAAAACGATGGCGGTTGGGGCTCACGTGAAGGTGTCATGTTTTGGCACTTTGTTATTAGTCCCGATAAACGTGATGGTGTTGATATAGACACTCTGCGAAGCCTTACGATGGATTGGGTTCAAGAGTGGTTTGGTAGTGCGTATGGCTCTGGCAAGCTTGGAAGCTATGAGGTAGCCATTGTTTATCACGATGATAATGAGCAGCATATTCCTCATGCCCATATTGTTGTGAACAATACCAATCTTGAAAACGGGCGGCGCCTCCAGATTGACGATAAGACCTATAAAGAAGATCTCTTTGATTCTGTGCAAGAAATAGCGCGCTCTTATGGTCTTTACTACCTTGAGCGTGGCAAGCGTGGCGTATATATAAACCAGCGTCGCTACTACACCAAAAAGGAGCGCGAACTTGAGCGAGAACATAAATACTCTTGGAAAGCTGATCTGTGTGATCGGATAGATGTTGCAAGACGGACAAGTAGAAGCAGTGAACAATTTAGAGACGAGCTTTCCTGTCTTGGTGTCGGCGTATACGAAAAAGACAATGAGTGGGTGTTTTCTCTTAATCAGAACCCGCAGCGTTGGCGAGCGCGAGGGTATCGTTTAGGCAAGGACTACACAAAGCCTTTTATAGAAGAGTACTTTACTCAAAAAGCACAAGAGCCTACTGAAGAAGCGCTCACACGTATCCAAGAAAACGTGAATCGAGCCATCGTGTCAGAGCTGGTTGCAACCGCAGAAGTTGCTGCAATTATTGATAGCGATGTGAGCCTTAAAGAGGC
>CAZXOF010000102.1:0-3655 GCA_964642255.1 uncultured Eggerthellaceae bacterium | reverse complement strand
CATCCTCAGAGTTCACTTGTGTAGGATCAGCAAGCTCAAAGGTAAGCTTTTCTGTCTCCTCGCCATCGCTATTCTTAACAGCAACGGCATAGGTTCCAGCAGTGGTGATCCCATCCGTCAGCGTATCACCCGGTGTAAGTGTTGTAACCTGCTCCCATGCGTCGTCCACCCACTCATAGTAGACAAAGGTGTAGGTAGTGTCAGTAGACACTTAACAAGCTCAAAGGTAAGCTTTTCTGTCTCCTCGTTGCTATACTCAACAGCAACAGCATAGGTTCCAGCTTCGGTGATCTCATTCGTCAGCGTATCGCCTGGTGTAAGTGTTGTAACCTGCTCCCACTCGCCGTCCCCATTCAACTGATAGTAGACAAAGGTGTAAGAGCCATCGAACTCATCGGTCACTTCATTATTTAGGTCTGTAACCTGCGTAGGTACAACGTAGTGTGCACTTCCATCCACATAAAACGTGATGTCACTTGAAACATCAACTTCGTTTCCCTCTTCATCTGTAGCTGCTGTGATACTTGACACAGGTTGATTGACACAGGTTGATTGATGTTAGTACCAGACGCACAAAGGGCGGCTTAAAGCCACCCTTTGTATAACATTGCTATCTGAAAGTCTTGTAGATGCAGAGTTTTCTTAGAGTAGTTCTGCCGGATCACTCCATGCAAGACCAAAACTATCAGCAACGTTTTTGCAGGTTAAGGCACCACCATACGTATTGATGGCCGATACAAGAGATGGACGTGTGGCGCAGGCGCCCTCAAGACCTTCATTTGCAATGGTCAAGCCATACGACAACGTTGCATTTGTCAAAGCAATTGTTGAGGTGTAGGGTACAGCACCAGGCATATTACCAACACAGTAATGCACCACACCATCGACCTCATAGGTCGGATTATCATGATAGGTTAGCTTGGTTGTTTCGCAGCAACCGCCTTGATCTACAGCAACGTCTACAATAACGCTGCCTGGACGCATGCTGCTCAAGTGCTCGCGTGTGATCAGCTTTGGCGCTGCCTTGCCGGTGATCAATACGCCACCAACAACCAAATCTGCCTCGGCAATAGCCTGTGTAATAGTTGCGGGAGTGCTATACAGCGTTTGAATGCGTGCGCCGAAAATATCATCAAGATAGTTAAGGCGCTCTAGATTGACATCAAGGATGCTCACATCGGCACCCATGCCAACGGCAATTCTGCAGGCGCTTGTACCGACGACGCCTCCACCAAGGATTGCAACCTTTGCCTTTGGAGTACCGGGTACACCGGCGAGCAATACGCCTCTACCGCCCGCATGTTTCTCGAGGCATTTTGCGCCTTCTTGTACGCTTAAACGGCCTGCAACCTGACTCATTGGAGTAAGCAGTGGAAGTACACCGTTTTCTTCAAGTGTTTCGTAGGCCACGCCTTTCACGCCGGATTTTACCAGTGCGTCAGTGAGTGGCCGATCGGCGGCAAGGTGCAGATAGGTGTAGACAATCAGACCCTCGCGGAAGAAGCCATATTCATCGGCAAGAGGCTCTTTGACTTTCACAATCATGTCGGATTCTGCCCATACATCTGCAGCAGCAGAAATGATGCGGGCTCCGGCGGCTTTGTAATCATCGTCAGAGAAGCCTGATCCTTCACCAGCGCCTGTCTCGATAAGAACGGTGTGACCAGCGGCAGCATAGGAACATACATTGTTGGGAGTAAGCCCTACACGATACTCCTTATGCTTAATCTCTTTGACGCATCCGACCTTCATATTCGCCTCCTTGATACGCACTCAATTGATGAAAGCTCGGCCACAAAGAGCCGATGAGCCATTATAGTCCTTTTCAAGCAGCAGGAACGCAATCAAGCAACCCAAATTAAGCCTACCGGTGAGAGAATGGATACAGAAGGGAGCTACGTGATAAAGTCTGATTATGCTGCGCGATGAACGAGCAATCATATATGTATACGTCGTTTCATGTCATGGTCGCAACAAGGCAGCTAACCCAGACGAAACGCAGGGTGCGCATAGCGTATAATTTTACCCTTATCAGCACATTTATTGACAAGCGTGAATTTGCAAAGGAGATTGGTATGTTTGAAAGCCTTTCCTCGCGTCTTCAGGAAGTTTTTTCGGGACTGCGCGGCAAGGGTCGCCTGACCGAAAATGACATTAACGACGCAATGCGTGAAATTCGTCTTGCATTACTTGAGGCTGACGTCAATTTTAAAGTGGTTAAGGGATTTATTGCTCGTACAAAAGAACGCTGTCTTGCCGCCGATGTGCTTGAGTCGTTAACGCCGGCACAAAATGTCGTGAAAATTGTACTTGATGAGCTTACTGAGCTGCTTGGACGCAGTGATGACAAATTGGTGTTGAGCAGTCGTATTCCCAACGTAATCATGCTTGTTGGTCTTCAGGGTTCTGGTAAGACAACTGCTGCTGCAAAGCTTGCATATCGTCTCATACAGAACAAGCATAACCCTTTGCTTGTTGCCTGTGATGTGTATCGTCCTGCCGCTGCTGATCAGCTTGAGACTTTAGGTGGCGAAATTGGAGCGCGCGTCTATCGAGGTGACGGGAAAAACCCGGTTGCTATTGCGCAGGAAGGTGTGCGTGATGCCATTGATAATTTGCGTGATGTTGTGATTATCGACACGGCAGGCAGGCTGCATGTTGATGAAGATATGATGAATGAGGCAGCCGCAATACGTGATGCGGTACAACCCGATCAAATTCTGATGGTGGTTGACGCGATGATCGGGCAAGACGTGGTAAATGTTGCAGCGGCCTTTGCAGAAAAAGTTGATTTCGATGGCGTGATCATGTCAAAGATGGACGGCGATGCGCGCGGTGGTGGTGCGCTGTCTATTCGTGAGGTTACCGGCAAGCCCATTAAATTTATTTCCTCGGGAGAAAAACCCGACTCTCTTGATGAATTTCACCCTGATCGCATGGCAAAACGCATCCTTGGCATGGGTGACATGGTGAGCTTAATTGAATCGGCTGTGCGCGTTCAAGAAGAGGAGATAGAGGAGGAGCGAGCTGAACGTCTGCGCCGTTTCGAGATAACACTTGATGATTTTATCGACATGAATAAACAAATTCGCAAAATGGGGGGTATTGCTAGGCTTGTCTCGGCATTGCCGGGTGGTGACAAGGCTTTAAGCAGTGGTCAGGTTGATGAAAGTGCTTTTGATCGCATGATCTACATCATTAACTCGATGACAAAACAAGAGCGGGCGAAACCAGAAATCTTAAATGGGTCGCGTCGTGCACGCATTGCAGCGGGTGCTGGCGTGACAATAACCGATGTTAATCAGCTTATCAAAAAGTTTAATGAAACAAAAAAGCAGCTCAAACGTATGATGCCCGATATTGAAGAAGCAGCAATGCGGGGAGGAAAGAGTAAGAAGGGTAAGAAAAAAGCTAAGCGCTCAACAAAGCGGCCAAGCCTACCAAGTATGGGTGGCATGGGTACTATGAAAATGGCTGATCTGAAAAAGCTGAAGGATTTAATTGATGATGCCAAATAAAGTGCAAGTATAAGTGTCTTGCATTTTTTGAACGTCACCGGTATAGTTCGTCCTTGCGCCTGGTGGGTGTAGTTCAGTTGGTTAGAACGCCAGATTGTGGCTCTGGAGGTCGTCGGTTCGAGTCCGATTACCCACCC
>CAZXOF010000101.1:0-3925 GCA_964642255.1 uncultured Eggerthellaceae bacterium | reverse complement strand
CCCGGGGAGCCACCTGATATTACAAGAGCCCGCACCATTTTTTGATGTTGCGGGCTCTTCGTTTCGGATCTATGGGTACCTGCGTCCTACAAGCACATCCTCGCCATGTCCTTTAGGAATTTTCACGCTCAAAATCTTTCATGAAGGCAACGAGCGCTTCAACACCGGCCTTCGGCATTGCATTATAAATGCTTGCGCGCATACCACCCACACTGCGATGACCTTTAATGTTTTCAATGCCATGCTTTTTCGCCTCGGCAATAAAGGCTGCATCAAGCCCATCAGTATTGATAAGGAAAGGAACATTCATAAGTGAACGATCCTGCTTGCGCGTGGTTGCACGATAAAAGTCCGTTGCATCAAGATAATTGTAGAGCACTGCTGCTTTCTCTTCATTGAGCTGCTTCATAGCCTCAAGGCCGCCAAGACGCTTGATCCACTTAAATACCTTGCCACAGATATACATGCCATAGCATGGCGGAGTATTCAGCATACTATCGGCATCAGCCTGTACCTTATAGCGCATATAGGTTGGCGTATTGGGAAGCCATTCATCGTGCACAAGGTCATTGCGCACGATCACAATGGTTACACCAGCAGGACCGATATTTTTCTGCGCACCACCATAGATAAGTCCATAACGCTCAACATCCATCGGCTCAGAGAGGAAGCACGATGACACATCGGAAACAAGCGGTACAGTGCCAGTTTCAGGAAGTGTGTGATACTTCGTGCCATAAATAGTTTCATTCTCACAAATATAGACATAATCTGCGTCAGGATTAAAGCTTAAAGAACTCACATCAGGAATATAGGAGAAGGTTTCATCCTCGCTTGAGGCAACCAAGCGAGGATTTCCTAGGGCACTTGCTTCTTCGTAGGCCTTTTTTGACCATGAACCAGATACAATATAATCCGCTTTTCCACTTAGCATAAGGTTCATCGGAACACCAGCAAATTGTAAGGTTGCGCCACCTTGTAAAAAGAGTACTCGGTAGGTATCGGGGATGCCCAAAAGCTCGCGTAAATCTGCTTCGGTCTCTTCCGCAATCTGACAAAAGACCTTCGAACGATGGCTCATTTCCATAACTGACATGCCTGAACCTCGATAATCAAGCATCTCAGCAGCAGCCTCAACAAGCACCTCCTCGGGAAGAACTGCCGGTCCTGCCGAAAAGTTGTACACCCTAGCCATAACACCCTCCTTAATATATTGTTCCTGTGACAGCCCTACCTCATAAGCTGTCGGCAACACTACCTATATAATGCGTATACATCGCGTGTTCCCTTATCATATGTCTCAGAATAGCGCACGAACATCCACTTCATGATGAAATTGATGCTTCTTTGGCTACCGCACATGGTGCTCGCTCAAAAAAATCAAAACGTGGTGGAAGTTCCGCGATGGTATGCTCTCCTACGCATACCTCGCTTGCCTCACACAATTCAGCTAAACCATCAAAATTGGCTTTCCACGAAAAGAAACGTTTAGGATCAAACATAAGCTTGTCACAAATGAGTTCAGTCCCCCAAGGAACAATTGGATGCATAAGCAGCGTAGCAATCCGCAACAAATAAAATGATTCAGCAAGTACACGACGACGCGCTGCTATATCGTTTGCATCATTCGCGTGTTTTATACCCTCCGCCCAATGCTTGTTTGAGAAACGAATAAAGTCATCAGCTAGTGCAAAAGCCGCATGTAAATCAACTGCATGCATGAGAGACTCGTATTCATCCATGACAGCATGTGCATGTTTGAGAAGCTTAAGGCTCGGTATATCAAGAGGAGCCTTTCCGTTGAAATTCTTTTGTGCCTCATAAAAACAGCTTCGTGCTAAGCGGTTAAACACATTAGAAAGCAACGCCGCCTCTTTCAGTACTGGATCAGCAACGCGCGTATCTGTTCGTTTTTCCAGATCTGGGTCAAAGGGCTTTGGAGAAAAGGCTACCGATTTTTGATCTAGGGCGAGCGCAACGAAGTGTGCTCTCAGTTGTTCTGCCGTATAATAGTTAAGTAATTCATCAGCACTTGGAGGCTTGATCTCACTTGATGACGAGAGCTTCTTTTTACCAAATAGTATGTGATGATTTGCAATCAAGCGCGTTTGACGAAGTGTAGGTGCGCTATCGTCATCTGTCATGAAATTACCAGGACGTAATGCTTCCCACAGTGCTGGCTGAGCAACACCGTAAAAATAGAGGTTATCTTGGCCAATAAACTGATAGATCTCTGAATCATCCGTACACCAAAATGTTTGCCACTCCTGTCTATCTCGTCCCTGCGCTTCTAAGGCCGCCATTGTAAACGACAATGGTGCCCACAAACTTTCTGGCCAACACCACACAATTAAACTCTGCGTGTTATCAAGGTTTGGCGCAGATACGCCCCACTCAATATTGCCTGTAATACGAAATGGTGCAAGCGCCTTACCCGTGCGAAAACGCACACCCGCCTCCCCTAATACCGTACGAGCCGCATCACGATCAGCAATGGAAGCAAATTCAATTTCAAAACTCTGCTTTCCTGATTCAGCTTCCCGCAAGGTGTGAGCAGGTAGCTTCAAGATAAGCGCTTCATAGTCGACACGCAACTCGTTTTTAATATAGATAATGGGAGGTGCAAGAAACTCTTTCAACGTTTGTGCGACCACCGGACGCATTTCTTTATCTGAAGCAAGCGTCGTAGCCAAGTCTTGCAAAAAATCACCGAAAGCCGGTAAATCAAAATACCAATTTTCAACTAAACGCATTTCAGGCAGTGTGCCCGTGATTGTCGAGCGCGGTGCAATAAGATCTTCAGGGGCATACTGATGTCCTAAATCGCATTCATCAGCATAACCGTGTTCAGATTTACAGCCCTGTACAGGACAGCGCCCCACCACTTGCCTGCCATTAAGAAAAGTATCCGCTTCGACATCAAAGAACTGGAATGTTTCGGTTTTGGTAAGCCAACCACGCTCAAACAGGCGCATCACAAAGCAATTCGTAACTTCTTGATGTATTACGCCCGCACGTCCTATACCGCTTCCTTCATATAGCGATAAAGAAATACCGAAAGCCTCAAGCGTGTGCTTTTGAGCCTCGTGATTGCGCTGCACGTAATCAGCGATGCTTCCCTTGAAACTTCCCGCTTCAACAAGCTTGCGATAACCCTCATCAATGGGCGAACCAAAACAATCGGTACCGGAAACAAAAAGCACCTGATCGGCGCCAATGCGATCACGCAAGAATCGTGCAAATACATCGGCAGGTACAAAAACGCCGCCAACGTGCCCAAAGTGAAGCGACTTATTACCGTAGGGCATCCCGGCTGTCACAACAGCATGACGTGGCCAACATAGCTTCGAGAACCACGCCTGATACTCACCAGAGATGCATATACCTTCGCTACTGCTCAAAGACATTGCTTGAACTTTCTGTTGTAGAGCCTGAAGCAAATGCATCACTTAGGGTTGCAAGCAGGCTCAATAAATTAACACTTGAGCTGCTAATTGAGAGATCATAGGTAGTGTAGGTCTGCAAACCTGCAAGTGTCGCTGCATAGGCAATTGCGTCCTCAAGCGTTCCGATCTCATCTGCAAGACCATTTTCAACTGCATCAAGGCCAGTATAAGTAAGTCCCGTTGCAAGTGCGCGTACCTCATCTTCACTCATGTTGCGCCCCTTGGCAACAGTTGCAATGAATTCATCGTTAATCTGATTAACCATTGCTTGATAGTAGGCACGCTCCTCATCAGTGAGTGAGCGATATCCATAGGTTGAGTCCTTGCTTTCCGCAGAAGTAATAGTTTCAGCACTAATGCCTAATAGCTCCATTAATCCAGAGTAGTCCATAAGCTCAATAGCAGTCCCAATAGAGCCAATCATTGTTGATTTTGCCACGAAAATATAGTCAGCCTGCGATGAAATTTAATAGGCCGCA
>CAZXOF010000100.1:0-3938 GCA_964642255.1 uncultured Eggerthellaceae bacterium | reverse complement strand
CTGGGATGCGGCTCTCGCACAGGAAAATACCGACAACGAGGTCACGAAGAAGTACGGTGATATTGGTTCGGCTGATGGAGAACCGCTTGTATTCTTCTGCAACGATGCGAAGGAGATTGTTACCTCGCGCGCGTACTCGGATCGCGATAAGTTCCAGATGAAGGACGTCACGCGCGGTCCTTCGATGCATAATGAACAGTTTGAAGGCTTAACCTGGCTTTCCGTTCCGCTTTTTGACAAGGTGCGCGTGTGGCTGCTTGGTGCGTCAGATGCTGCAAGCGAAGTGGCAGCTCTTGCTGATCACGTGGGTTTTAAGGTTGTTGTGGTCGACTACGACCCAGCTTATGTGAATACTGAGCGCTTTCCGCATGCCGAGCGCATCATGCTTGATGGGGGAAACTTTGACGGTCTGCGTGAGCTTGTTGCCTTGCCCAATGACTATGTGTGCGTACTCACGCGCGGGCATATGTTTGACCCAGAGGGCTGTGTGTGGGCAGCGCGCCACGGTGTTCACTACGTGGGCATGATGGGTTGTGCCGGCAAGAATGATCGCGTGCACGAATTAGTGCTTGCTGCTGGAGCAACTGAAGAAGACTGGGCACGAGTAAAGCGCCCCATTGGCCTGCCCTTCGGGGCAAAGACGCCGGCCGAGTTGGCAATTGCTATTGTTGGCGAACTTGTGGACGTGCGCTACCGTCAGCGCTATAGCCAAGAAGCTCGCGAGCGTCACGAGCAAAGCCTTGGGCGCTAGTATACGTGATATGAGTAAGCTTGTTTGCTCCTGATGCAACGAGATTCATTGCTATCTCTTTGCTCGAAATACAATGCGTCCCTTGTACAACGCAATCGAAAGGTAGGAGATGCTCTTAAGTACTGATATGCTGATCAGGTATGGCAAATCAGCATGGAGCAGGCACAAAATAGGAAAGGGAATAGCATGGCAGATCCGATTATCAAACGCGTGCTTATATCTGTAACGGATAAGACAGGCATTGTTGAGTTTGCCCGTACGCTTGCCGGGGAATTTGGTGCACAGATTATCTCAACGGGTGGCACAGCGCGTGTTATTGCAGAAGCGGGCATTCCTGTAATACCGATTGATGAAGTAACGCAATTTCCTGAAATGATGGATGGGCGCGTTAAAACATTGCACCCACGAGTGCACGGTGGTCTGCTTGCCAGACGTGATAATTCGCAGCATATGACTGAGGCAGCTGAGTATGGCATTGAGATGATCGACATGGTGGTTGTGAATCTCTACGCTTTTGAAAAGACGGTTGAGAGTGGCGCCGACTTTGCTACCTGTATCGAAAATATTGATATTGGTGGTCCATCAATGCTGCGCTCGGCGGCAAAAAACTTTGAGAGCGTTGCTGTGGTGACCGACCCAGCATCGTATGACAATATCATCGCAGAGATGCGTGGGCACAATGGAGCGATCACCCGCGATACACGGGCTAAGCTCGCGCTACGCGTGTTTACGATAACGAGCACTTATGATGGCGTTATCGTTCGTTGGTTGGATGATCAGTTAAGCACTCTGACGAGTAGTACACCGTTCATTGAGGGTAAAAGTCTAGCTACTCTGTCTGACATCTACGATCTACACCTGGTAAAGCAGCAAAGCTTACGCTACGGAGAAAACCCTCATCAGGCAGCAGCTTTTTATCGTCTGTCCCACATGGCAAGGTCACATAGTTTAGTAAATGCTGAACAGTTAGGAGGCAAAGAGCTTTCTTATAACAATATTCTTGACACTGATGCCTGTTGGACACTCGTGCGAGAGTTCGACGAGCCTGCCGTCGTTATTCTCAAGCATCAAAATCCGTGTGGCTCAGCTGTAGGAGATACGGTGGCGCAGGCATACGACAAAGCCTTTGCTTGCGACCCAAAAAGCGCCTTTGGTGGCATTATTGCGGCAAATGTGACAGTTTCGTCTGAAATGGTTGAACACATCAACGCAAACCAGCAGTTCACTGAAGTTATTATTGCGCCTGATTATGAGGCAGCAGCGCTTGATTTGCTACAAGAAAAGAAAAACCTACGCATCTTACGTACTGGCGGCATTGACCATACTGTGGCAGTCGAGTTTCGTAGTGTCGATGGAGGGGTATTGGTTCAACACAGTGACCGTGCAAATGAAGATCCCGTCGCGTTCACAATACCAACAAAGCGCAAGCCTACCGATAAAGAAATGAGCGAGTTGTTGTTTGCTTGGAAGGTCTGTAAAGGTGTGAAGTCAAACGCAATCCTTGTGTCAAAGGATTGCGCCGGTATTGGTATGGGGCCGGGGCAACCTAACCGTGTTGACTCAGCACGACTTGCCTGTCAACGTGCGCATGAGGCGTGTAAGCGAGCAGGCGTAGCGGCAACGGGCTTGGTCTGCGCCTCTGATGCCTTCTTCCCCTTCCGTGACAATGTTGATGTACTCGCAGAATATGGTGTGACTGCCATTATTCAGCCAGGTGGTTCCATTCGTGATGATGAGGTCATTGAGGCTGCTAATGCGTATGACATTGCCATGGTATTTACAGGCTATCGGCATTTTAGGCACTAGAAAGGAGTGCTTGTGCCCTTTATCGAAGAGCTTGGTATTGAATATATATCAGCGAATGCCACGCGTGTAGAGGCTATTATGCCCATCACGCCGAGTATTCATCAGCCCTATGGTTTTGTACATGGTGGCGCTACCTTGTCATTGCTTGAAACAGTAGCAAGTCAGGGTGCACTCTATTATGCTGATCTTGCTGTTGAGCGCCCTTTTGGCATAGCAATAGAGGTACGACATCGCAAGAGCGCACAGATGGGCACCTTGCGCGGAGTTGCCGAACTTGATCACGTGGAAGGCCGCAAACAGTTTTGGCGTATTGCTGCTTATGATGACGACGGCGATATTATTTCTGAGGGTAGCTTTGTAACAAAAGTGGTTACGATAGAGCGTCTTCGTGAAAAAGGAATTGCTGTACCTAAGCTGACTTATCAATCTGTTCAAATGTAAGCAACGCACAACCACTACACTTTTTAGTACTGCTCTACGTTTAGCTTATGTGTCGTATGCAGATACGCCGTGAATCCCTTTTGGTTTTACCCAAGCGTTTCTTTGGAAATAGAATCCTATTTTTTGGCAATAACATGTTTAACAAAATAGGAGAGCGCAATAATAACAGCGGCACTACTACAGCCTATCAGGGCGAGATTAGTCGCATCAGTGCCGTGAATGAGTCGTCCAAGGAAATTGACACCAATAACAACGCCTAGCACACCAATTAGCTTTTCTTTCAAATCATCAAGTGTATGAATCTCAAACCAAGCAGGCATTTCTGTATCATCGTCAATAAAGAGTGCGTATAAGCCTATTGACATGATGTAGAGTACGATGCCGAGCAGAAAAAAGTCAGCATACTCAATGTAATCAACCAGCATATCTTGCATGTCAACATGCCCCTGTACTGCCTCCACGGTAACTAGCACCGTTGAGATAAGGGTGGAAATAGTCATCGCCACTGAGGCAATTAGAAGTCCTAAGCATGGTACTGCTGTGATGAAGCGAGAGTAGCTAATCAAATGTCGCGTGCCTCGTTTGTGAGACTGTTGCACCCATGATGCACTACCTGTTTGATCGCTGTTCTTAGACGCACCTTGGCCTAGGGTGTGGCTCGTGTCTTTGTCTAAGTCATTTGGATTGTGATTTGCAGAGATGGTGTGTGTTTCAGGTGTTGATGATGAAGGTGTTTTCGCACCGGCCTTTGTATTTGTAGCATCTGCATCGGTTGTAAGTTTAAGCTCTGAGCCCATCAAGTCTCCTATCTTATTGTGCGGTGGCTGTCTATGCGTGCTCAGAAAGAAAAAGACCGAAGTGTCGCGCCTCGGTCTTGCGTAATTATGGTCGGGATGACAGGATTTGAACCTGCGACCTCTGCGTCCCGAACGCAGCGCTC
>CAZXOF010000099.1:0-3957 GCA_964642255.1 uncultured Eggerthellaceae bacterium | reverse complement strand
AGCTGTAACTCCATACGGCACACCATCGTCCTCTAATATGCGAAGCGGTGCGAGATAGGCACGTCGTTTATCAGGATCAACTGCATGAGGCACTGCGGCAAATAAAACTGGACTTTTGCGTGCTTTTTTGAGATCAGTCAGAGCCTCAATGGCTTCCCGTGAAATATTGGCTGTACAGAGTGCAAGATTACCTAAACCATAGTTATTGCCCGCTTGAGCATGCAGGTCATCTAGCATTGCTTCTGAATGTCCAAGTACCGACATTCGTGGCATTGCACGTAATATATCAATAGTCGAATCACAGGCAGCCGCATCGAAACATGCCAGATTCCCCTGACGATCAACAAAGCGCATCTCATAGTCAACACCGTTTTCTCTAGCATATGCCACAAGAGAAAATGCTGTCTCAATCACAATGTCATATAACGCAGCGATCGTTTCAGCTTGATAAGCAGGTACAGTAAAGTCTACATATATACATAATCCAGGATTACTATACATCTCATAGAGACGTGTTAAGTAACCTTCAGATCGCGCAGAAAGTTTCCAATGGATCGACTTTATAGGATCACCGATTACATACTCGCGTACACCCGCGTAATCCATACTTTCGTGTGCAATCGGCACCGTAGCCATCTGACTTTCAGTTAACGCCTCTTCATCGATGGGCACATAGTCAAAGTCAACCAATCGCGGCAAGACTTCCACTTCGCATGTCGCCGACACCGGAACAGTTCGGCACAGCAAACCAAATGGATCGTACACACGGTAGGCACGCAGACCTGCTGTGTGATGGCCAACATGATCAAAGCGAACCTCAGCGCCTACATCGCGCACAGCAAATGGCCCAAGAGCGAATGTGAATGTTGTAGACGATGCCACGTCACCAAACAAATCAGATACAAACACTACGGCGTCAATCCTAGTACACGGCACAGCGATTTGGTTGTGTAGGCTCACGCCTAGCTTTATCGATGATCCGCGCAGACATTCACTTGCGTTTGATTTCGTCTCTACGCTCAAAATGCGCGTAGCTAGCAACACATACGCACCACATGCAGCAACTACAAGACTCAATAAAAGAATCGGCAGGTACCCGATCACATTGTTGACAAACAATGCACTACACACGCTAAGTGCAAGCAATACTGTACATGCGGCTACCCGTATAACGATATGATGCACTGACAACTTCGGCACGGCATAACCTACCGTTCAAGTGGAACTGCAACGCTTCCAACGATAGCATTTATCACATCATGCGGAGTCTTTCTGGCAGTCTTTGCATCACGCGAAAGTTCCACGCGATGCGCTAAAACAAAGGGTGCCAAATATTTAACATCATCAGGTCGAACGAAATCACGGCCATTCGCTAATGCCCATGCACGCGCCATTCCTAAAAGCGCCAATGAACCACGAGGACTGGCGCCACGTTTCAAATCAGCATGCGTACGCGTTGCGTTTACAATCTCTACCAGATAAGTAGCGAGCGAGTCCGTAATATGTACACGCCCCACCACCTTCTGAAGGGCAATAACATCATTTCCATTTGCTACTGGCTTAATTGACGCCTTCGCTTCTTTTACGCCTAAGATAATCTGTCGCTCATCCGGGATAGAAGGATAACCAAGGGAAAGCTTCACTAAAAAGCGATCAATTTGCGCCTCCGGAAGAGGATATGTTCCAAATGACTCAAGAGGATTCTGTGTAGCAAGCACCATAAATGGTTCTGCCATGGGATACGTAACTGAATCAACAGTTACCTGACGCTCTTCCATGACTTCCAAAAGAGCCGACTGCGTCTTCGCGGAGGCACGGTTGATTTCGTCCGCCAGCACGATATTAGTCATGACAGCGCCAGGTCGAAATTCAAAATCGCGCGTTTTTTGGTTAAAGATAGAGAAGCCACTTACATCAGAGGGCATAACATCCGGTGTAAACTGAATACGGCGAAAGCCACAGTCTATTGATTTTGCCAAAGCGGATACCAGGCTGGTTTTTCCTACTCCTGGCACGTCTTCTAAAAGAACATGTCCACCAACTGCAAGTGCTAGCACAGTAAGCATAACCGTTTCGTGTTTGCCTTTGATAACTGTTTCGATGTTATTGACGATCGCATTGATCGTCTGTTCGGCTTTCTGTGTCACAGCTGCTTCGATGGCCATAGATCCACACCCCTCTTCCACTTCCTAATATCTTTGAGCAAATGGTGATATACCCGTTCCGTACCTCTTCAACACGCAAACGCAACACAAGGTGTAATGCATGAATTCCAGACAAAGTTGTTAGTTCTCGTTATTCTATCCCAATTTGTTCTTTATTATGTACAATCGAATATGATTGCAAACCTTTATTCCACCTAAATACAACTCTACTTGTGACCGGTTGTGCAGTCCTTAGCAACATTACTTAGCTTTTGGATGGGCAATAACCGGTGCACACATACGTACAATTTCACCTGATGGATCAGCAAATTCCACGATGCGCACATCAACACCATATGCTGTTCGCATGGCACGTTCGGTCACAACATCCTCAGCTTTTCCAAATGTCATAGGAGCTCCTTTCTGCAGCAGGAGCACTCGTGCACTCATAAGAAAGGCATGATCAGGGCTGTGCGTTGTCATCACGACGCCATACCCCTTCTCAGCAAGCTCATGAACCTTTGTTATCACACGAACAGCATTGCCGTAATCAAGCGATGCTGTCGGCTCATCTAAAATAAGGAATTGGGGCTGTTGAGCTAAAGCACGCGCTATCATGACCAACTGCAGCTCGCCACCCGAAAGATCGGAGTAAATCTGATCACGAAATCCCAGAATACCCAGGCTATTCATAGCGTCTTCCACAATTTCCTTATCCTGACGTGATGGCTGACGAAAGTGACCTTTTTGACCGAGTCGTCCCAACATAACGATATCTTCAACACGATAAGGAAAGGGAGGACGATGCGCTTGCGATACATACGCGAGTACACGCGCCCGTCGTGATGCTGACCATGTTCGAGCATTCGAGCCATCAATAAGAACGTGACCTTCAATAGCCTCAACCAGTCCTAAGATGGTCTTCAGAAGAAGGGTCTTGCCGCATCCATTCGGTCCCAGTACACAACATACCGTCCCGCTCTTCCATATAAAGTTTAAGTTTCGTTGTAGCGGCCGGTCTTTGCCGTACCCGCATGCCAGTCCTTCGACAGCTATTTCCATACGTTCACCTCACTCCCATGTTCGCTGACCCTTAACCACCGCCGCTACAAACAGTGGCAACATCACAAAGCTGACTACGACGCCAATCGGAAATCCCTCACCAATAAATGGGATACTATCCGCCACCGTTCGGCATAACAACAATAACGTCGGACCAATAACAAGATTGCCAACTAACTGACGTCTGAATTCAGCTCCGAACAACGCACGAGAGAGAAATGGAACTGCTAAAGAGACAAGCGAGACGGTACCCACTAATACCTCAGCAGCCACAATCATAATAGTAGCTAAAGCAAGCGACACCAATTGCAGTGTCTTGCGATTGATTCCTATAAGAATTGCTTCATCGTCAGAAAAGGAAAGTGCGTTCATTGAAAAGCGAATTCCTATTATTGGCACCACTGCCACCACTAACGTAACGCCCAAAACAGCAAACGAAAGAGGATCAACGGTTACATTAAGCACTTGCAGCACTTCTTGGTATATAACCAGCATAGAGTCGTCGAAGTACATACTTGTAATGTACGCGGTAACCATGCCAAGAATCTGCGAAAGAATCGATGCAACTAAAAGCATCGTAATAACCGAGTAGTTTCGCCACCCTGAGAGCAGTACGGTCAAACCTATAACCACAAATAAAATAGCAAACGCACCAATGAAGCAGTACACATAACGTTGCGAAGTCATGAATGCCGCTGCTGATCCAAACTGAAGTACCAACAATAACACGCCACAACTAACACCATTCGAA
>CAZXOF010000098.1:0-3981 GCA_964642255.1 uncultured Eggerthellaceae bacterium | reverse complement strand
TGAAAAGCACCGTACCTTCAAACGTACGAAGCGCTTGCTCCAAAATATCAGCACTTGCAATATCGAGGTGATTCGTTGGTTCGTCAAGACAGAGTAGCGGCGTTGGTGCTATTAGCATCTTTGCAAGAGCAAGACGGCTTTTCTCGCCACCAGACAACACGCTTATCTTTTTATCTACGTCATCACCGGTAAACAAAAATGCACCAAGAAGTGTGCGCACCTGTGCCATAGTCCAGCCTGGTGCTACAGAGTCTAGCTCTTCAAACACTGTATTGCCCGAGTTCAGCTCTTCAAGCTGATGTTGGGCATAATACGTCTTTGATACATGTACACCATAGGTAATACTACCTGCATCGGGCACAAGTACGCCTGCAATCATTTTGAGCAAGGTTGACTTTCCAGCGCCATTTGGACCTACAAGAGCAACCTTATCGCCGCGATATAGAGCAAAGTCGCACCCGTCATAGACTATCTTGTCACCAAAACGCTTCACCAAGCTACACGCTCGAACTACCTCATTTCCCGTACGCGGTGGCTGTTTGAAGTTGAAGTGTACTGTTTTCTTTTCATCCGGTACTACAATGCGCTCTGCTTTCAGACGCTCAAGTTTTTTGAGACGATCTTGCGCTTGGCGAGCCTTTGTTGCCTTATAGCGAAACTTTTCAACGAAGGCCTCGAGATGCGCAATCTCTTCATCTTGCTTTTGCTTTTCTTGGTGCAAGCGCTCAAGATGCTCTTCACGCGCCTTAAGATAGGTGCTGTAATTTCCTTTATAAAGCACCACATGACCATCAGCAATTTCTGCAACACGGTCAACCATATTATCCATAAAGGCTCGGTCATGGCTTACCACAATGACAGTTCCCGCATAGCCTCGCAAAAAACCCTCAAGCCACCGCACGCTTTCAAGATCAAGGTGATTGGTTGGCTCGTCAAGCAGCAATACTTCCGGGTTGCGCACAAGCAGCTTTGCAAGTGCTATGCGCATCTGCCAGCCACCGGAAAAATCCCTTGTATGGCAGCTTAGGTCGGCTTCTTTAAAACCTAAGCCAAACAGCACGCTTCGCACGTTTGCTTCAAGAGTGTAGCCGCCCATCATCTCGTATGCATCACGCGCGCGACCATAGGCGGCAAGCTGTTTTTCGCTTGGATTATCACCCAGTGAGGCTTCAAGCTCGCCAAGGCGCTGCTCGGCCGCAAGGATTTCGGATTGTGATGAGACAACCTCTTCAAAGACTAAGCTATCATCCATTTCAATAGCTTCTTGCTCAAGGTAGCCAATGCGCGCGCCTTTTGCGAGCACTACGCGACCTTCATCGGCATCTTCTTCGCCAGAAATAATGTTGAGCAGCGTCGTTTTACCTGCTCCGTTTGGTCCTACCAATGCAAGACGATCGTATTCTTCAAGCTTGAATGAAACGTCATAAAAGAGCTGTCGGCTACCAAAGGACTTCGCTATATGTTCAAGCTGCATAATCATGGCTTATCTATGATACCGGAAGCTATGACGTATCAACATTGTTTAATGTAGCAAAACCATCGCATATCGAATGCTACGCATGATGTGAATGATCTGTATCCTTGCTCTTAACTTCGCTTGTAGATACAACTTCAGATGCGGCCGAATCGGAGATATCTCGCACGGTGATTTTAGCATGTTCAAGCAACCAGACATTCGCGCAATAGCGCTCTGCAAGCTCACGTAACGCAAAACCTCGACCACTTCTATCCATTTCATTTTTTGCCGCAGGAGGATTAAACGGCGACATTGCCTGACACACCGCTTGAATATCCTTATCACTCACCCTTAACCCTTCATGGCGAAAGAGTGCATCAAGTGCATATCCCTGCACAAGATACTCGCGTGTTTGCATCATAAGCTTCATATCAAAGAGCTGCTGTCCGCCATTTTGTCCAACAAAATCCTCAAAGGTCATACTTTGCATCTCAAGGCTTTGTTGAATGTTTTCTAGAAGCTTTGCGCGCGTTGCTTCATACACCCTATCATCAATGCTTCCCTGGAAACGCTCGGCAAGCTTGGCGGCAGCTACACCACGCCTATACTCATCATATGCCGCACGCCGCTCCTGATTGACAAACTCTCCGATAGCAGCACGCAGTTCTGCAAGAGTTTCATACTCAGATACCTTTTCTTTTACCCATACATCATCAATGATTGGATCCTGTTGTTTCTGAAATTCAAGAGCCGCTACCGTGCAGTCAATGGTGATCTTTTTTGTGTTGCCTTCCTCATCCCTACTCGTATCTTGAAAGGAAAATGATTTCGTTTCACCAATACGCATGCCAAGAATCTGATTATCGAATTCGTCCGGCATTAAAGCTGCGCCTGTCATATACACACGGCCTTCGGCAGGCGTAGTCAAACCATCAAGACGCGTGTCACCCTCAAAAGCCTCAACTGTAATCAGTACCAAGTCCCCTTTTTCTATAGGGCGATCAAGTTTGTCATCACGCACGAAATCGGCATATCGCTGTGCAAAACGCTTGAGTTCTTCATCGATGCCTTCCTCATCAGACTCAAAAGGATCAACGGTAATCTCAACGGGATCGTATGAAGAAAGCTCGTACTCGGGCTTTGGGACCACATTGACAAGAAAGGCAAACTCCTGATCACGCCTTATGGCTGAGAGGGGTACAGCATTGGGTGGGTAAGCAGGAATGATATCTTTTTTGGTAAGCACAAAAGGTATAAGATTTTCAATAGCAAGAGTATCCACAACAGCGTCAAGATCTTGAATTCCTGTAGCATCTTTAATGAGGTCAGAAACTGTTTTGTTGCTTTGGGGAGAGATCTTCATCTTTACGGCAAATTGAAGATAGGCTCGATCAAAAGCCTTATTGACCTCATCGGCCGATGCAAGCGCCTCAAGCACTATTGCTTCTTGTGTGGATTGCTTTTTTGTAACCCTCATCGCATATCCCCTCTTCTTAGCTCAACTGTGCTGTGACAGCTTGTATTGATATATATCTACCTGCCATTGTAACGGAAGGGCAACCACAAACGCGAAATCGGTATATTAACGACCGTTACCAATTAAAACGGGCAATTAGGACAATTGAAGCAGACAACGAACTCCATGCATCAACGGCCACAGGGCCTCACTTGCTTGACAGAATATGTGGAAAACTTCATAATGATAGGTCACATGTTTTCAATGTCTTATGTTGCGGAACATGAGTTGCTTGTACGCTGCATTGACAGGACGAAGTTATAGTGTCAATAAACCATATGTATTGCTGTAAGACAGATATAATACATTGATGCTCATTGATTTAGATTCATATGGTTAATCTTGGGGGCGACTGGTTTCGACATGGTAGGTTTGACGTGAGGAGCAGGTCGTGGTCTCCTCGCCACGTAAAACAGGGGTACTGTCAAAATTAATTGGCAAAAAGAACACTCAAAGCGTACGTGCATTCAGTACTCAGAGTGCACAACCGCTTGCCATGGCTGCTTAATCGCGCTTGGCTGTCGTCCGGGGGTACGTCCTTGACCCTCGCTTCGGCATTAACCTGAAAGGACTGCACTTCGGCACGTAGTCGGTATGGCCAAAGTAAAGATTGAACCGACTAGGAGGCGCAACGTTAGTTGGCGAACCGAGCGCATCTAAACCTCTGACCGCCAACTAAGCCTGTAGAGCCTGACCGATTGCTTGGCATGGACCGGAGTTCGATTCTCCGCGCCTCCACCAAAGTCGGAAGCGTCGAACTCTTTTTTCTACAAGAACGAGTTCGCGCTTGTGTATAGGTTGAGGGACGCTTAACAGCGTCCCTTTTCCGTATTCATGCTATAACCCTCCCATGCATCATCTTGACTTTTGCGCTACATATTGATACGCGCGAAAATATAGAGACCAAAAGGCGGGGCTATAGGATAAAAGGGACCTTATAGCCCGAAAAATCACATAACTTGACTTTTGCAGTAAAAAGAGGCCGTTTTAGTCTCCTGAGCTGGGGATA
>CAZXOF010000097.1:0-4051 GCA_964642255.1 uncultured Eggerthellaceae bacterium | reverse complement strand
GTATGAGGACAAAGTCGTTGTGAGCATGTGGTTCTCAGAGGATGATAAGCAAGTGGTTACATGGCGAGATTGGTTTTCGATAGAGGATGAGTATTGGACTGATGAATCCCCTTTTGTTAAAGGGGAGGCCGTCCAGTTCGATAGCTTCCCCTCAGACTCCACCAGAATCAGAAGCGTTGAACTTTTTGTCTACAAGGATGAGTTTACGCTTGTGTATAGAAGAGAGGGGGATGTCGTATGGCGCCCCTCTCTATATTCATTGATATGAAGTGTTGTCTTGGGAGTTCTTCGCTATCAAAAAGATGACGAGTAAATTGTGACTGTGACCTTTTATGCCACCTTCACCTAATCTTTATGAGTGGCTCGCATCGAGAAAGAGCTTACGTGTCACAAAATTCCACAAAGTCACAATGACAGTAACACTCAGCTTAGCAATACGATAATCGAGACCTATGGCATTTTCACCAACCCACATAAGCCCAACGTTAATTCCTAGTCCAATTGTGGAAAGCACTACAAAGATAATAAACTCACGATGACGACTTAAATCACTACGATGACGAAACACAAAGCGCATCGACAAAAGATAGTTGACTATAACCGAAATTACATATGATACCGCCGCCGCCACAACAGAGTTGAAGCCCAAAACCTCAACAAGAAACACCATAGCGCCGAAGTCAATCACAAACGCAATAACACCAACACCCAAAAATCGCATAACTTGCGTAACAAGAGAGTGTGGGGCTGTTTCGGCGGTGACCTTACTTGACATCTTGTTCTTTAATCTCCTTATTGAACCAGCAAACGCTTTTCGCTTAATATGAGACAAACCCGGGATCAACTTGCAACATTCAGCTTGACACCAACACATAATACGACTCAGGGTTTTTCTTCGCTATGCTTTGCATGTGTCTTTTAGTTGGTTTGCAGCAACATATCTGTTCTACTAATTGGCGAGCTGTCCCATATACATCCGCTGGTTGCTTTGTGCTTGATGTACACCCCGCACAAACATGTTTGCTGTTATCGTATAAGCAAAGCAGACAAACTCTTAGGTTTGCACCACTTAAAACACTTGAACGGAGACATCTATGAAACCCTCACAAAGCTGCCCCCATAATGCACAACCAACACACAACATTACAACATATACACGAGCTTTTTTCTCTCTTATTCTTACCATTGCGCTTATCTTTTGCTTTATCCCCGCAACAGGCGCTATTACTCGGGCATATGCTGAAGAAGCTTGTGTCACAAATACCGAAATCGAAGCTACTTCATCCTCAGAGCTTGAAGCGGTGGGCATCATCGCTATTGTCGAAGAGGGAGTATCAACACTTTCGACTGACAGCGCAAACACAGCGCTTATTGATGAAGTAACCAATGATTTTAAAGACCTTGGCTTGTCCGTAACCGATATCTTCACACTGAACGACGGTACAAGCTTTATCTCAGCTGAACCCACCAATGGTACCACCACTGAAGAAGCTCTTGAGCTAGCGACCGCAGTATCCGGCGTTGTTTCTGTTCAGCTCGACTATTCCTATGCTCTTATTGATACCGTTGATGATACAAATATGTCAAACACAGTAGACCCCGCCCCACTGATTGACCTCTTGGTTTCCTTAGCACCAACGTTGTCTTTTCGCCCCTTTGATGACCCCATAGCTCTTGTAAGCTCGTCTACCTCTTCGCCAAATGCCTATTGGCTCTATACCACTAACCTTACGCAAGCGTGGGAAGCTGCTGTAATAAGCAACCCGGTTACCATTGCCGTATTTGATACGGGAATAGAATTTGATCATGAAGATCTTTCCGAAGCAATTTTGACCGACCTTGCATGGGACTCCTATAACGATACACCATTATCTGCAACCAATGGCTCGAGTGGTGATAATAACGGACATGGCACCCATGTCGCCGGAATCGCGGCTGCTATTCCCAATAACAATATCGGTATTGCAGGCGCGTCTTATGGTGCATCAATTGTTCCTGTAAAAGTAGTAAACAACACCTCAAATCCGATGGCAACAACCAGTTCAGTTGTGCGAGCATATACCTACATTTTTTCTCTTATTGATGCGGGTTTGGTTGAAAACCTTCGCGTTGTCAACCTGAGCCTTGGCAGCTATTCCGAAGCGTTCAATGACACTTTATTGAGCGAGACCATAGAAACAGCACGCAACGATTATGGTATTGTCACCGTATGTGCTGGTGGTAATGGCGACTCAAATGGAGTTGCCCAAACAAACACCATCTATCCTGCCGACTTTGAAGCATGCGTATCGGTTACATCACTTTCTGCTGATGGCACAAACAGCTCGTGGTCTGATTACAACGAATACAAAGATATCAGCGCCCCCGGAGAGGGCATATGGTCAACCTATCCCACAGGGCTCTCAGGCACATCGTCACCCTACCACCGGTTAACCGGGACATCAATGGCAACACCAATTGTTGCAGGGGCTTTCGCGCTTCTGTTCGCGATTGACCCTGAACTTACCGTAAGTGAGGCTTGCGAGATACTTTATGCAAGCGCCGATGACATTATTGACAATGAATACGACCGAAGCAGTATTAGTGGTAGTCACGGTGCCCTTAATGTGGCAGCAGCTGTTGAGCACCTGACCGGACTTGATCTTAGTGCAGGTAATTTCCCCGATGTTGCAGATGACGCATGGTATACGCTGGCTGTAATCTATGTTGCACAACGAGGAATTATGACCGGATATGATGAAAACGCTGAAGATTTGACTGGCTATTTTGATCCGGAAAAAGCCCTAACCCGAGCTGAAGCAGCGCAATTGCTATACAATATCTATGGCAATGGAGCATTGGCTTCAGCAACAAATAAACCTGACGTCAATCAAAACGCTTGGTATGCCACAGCAGTCAACTGGGTCATTGAGGCTCAGCTTATGAATGGTTATGATGACGGCTCCAACCTTTTTGATCCAGATGCGCCCCTTACGCGCGAGCAATTTGCCATCATTATTAACAATGCCTCCTCTGTCGACACCATTGCAGACCCCGACAAAATAACAACACTGCCAGATAGCGACACGGTGAGTTCGTGGGCTACCGATGCTGTTATTTGGGCTGTTGGAAACGGCGTACTCAATGGCGCTGAAACCTTATCGGGGGAACGTGTATTACTTCCTCAGGCATCAATAACACGAGCGATGGTTGCACAAGCTCTTATGAATACCTACGAGGCGGGACTGCTTTAGCGCTTGGTAGAGCTTGTGTAGAACATGCGAAAGGCCAGCCTCTAAAGACTGGCCTTGGTTATTCGTGGTAGTCAGGGGGGGACTTGAACCCTCGACACGCGGATTTTCAGTCCGCTGCTCTACCAACTGAGCTACCTGACCGCAATGCATCTGCTAATGCAGACGCGAATATGCATTGTATCATGAGTCCAGCAACGCGCAAGTGCACGCGAATACACATGTCACGGAATCTGAAGCGAAAGTTGTTCGGTAAATAATCCGAAACTTTGTTCCGTGCTACTTTGCCGAACCAATGCGACAAATCGTCGTCCCACACTCGCTACAGGCACCCTTTGTAATTGGTTTCCCGTTTTTGGTTACACTCTCAACGGGATCTTTCATACGACGTTTTGTCTTGCACTTCATGCAGTACGCTTCGATCTCCATGTGTCTATCCTTTCTTACACAAATCACACGCGGACACGTGAGCTTTCTTTCTCAAAGAGCCGCACAGGTAGTCATTATATCGCCTCTGATCTGCCTGTATAGTCCTTTATAAAATCTTAAAAGTACAGCAGAACAAAGACACGTCGCAAGCTAGCATCTTAAAACAAATGCTCTGTTTAACCCAGCGTGGCTATAGACTCTGCAAAATCGGAATTGGGATGACAAAGGTGTTTCACTGATTGCTACTTGTTACTTGGCTTTAAATTATCTATTAGCATCTAACCCTCTTGTCCAAACTTATATCTACGCTAGGTTAACAGAGCCAAAACAAAACCAAGCATGTCTTCTATATACTTTTTAAAATACTTATGACAAAATCAGATGCACGCGAA
>CAZXOF010000096.1:0-4057 GCA_964642255.1 uncultured Eggerthellaceae bacterium | reverse complement strand
TAGTTGCAGGATCGCGGTCAAGTGTGCGTAACACCATTTCATCACTACCAAGCAACTCAATAATCTCATCGCGCGTCTCTGCAAGACCAAGCGCACGCACAAGCAAGGTTGCTGGCTGCTTGCGCTTACGGTCAATACGCACGGACAACACATCACGCTTGTCAGTTTCAAACTCAAGCCATGCACCACGACCAGGAATAACCTTTGCGTTATAAATGGTTTTGTCAGAACTTTTATCGCGCTCGGCAGCAAAATACACACCCGGAGAGCGAACGAGCTGTGAAACAACCACACGTTCGGTGCCGTTGATAATGAAGGTACCATGTGGGGTCATAAGCGGGAAGTCGCCTAAGAACACGTCCTGCTCTTTGATCTCACCTGTTTCACGGTTGATAAAGCGTATTTCGACAAATAGCGGTGCTTGATAGGAAACATCTTTTTCCTTGCACTCATCGGGTGAGAATTTCGGCTCACCAAACTCATGGGTACCAAACTCGACACACATGTCCTTCGTAGAATTTTCGATCGGACAAATGTCGTCAAAAGCTGCACGAATACCTTTAGTCTTAAACCATGCAAAGCTTTCCGTTTGGATTGCAATGAGGTTTGGTACGTCCATGACGTCCGGGGTTTTTGCAAAGCTTTTTCTCGATCGATATAAGCTGGTGGAAGGTGTATGCTTCGCTTTTGCCACGGGTTAAATCTCCCTTCCTTGACGCCGATTCTGCGTAAAAATGCGCAATTGAAGAGAATATTACGTAAGCAACGCAATAGCAAGAAAAATTTTTACTAACTATGGAACTTTTCTGGAAAATAGCCCCTGTTCTGGGAATATTCAGAAGACACCGAGTCCACAAACCACAGCTCTATCCAACACAGCGTTTTGTAATTGCCTTGGAGTATTCCCACATAAGACCAAATGATCTTCGAAACCACAGCAAGAAAACCTGTGCTTCATCTATGGTGTGGATATGTCTAAAGTTCGCTCTTTTCTCGATTCGCATCAAGCGCTTTGTCGCCACAATGAAAGGCACAGCAACTTACATACTCCATTCCAACAACTTGCCCAAGAAACGCTGCAATTCAGGTGTTGTAGGTTGAGTAAAGACTTGAGAGCTTTCTCCATATTCAAGCAGCATACCTCTACAAAGAAACGCAACTTTATCACAAGCATGGCGTGCAAATCCCAACTCATGCGTCACAACAATGAAATGCATGCCACCATCGCGCAAAGTACGAAGCAGATCAAGCACTTCAATTGTATATTCGGGATCAAGAGCACTCGTAGGCTCATCAAGCAGAAGCATTTTCGGCTTAGGAGCTACCGCTCGCGCAATAGCAACACGCTGACGTTGCCCACCAGATAACTCAGCAGGACGTTTATCGCCTTCACCTGCCATACCAAAACGTACTAAAAGCTCATTGGCTTGCTCTCGAGCCTCATCAGGCGCAAGATTATGAACAACGCGCAGTGGCAGCGCTATGTTTTCGCGAGCACTCAGATGATGAAACAGCCCACCATCCTGAAAGACAAAACCAAGCCTTGCCCGATATTGCGCACACCCCACTTCATCGCATGGCACCTTTACCCCGTCAACACGCACTTCGCCTTCCGATGGCATAAGCAAACCACCAAGAATGCGTAGCAGGGTTGATTTACCCCCGCCAGAAGACCCAATAACAGCGAGCGTGGTTACTTCGTCATCAAAGTCTATGCCATCAAGTACCACACGATCTCCGAAGCGATGAGACAAAGCGTGTATCTCAATGCGCATAGTTCAATCTTTTCTCGAAATACTTGCTCACAAAGGTAATAGGCAGAGTCAAACATAAATAAAGCGCCGCAAGAAATAAATACGAGCCGAATAGATTGAAGGTCGTCGAGCTAATTTCACGCATGGTTTGTGTAATTTCAATAACAGCGATCACCGATAAAAGCGAGGAGTCTTTCACAATAGTTGCACATTGTCCCGTAAGTGCCGGGAGCGTTCGCGAAACAAGCTGCGGCACAATCACATAGCGAACAGTTTGAGTTCGAGTAAATCCAACCGCACACGCTGCTTCAAGTTGGCTTTTATCCATAGAAATAAGACTACCTCGCACAATTTCGGCGATATAAGCACCCGAAAAAATAGACAGGATCACAATGCCTGAGACAATTCGATTGTTTATACCCCACGCAGTACCAATAATGTAATAAAACAAATAAATCTGCGCTAGCAGCGGCGTTCCTCGTACAAGCTTTACGTATAAGTCGCATACATAACGAACAACAAGTATGCGACAGCCTTGTCCCACAGCAACCGGCAGTCCAATGACTAGACTCAATACAAGACTTCCCGCCGATATACCCACTGTAAGCGAAAAACCATCGATGATGCGCGTGCGATACTGTGCAATAAAACTAAAGTCAAGTGCGATGCCCGCCATAGTAAGCGACAGCCACAGAAAAGAAATAGCCGCAATACACACAAACAAATAGTTCAGTGCCGCTTTCAGAGGCGGAGCTGGACACTGCGGTTTAGCTATAAAGAAGTTTGCCATGAGGAGTACATACGGTTCTTATACGTTTTTGTCATGTTGCAGCTATGCTGCTTAATCAATTGCATCATTTGTCGCGCTATCAGCATCACTTGAGCTAACATCGGCGCCCTCATCAGTCTTACTTGATGCAGTAGTACCATCATCAAAGTCGAAGAACCACCGGAAACCAAGTTCCTTAAAGGCAGCATATTCCTCGGCTAAATATTCTTCGGTCAAATGGTCGAACATGCCATTTTCCTTACACAAGGCAATAAATTCATTTAATTGCTCGCGTAGTTCATCATTGCCATCAGCAACAGCTATGCCCCAATACTCGGCATCTTGAAATGGAATATAAACCGCTACCGTAGTATCAGGGTTTGCCGCCTGATTACGATAGATGGTCAGCTGATCGTACAAAAAGCCGTCGGCACTTCCCTGTACCACCTCGGTAACACAGGCGCTCTCATCAGACAGACGCAAAATGGTCGCATTTACTAAATTGTTTGTCGCATAGACATCACCAGTAGAACCGGTTTTCACCACGACAATTTTGCCCTCTTGATTCAGATCATCAATTGATGAGATACCTGACTCGGCATTTGCAAGAATAGCAAGCTGTGCAACGGCATAAGGATCAGTAAAGTCTACTTGTTCTTCGCGTGCATCAGTGATAGTGATAGAACTCATTACAAGATCAGCCATGCCAGTTTGCAGGGTAGGAATCAATCCGTCAAAAGCTGTATTTTCGATCACAAGATCGTAACCATATGCTTCGGCAAAGGCCTCAAGAAAAGAGACCGACACACCAGCTGGCTCTCCTGCATCATCGCGCGTCTCGAAAGGAGGATACGCAAGCTCCATAGCAACAGTGAGTGTTGTAGTTGCCTCCTGATCATCTATCGACCCACTTGTAGAATCTGTTGAGCTACTTGAACACCCACTCAACACCACAATCCCCGCAATACACAGCGCTATAAGCAGACCCGCTATACTTACTATACAAAGATGGCAGTACGCTCTATCTGCTTGCTTGTTGCTCATATAATGTATGATCCCACCTTGTTGCTAGCAATTTGTTACAGTACTCCACGCAGCTCACAACAGCCTCACATAACACTTCGCATATGCCTTGTGCTGGAGCAAGTGCGTTTACCTTTGTTACTATGCTTTAATTGTTACCGTTGTGCAGATTGCGCCACTATCAACACAGACACTTTCCATACTTTTATACCTTGTGCCTTTATTACTGCACTGACTCACTACTACCAACAAAGTAGAGCTATAAGCCAAAAAGTACGCACAAATAATGTGACCAGCCGAGAAATCGACTGGTCACATGAATGCAGTACGTAACCGCAAACAAGAAATGTCAAGCGCTTCTTATTTCAGCGACATATCAAGCGCAATGCGCCCCTCAATGGCACCGCGAGTCATCCGATCGAAAATATCATTGATATTTTCGAGAGGCTCAGGCGCCACGTGCGCTTTAACGGTGCCAGCCTGTGCAAAAGCAATAGCCTCTTGCAAGTCT
>CAZXOF010000095.1:0-4137 GCA_964642255.1 uncultured Eggerthellaceae bacterium | reverse complement strand
ATCGTCATTATCATCAAGTACAATACTACTGCCCTGATCAGGATCTTCAAAGAAATCAGTCTCGTTATCAACTATAACACCAAGGCTATCATAGCGACATTGATCACGAACCGGCTGATCAACATGGGGATGAACTGACCCTGACTCATCATCAGGGGTCTTATTCTTTTTTCGTAGCCAGTTTAATCCCACAATAATCGTCTCGCCTCACGCGTTCAATAAATACGCAGCTCAGTATAACACAGACGCATTTGCTTACCCGGATGCAAGATACTAGGCGCCCCAGACAGTCGCCTACTGGCCTTAAGCGTGCAGACAACCCATACATAAATGCAGTATGACAACACTTATAGTTAAGGCATACATCAAAATACCAACCAGATGCAAGGCCATCACACGACCACAAAGGCTTGATGGACACCGTAGTAGAACTTCCCTCTAGCCACGCACCTGAGCACCAGTTGCGCCACAGACTTTCTTTACCAAGCGCTCGTGTGTTTTGCTTGCTTCCTCGCTTGTAAGAGTACGGTCAGAAGCGCGATAATTTAGCGCAAAAGCCATTGATTTTTTGTTTGCACCAAGGCGCTTTTCATCACGATACACATCAAACAGACGCACATCTTCGAGCAACTTACCACCCGCCGATCGCATACACTGCACCAGCTTTTCACAGCTTACCTCTTCATCAACAACAAAAGCCACGTCCATCGATACGGCAGGAAACGTTGGCACATCCACATAATCACGTGCTGGGCGCACCGCCTTTAACAAAGTTTCAAGGTCAAGCTCAAAAGCTACAACCGTACCTTCGATATCAAAGGCTGCCGTTGCTAGTGGATGCATTTCCCCTATCCAACCAAGCCGCACACCGCCTACATACACGGCAGCAGCTCGCCCTGGCTGTAACTGTGAGGCTTCGTTTGCAGAAAGTGCCTTAAAGCGCACCTTATCAACCGCAAGTTCTCGCAAAAGATTCTCGACAACTCCCTTGCCGTCGAAAAAGTCAAGTGATACTAAAGATACATTCCAAGCTGCATCGCTCATCGCGCCCGTCATAACACCAGCAAGTCGACGTCGCTCTTTTGGCTGTTTTCTGCCTTGCGAAGCAAAAAATACTACACCTATTTCGTAAAGCTGCACATTCTTCACACCGCGATTGTGATTATAAGCAACACTGCGCAAGAGCCCAGGAATAATAGATTGGCGCATAATGGACTGTTCAGTACTCATAGGATTGATAAGCTCAACTGGCTCACACAGCTCAAGAGCCGAAGCATCCATACGTGCAGCCTCAAGATCATGCGGATCAGCAAATGAGGAGGTCATGGTCTCGTTTAGGCCACAAGCTCGCATTGTTGTATGCACTACATCCAATGCGCGCTCATCAGGAGTGCGAACACCAAACCTACCTCGTCCACCCGGAAGTGTTGCTTCAACCTTGTCCATACCCCACAAGCGCAGCACCTCTTCATAAAGGTCAATTTCACGCTCAAGATCAGGGCGAAACGTTGGTACCGTCACAGAAAGTTCATCACAACTTACATTTGCTTGGGTGTCAGAAGCAGCAAGCTGCACATACTCTTGGGTATAAGCTTGGGCAGTGATCTCAACACTACACCCAAGACGTTCAAGTGTATTAACAATAAAATCACTTGGGATGGCAGTGCCCATCATGGCATTGAAGCGCCCAGTGCGAAACTTTAACTTGCTCGGCTCACTTGGAACTGACCACACATCTATAATACCTGGTGCTACTATTCCACCTGAAACTTCAGCAATGAGCGCCGCTGCGGCAGCAGAGCGTATATCAACATCGTAGTCATCAACGCCGCGTTCATAGCGCATTGAGCTTTCAGAAACAAGTCCAAGGGTGCGACTTGTACGACTTGTGCGCCCCGCTTCGAAAACAGCTGCCTCAAGCAGGATATTTGTTGTTGTGTCGGTTACCTCTGTTTCTAAACCACCCATAACACCTGCAAGAGCAACGGCACGCTCAGGTGTTGCAATCACTGTCATATCTGAATTCAGCACACGATCTATACCATCAAGCGTTGTGAGATGTTCCCCCTCATAGGCAGCCCGTACAACAACATGAGCTTTGCCCGCAGTATCCACAAGCTTATCAAAATCAAATGCATGAAGCGGCTGACCAAAGAGAAACAAAATATAGTTCGTTACATCGACAATATTGTTAATAGAGCGCTGTCCAATAGCAGCAAGACGCTCAACCATCCAATCAGGGCTTGGCCCCACCTTGACATTGCGGATAATGCGCGCAGAATAGCGCGAACAACGTGCAGAATCATCAATTACTACATTCGCATCGTGAGCAGCTGCTTCACCACCAACAAATGCCGCAAGGTGATCTGCGGCTTTCGATAGCGGATCGCGCCATGGACACTGATATACCGCACCTAATTCACGCGCAATGCCTGTTATACTCAAACAATCAGAGCGATTCGGCGTGATCTCTAAGTCAAGCACGGTATCAGACATTCCGTAGTAGTCAGCGAATGCGACCCCAATTGGTGCATCTTCAGGCAAAATCATGATGCCTTCGTGATCAGAACCAAGACCAAGCTCGCGCTCTGAGCAATTCATGCCACAGCTTGTCACGCCGCGCAATTTACTTTTTTTAATTTTGATATCACCAGGAAGAACGGCACCAACTAAGGCGACAACAACATGATCCCCTGCATTAAAGTTTTGAGCACCGCAGACAATCTGTAGCGGTTCGGGTACGCCCGTATCATCAAGGTTAGCAGCCCCAACGTCTACCATACACACCCACATATGGTCAGAATCAGGATGCTGTGTTTTGGTAATGATTCTACCGGTAACAACACGATCAAGCTGTGCTCCTGTTTTTTCAACACCTTCGACACCTGTGCCCGTCAGGTCAAGCCGATCGCACAGTTCTTTTATATCAGCGGGAATATCAATATACTCTGCAAGCCACTTCAGTGATACCTTCATATGCGTTTCCTACCTTCTTCTTTCAGTCTTAACCAAGCGCTACAGATTAAAACTGGCGTAAAAAGCGCATATCACCCTCAAGCAACATACGCAGATCGGGAACGTTGTACTTTAAGCATGCAATGCGCTCAACCCCTATGCCAAAGGCAAAGCCAGAATACTGTTCTGGATCAATGCCAGACATCTCAAGCACATTCGGATCAACCATCCCACAACCTAAGATTTCAAGCCAACCTGTACCCTTGCAAAAGCGGCAGCCCTCGCCATAGCAAATGCCGCAGCTCACATCAGCCTCTGCCGAAGGCTCAGTGAAGGGAAAGTAGTGCGCGCGCAGACGCGTTCGACGTTTGGATCCAAACATGGCCTTGCAGAAATAATCGAGCGTACCTTTGAGATCACCAAACGTAATACCCTCATCAATAACAAGACCTTCTACCTGATTAAACTGAGGAAGATGACTTGGATCAGCAACATCACGGCGGTATACCTTGCCTGGCGCTATCACATAGATAGGAGGCTCGCTTTGCTCCATTACATGTACCTGACACCCCGAGGTTTGAGTCCGCAGTAATACGTCGGACTCCCCACGCACACTTGCCACATCCCCTGAACGATCAACAACATAAAAGGTGTCTTGCAACGAGCGCGAAGGATGATCGGCTGGAGCGTTTAAGGCAGTAAAGTTGTAGTAATCCGTTTCCACTTCCGGTCCATACACCACACGATAGCCCAAACCAAGAAAGATTTCGCTAATCTCATCAATGATTCTGCTAATAAGATGGCGTGCACCTACTTGCTGTGCACGTCCTGGTAGCGTCACGTCAATAGCCGCCGCATCAATAGCTGCAGCAAGCTCGGCAGATGCAAGCTCGCTTTTTCGTACCCCAAGCGCTGCCTCAACTGCATCGCGAGCCGCATTCACCGCACGACCAACCTGTGCGCGCTCCTCTTTTGGCACCTGTCCCATAGTGCGTAAATATGCTGTAAGCGCACCCGACTTACCCAAGGCATGCACGCGCACCCCATCAAGTGCTGCCGTGTCAGGAGCCTGCGCAATGGCCTCAAGTATTGAGATACGAAGCGCCTCGATTTCGTCGATGACCGTCATCTCGTCATCCACCTTTCCTTGCTATGTAGTAACAATGCAACAGCGCACAAACA
>CAZXOF010000094.1:0-4242 GCA_964642255.1 uncultured Eggerthellaceae bacterium | reverse complement strand
TCTCTACGGTGCGCAATGCAAACGTTATTATCGTGCTCGACCATGGCCGCATTATTGAACGTGGTACCCACGAAGAGCTCATCGCACAAAAAGGTACCTACTATCACCTGTATACTGGTGCCTTTGAACTTGAATAGTTTGCCTTTGTTTGAGTTTTTGAGCTTAGGTGGGGCGGTATAGGGTTGAACCTTTAGCCCCACTTTGACCCCATGACGCCACTTATAAGGGCATCACCACGATGAGATCCCTTGTGGTGTCATGGGGTCGTCTTTCAAGCCGAATCGTAGAGGGTGCGCCCCGTAACAGCAAGCTTCTCGCACACTATCTCTTACAGCTCTTTTACAGCTCGAGGCCTTCCCAATCAATAGGAATAGTGCTTGGATCAAACACAACGAAGCGTTGAGCAGATAATGCGCTTATATCCGCACAGCGCGCTGAACATCCGTTAATAACAAATTCGTCCAAAACTACCTGCTTAACCTCCGGAAGGGCTTGCATCACCACAGCGCCAACCAAAGATTCCGTCGTCTCCATAGCAGATGGGCACTCAGAACACTAGCCAAGCAGCTTCACCGTCAAGACACCATCCACATAGTGCTGGATACGAATATCACCACCATGGCTACGCAGCACCGGACGAACCTGTTCATCAAGAATGGCTTCAATTTGATTTTGACTTGTCATGATACGACTCATCCTTTCTCCGGCACCTCTCCCGGCCCTTCGCTTGCTGATACCGCATAGTTTGCACCTGCCGATGCTACGTAGTTTCGACGCACAGTAGCAGTCTCTACCGTACGAACGTTGCCTGCTGCCCGGAGATACTCAAGGTGTGCCAACGCCTCACCTATCGCAAACCATCGCTGATTGGGAGAGAACTGTGCCCACGGAACGTCTCGGGCAGACCAGGTCATACGGGAAGCCAGCTCGTACGCGCTTTGACCGGGAGTCTGCTGCAGCAAATTCGTAAGTTCTTGCAGGCGCACGCTGTGGTGTTCTTCCAACATGCTTATACGACGTTTAAGATTCCCTGCCGAAGCGCGATGTCCCGGAAAGATGTGCTGAACGGGTAGGCTCTTAAGGCGCTCTAAGCTGCTGAGATAGTTAAACAAAGGGTTATCAAAATCAATCCATACGCTGATATTTGGAGTGATGTCGAACAGGATATGGTCACCGGAAAATAAAATCTGCCGATTCGCAAGATACAGGCAGATGTGTCCCGGCGTATGCCCAGGCGTATGGATACATTCCAATTGCCACTTGCCAACCGTGAGGGTACTGCCGTCATCAACAAGCCTAACAGGAAAGATATTGCGCGGTGCATACAGACGTGCCTAATTGCCCTGTGCCTGTAATTCGAGCGCTTCATCAGGAAATCCCTCGCAGAAGAACCATCGCTCCAATTGCGACCAGTGTTCCCCAAGAAGAATCCTTTCTAGATAGCTGTAGTCCACACGGCTCATGTAGATTAGTACACCGCGTGAAGCGAAGTACTCCACCTGTCCTGTGTGATCACTATGCAGGTGAGTAAGGAACAGTACCGCATGTTCTAAGTCAACCCCAAGCTCATCGTCTTGCCACAAGCGACTATATCGATTTTTCACAGCTCGAAGGCGAGAACTTCATTACCTTTAAAACCGTCAGGTCTGGCGGTGTCTACGAGGCCTACTGCGCCTTATGTGAGAAGCATCATGTGAATCCAAAAATCTCCTTTGAGGCTAAGGACGACCATGTCATTGTTGCCCTCGTGCGCGCCGGAATGGGCGTTGCCTTGGTTCCCTATAGCAAGTGGTTGCCCTTGGAAGGCGTCTCTATGCTGCATTTTCAGCATGAAAAGCCCAAGCGAAAGCAGTATGTCATATGGAAGAAAAACGGTTTTCTCTCTCCGGTTGCCAAAACGTTTCGCGATTTTGTCATCGATTCTTTGTCGAAAGACAACGAAACGCAAGCATAGTTTCCGTCAAACTTAACAGAACAACAGCATACAGCGAAATACCTACCACGCAATCTTGAGCCAGCTAAGGCGCTTCCTTGAGGACAAGAGGCTCAATATTTTGAAAGCCACCAGGCATACGCCCAGCACGATGAGAAAACTAACGAAGGGATTGTTAAGCGGAAGGTATGGTATCTGCAGATTTCTGGAAAGACTCCCAAGCACGTCATCCACCGAAGTATGTAGGCAAAATATCACGGTAGATGCACGACGCATGGTAACTGCATGCTTGTACCTCACGCGGGAATTCACAAGAAGTAGGAAGATCGCAATGACGGGAACTGGCAAAAGAACCAGTGCACCTTCGTTTAGTTCTCCCGCCCACATAGCTCGGATAAAGAAGCCTTCTACAAGCAGTGCCAACAGACCAACGAAAGCAATAAAACCAGAAACTCGCTTCGTCTTTACTTCCATAAAGCTATCGGGCAACGATTGCAACCCGTCAGCAATAACCGACCCCACCCCAATCCAGGCAACGGCGATTGGAAAACTGTTGACCGGAATCCACCAATTATCAATGCTCAGCCAAAAGTCCATCCATCCTCTGCTAGGCACCCAAGCATAGGTTGTCGCCAGCAAACAAAACACGTACGACACGACCGACACGACAATAAGAGCTCTATTTGAGAAGTTGAATTGAGTTCTTAAGACAATTACCACGAAGAGCCCTATACAGGTTGCCATTAGATACCAAGACCCTCCGAAGGTGCTACCGAAGAGAATCGACATTACCCAATGCGCAGCATATGCAAGCAAGCCTTCTGCAAACCAGTGTTGCCGAAAATAGAACGTTACAGGAAATACCACAATGAACCAAAAGAAATACAAGCGAACTATTCGTTTCGCAGTATGTCGCCAGGCAGAAAAGGCTATAGGATAGCTCCTAGACCCCCCCGCGCAGGAAGAACAACGTTGACGTTATGAGAAAAAATATAGGCACCGCAATGCGATACAAGGGGTCAATCAGCTCTTGAATCTCATCTCCAAAAGGAGCCGTATGTATCATGACAACCACTAGGCTCATGCCGAGCTTCATCGCGTCTGCTGCATCCCAATGGTCAATCGATTTTTTTGAATCCAGAGCCATGTGCAAAGCCATGCACGAGCCACCCCTATTGTTTCTTTTTGACGGTATCGTCTCACTGTTTCCTGCTAATTATCGCTCCGCCAGATATTTACGGCAAGTACTTTGTTCATTTTGCTTCAAGGTGGTACGACTTCCAAAAACCATTTAATCTATAAGCCTTGTTTGTTCCTTGTGGGGCGGCGTCCCATATACGTCGCGTAAACCGTTGTATGTAGATTAAGGGGAATACATGAGATTCGACCCGTTGCCATTGCTACGTCCGAGTCGGCACTGTGCTGCTCAGTTTGCCGCACCGCCCTATGACGTGTTCGATCGCACTGAAGCTCGACAATTTGTTGCACAGCATCCTCATTCGTTTTTAGAAATCGACCGCGCAGAAGTTCATTTCCCTGAAAACTACGACATGTATGCTCCCGAGGTATACGAGCAAGCGGAAGCTCAGCTCAACGAAAAGATTGAGAACGGTACCCTTATTGCTGACAGTCAAGCTGCCTTTTACATCTATCGTCAAACAACGCCCACTCATACACAAATTGGACTTGTTGGAGGCTTTCCTGCAGATGCTTACGGAACGGCTGTTAAGCGCCACGAAAACATCCGTCCAGATAAGCTGCAAGACCGCATACAGCACATCCTTGCCTGCAACGCCCAAACAGGGCCCATGTATTTAACCTGCCGCGATGCTTCTCATAAGCTCTCGGATACCCTACACAGAATGTGTAGCAACGCAAGCCCTCTGTACGACTTCGTGGCCTTAGATGGGGTACACACATCGGTATGGCGCGTGGCACATGCGCAAGACGAAACTGAACTCAAACAAATCCTTGCTGAAGAGAGTGCTGCCTATATTGCTGATGGACATCACCGCTGTGCGGCGGCAATAGAGGTAGCAATGCAACTTGCACAAGCATCGGGCAAGAGCCTGTCCGAAATAGAAGTGCTTTCTGTGCTCTTCCCAGCACATGAGCTCAAGTGCTTGCCCTATAACCGTGTGGTAAGCGATTTGGCAGGACATAGCCCTGAGTCTTTCGTTGAAGCGCTTGTTGCACAGGGCATTGAAGTTAAGCCCAGCACAAAGCCGGTGGAACCCAGTGAACGTAATTACTTTGGCATGTATATGGCTGGCAGGTGGTACCACCTGCATATAGCTGCACCAACATCC
>CAZXOF010000093.1:0-4302 GCA_964642255.1 uncultured Eggerthellaceae bacterium | reverse complement strand
GGACACCGCTTGGCTTAGATTGTAGCACAGTTGTCTCACGCTAAAGCGCTAAAGGGGAAACCACACATATATCGGTGCGTTGCTACACGCTGTAAGTGCTTCGTCGTGCGTAGGTCGTGTTGTCCATACGACCCTCGTATACTTGCATATAGGAAGTGCTTGTGATAGTATCGGGTCAGTTTTATCTACGCGGTGCTGCCCTAAGATACTTACAAGTGGTATCTAATAAGCACATACACGCAGTATCAGTGGAGAATACTGGTTTATAGGAATGTGGGAGGTGTTTGCTATGTCAAACAAAAATGAACTCAGTACGGGACCGGCATGGTGGAACGCATCGGTTGGACGTCGTGAGGCCTTAATGGCTGCTGGTGTGCTTGGATTTGGAGTGGCGGCAGGTGTTGCGCTGAACTCGCCGGAGGAAGCATATGCGACGCTGATAGACGATGTGGATGGCGAGCAATATACAACTGGTATCGAATGGGCTATGTACTCTAATGGCCAGAAGTCTACCGGTGTCAATAACCATAATGCTGGATTCTTACTCAAGGCTTGGCGGTTTGAAGATACAACTGGTTTTACATTCAGTTATAGTACAAGTGCTGCTGGCTCTTCGAAGAGTACTAAGTCAAGCGACTTTGATCTTGTGTACGGTACAATTGATTCGTTTGCCAGCAATATCGAGACTAAGACCATATCTGGGAATAGTGCTACTGCTGCTAGCTCTTCCCCTAGCATTGATGATTCTTTCTATGCTTCGTTTCTAGGCAATGGTACTACTTACGATAGTTATAGGTATCAATATGCACCTCGTGCCCGTAAACTCTGCACGCAAATCGACTTGAGTACACTTGAAAATCCGAGCAAAATGCAGGTGCAATACTGTGTTGCTACGGGTGCTAGTCTAAATTACAATACGAGTTCAGGCGCTAACCCAAGTTTTGATTCGTTTACAACCGTGGGTGCAGATCTATCTGACTATAAATATCTTGAAGTATGGAGTTTCTTTGAGGATCTCACAGCTACAGAGCTAGGACTTGTTGGTGCGGACGGCATCTTGACCTCCGACGGTAAAAGCGAGGTTTATCCTGCTTCCAAGGTAGCTAAGATCCTCTATGATGGAACGCAGTACGATCCTAGCTTTGTAACGAAACAGGGTCTTAACGGTTGCTGGCAAAAGACATGGATGACCCTCTATGGTGTGAAGTCTGACGGTACGTATGTGACGCTTGTTGCGAAGCTACAAGAGGCGTATGGTGCCTTTACTAAGGAATCTAGTAGCTCCAGCCATCATTCAAGTCGGTGGTGGAATAATGGATATGGTGGAACTTGGTATGACACCAGCAATAAGATAGCTATGGGTGCTGTGGTGCAGATCAAGTTTGCTGAGAAAACTGAGATTGCACCAATAGAGTTTTCAGTAACCTATGCAGATGGTAATGCTTACAATGGTGAGTGGACCAATGAAGAACTTCATGCCAACTTTAAGTGGGATTACGGTATCTATGCAAGTTATCCTACCTTGGCTGGTGCTAATCCTTCTAATGGTGCTAATGCGTCAACGTATGAGGTTGCTACACTCTGCAAAAAATCTGGGGATTCTGTTATTCAGTGGAAACCCTCAACAACAACAGTTGCCGGTATTGGCAATGGCAAGTCGATTAGGTTGAATAATTATTCAACTTCGACAGGCTCGGGTTATTTCTCAATCAAATCGGGCAATAACCAAGCAATTGACTCCGAGCTATGTGGAGCAGCGCGTTTCTCGACGGCAACCTCTTTTACGGAGTCGGCGATCACTTCCTATTTTGAGAATTCCGTATCTACTTCAGCACCGGTTCGTGTTGAGTACAAGGCTCCGACAATTGATAGCTGCAGCCATAGTGGTACTACTTTGACAGTAAAAGCAACCGACCCAGATGCCGATAATGGAGTTCAAGCTTCTGGTATTGCCTCTATTTCCTATGAGGCAACATGGTCAGGCGGTACTACTGCGACAGGTGAGCAAACCTATGCTGCCACAAGCAGTGATGGTCGTTCTGCTGCTACTGTTGAGTATTCGTTCACTCTTGCTAAGAGCGAAGAACCTAGCTCAATTGTGGTGACGGTAGTTGACCAAGCTGGTAATGTGACTACGGGAAGCCTCAGTGATTCCGGTGGTACTCCTGGTACCAGCTCTGATTCTGAGACAAATGGCGAGGGCTTTAACGTTCAACGCTATTAAGATGTGCGAAGCACTTGTGCAGCGCGTTTGCATAAGCGTTTGATGTAGGTAATATCAGTCACTAAGTGGGAGGTGCGGATACAAAGTTCGCACCTCTCCTTCATGTAAGGGGTAAACAATGGTTTCAACCCATCGGGATACTGATGTATTTACCGAAAACGACTCACATGATGTCTCGAGTATGCCACGGCGAGAGGTATCAAATGTTGCTTCAAGTAGTGGAGGAATTGCTGGATTGCTGCAGGGACGCAACTCGGTGTTTATTGGGGGTGGCGTAGTTGTAGTGCTATTGCTGTGTGCCATACTGTTTTTTGCGTTGACTGATACTAGTGTGGGTCTTGTTACGAAGCAAGGAAGTTTGCCCAATTCCGCAACACTTAATACCAATAACACCTCTTTTGTGGTTGCCAGTTGGATTTATGGAGATGAGCAGGGCACTATTACGCTTGAGGACTATATGGCAGAAATTAGTGCAGTACTACTTGTCTCGGATAGTGACTCTATTGATCTGCCTACGGCTGGTGAACTTAGCTATATGACACGAGTATATATTTTTGCTGATATAGCAGAAGAGGCAGGTGTTGTTGCGCCTGATGATCATGTGAAAGCCTATATAAGCAGTAATTATGGTGACTATGATTCAATCGTAGCAACCGGCCTTGTGTCTGAAGATGTTCTGTTATCGTACTTCAGAAAAGAGTTGCTCTTTGCTCGTTACTGCTACCAATATATCAACACATATTCATCGTCCGTTGAAACCATTGCTGCACCTAGTGCTCCAAGTGATGAGTCAAGTTATGACACCGATACCGCTGAATATGCAAGCTATATTATTAGCCTTGCGGGTGACGAGTGGGATTCTAGTGCCTCTGAGTGGATCTATACGGGTACGGTATACGAGGCACTTGAAGGTGACTTCGATGGACAAAGTGCAAGCTATTATGATGCTGCTGCTGCTTATTATGCGTGTCTATATGAGGCGTATGACATGGCGGATGCGGCGGGTTTTGACGCATGGAATGAATACGTTGGCGCTATCCTAGGTTCGGTACAGCTGACCATCTATGGTTTGGGTCTGTCAAGCTAAGTGGCGTATGTAGCTTATGGTATTTGCAATTCTTAAGATGTTGTAAGTCATAATGAGCACAATAAAGCAGGCGCACTAGAGTTTAGTACGCCTGCTTCTTGTCCTGCGGCTAGCGTAATAAAATCAATAGTTTTGCTTGCCTAGGTGCTCATGTAGCTTTGCTGTATAAGTTCTTTCTTGTAGGTTGTTTTTTTGCGACCTCTTGTTAACAAACTTTCTACAAACATAGCGACATGCGTAGATTGTTGTTGCTTCGCCGACACAAATAGTGCGTAAATAGTTGATTTTTAGCCTGTTACCGACAGTAAACCATCTGCAATGATTCTACGAACATATGCGCTTGCAGACATTTCTCCGCTTTCTGCCTTTTAACGATAGCCCTATAATTTGCTGTGCCAGCGAAGTCCGCATGCGGGCGGCGCCTTGTGAAAGGAGCCGCCTATGATAGAAATTCTTACTGCCCTCGCCAGTTTGGCGAGCATTTGCTTACTGCTCTTAGAGCTGTATGACAGATGGAGGAAATATAAGCATCAACGGATGACCAAGGGAGAAAAAGCGAAGACCGGCGGCAACCGGTCTCTCTAATCGTTCATACCTTGCGCCGCCCGTAGTACGTTAACACCAGACGGGCTTCGCTGGTACATCCTGCATTATACCATGCGTTTTAGGGCTATAGGCTCCCGTTTGGCCTATAGCTCCGAATATTAAACTGCGAATACGAGCGTCAGTTTTAAGACACTACCTGTCGGAAAGACGATCGGACAAAGATAGACAGGCCCAGAGCGAGAATTTCTTCTCGGTCTGGGCCATTATTGCCTCTTGACAATGCTCTACTCATATTAAAAAAAAGAAGGAGCCGACTGATCAACTCCTTCTACAGCACTTCGCCGTTTGTCTAGAGCTATGTTACCAAAAAGAGAAGGCTACTTCAATTAGTGTGCGAGTTAAGTTAACCGGGATTGAGCTTCTTTGTGCCCCTCTGGAAAGCGGC
>CAZXOF010000092.1:0-4313 GCA_964642255.1 uncultured Eggerthellaceae bacterium | reverse complement strand
CGCTACGTATGCACTGTCGTTGTCTATAAATGCAGAGGCCAACAAGCTCAGTGCGAATAGTGTATCCCGCATACCTGCTTGATATCAAAACCAGGCGCTCCAAAGGTGCAATACTTCAAATAGCTACCACACAAGAAAACGGCTTTTGCTTCCAGCACATCAAACACAGCGTATCGCCAAGAAACAAAAGCCGTTACAAATAGCACGTCTTAGATACCTATAACACTCTCAGCATTCTTAAAAGACTAAACCTCCAATACTCTCTAAAGCTTCTAAACGCTACAGAGCCGCAATGATAGCATCAACTGACTGTTTGGCATCACCAAGCAGCATGTCGGTGTTCTCGTTAAAGAACAGCGGATTTTGCACGCCTGCATATCCAGCATTACCCATCGAACGCTTGAAGCAAATAACCTTCTCCGATTCCCAAACGCGCATAACGGGCATTCCAGCTATAGGTGAATCGGGTTCAGTTTCGGCTGCTGGGTTTACCGTGTCATTTGCGCCAATAACCAGCACAACGTCCACATCACCAAAGTCGTCGTTGATCTCATCCATTTCGAATACGCGATCATAAGGAACCTTTGCTTCGGCCAAAAGAACATTCATATGCCCTGGCATACGTCCAGCAACGGGATGAATACCAAATTTCACATCCACACCACGATCAACCAATTTGCGCGTTAGATCGGCAACGGGGAACTGGGCTTGTGCCACTGCCATACCATAACCAGGCGTAATAACCACGCACTTGGCATCTACAAGCAACTGAGCAACTTCTTCAGCCGTTATTTCAGTATGCTCGCCATAATCTTTACTATCTCCCGATGCAGCTGAAGCCTCAGAGTCGCCTCCAAAGCCGCCTAAAATAACTGATACGAACGACCGATTCATGCCCTGGCACATGATGTAGGACAGATACGCACCAGAGGAGCCTACAAGTGCGCCGGTAATGATAAGCAGGTCATTTCCAAGCGTAAAGCCTGCCATGGCTGCCGCCCAACCTGAATACGAGTTGAGCATCGATACCACAACAGGCATGTCGCCACCGCCAATAGCAAGCACCAAATGGGCGCCCAAGATAAGCGAAAGCACCGTGATAATCGCAAGAGGCACAAGACCTTCTTCAATACCGCGGGTAGTGATAAACCAGCCAATTAGTGCAATACAGATAACGATGATAAGCAAGTTAATGGCGTTACGCCCCGGGACGGTAAGCGGCTTACCCGAAATTTTAGCGGCTAGCTTAAGATAGGCCACAATAGAGCCGGTAAGCGTTACTGCACCAATAAATACTGCCAAACCAACTTCGCCCATATGATAGGCATTGTCGGCCGTATTGGCACCTGGTGTCATAAAAAACGAGTTGTAACCCACTAGTACCGCAGCCGCGCCCACGAAAGAGTGCAGCATGGCTACCAATTCGGGCATGCCGGTCATCTGAACCTTGACGGCCTTCCAAATACCAATGCATGCACCAACAGCAATGGCAACAATCATTAGCACAACAGCAAGCACCGCAGCGCTTTCGTCTTGAGCTGCCGCCGTTACTACGGTGACAACCAAGGCGATAGCCATACCAACGATGCCAAGCTTATTACCAAGCTGAGCTGTTTTTTGCTTCGAGAGACTAGCAAGCGCCAAGATAAAAAGGAGCGCAGCAAGGATATAGGCAAGGGACTGAAAACGCTCAAGTGCATCAAGTACCTCTGCCGAAGCATTAAAGCCTGCCTCAAGTATGGTTCCCTCTATCATTCTGAACTCCTTTGGAACATGGTAAGCATGCGATTCGTTACCAAAAAGCCTCCAAAGATGTTAATTGAGGCTATGACAATAGCAATAAAGGACAATACCGCAACAATAGGATCGTCAGAACCAACCTGAAGGAGTGCACCCACAACAATAATGCCTGATACCGCATTCGTTACTGACATGAGCGGTGTATGCAGTGAATGCGACACACCGGTAATGACATAGAAACCCACCACAATAGCAAGCGCAAATACAATAAAGTGGCTTGCCATGCTTGTCGGCGCACCTAAAATAAGCAGAACGAGTACAAGCCCTGCAGCAAGCTTCCACCACGTGCGAGCAAAGAGTGATTTTTCCTTGGGTTCTTCAGCTGGAACAGCAACCTCTTCAGCTGCGGGCTGTTGTGGAGTAACAGAAACCTCGATTGGCGGAGGCGGCCACATAATCTCGCCCTCAAGCGTTACCGTTATACCGCGTACGATGACATCTTCCTCATCAAGTACAATCACACCATCTTTATTAGGCGTAACAAGCTTGAAGAAGTTCACCATGTTTTGACCGTAAAGCTGGGATGCCTGACCAGGCAAACGTCGCGGCAAATCAGTGTAGCCGATAATGGTAACGCCGTTGTCGGTTGTAAATACCTCACCCGGACGCGTAAGTTCGCAGTTACTACCAAGCGAAGATGCTCCCATATCAACAATAACCGAGCCAGGCTTCATGCCTGCCACAGCTTCAGCGGTCAACAGAAGTGGTGCAGGGCGACCAGGAATCTGAGCTGTCGTAATGACAACATCACTTACAGCCGCTTGCTTCTTGTAAACTTCAAGCACAAGTGCCTGTTGTTCTTCATCAAGCTCCTTAGCGTAACCGTCAGCAGACTCTTGCTTGACAGGAATTTCAACAAAGGTAGCACCAAGTGATTCGACTTGTGTTGCTACCTCAGCACGAACATCACTTGCCGATACCACAGCCCCCATGTTGTTGCCCACACCAATGGCTGCCAGACCAGCAACACCGGCACCAATAATATACATTGAGGCTGGCGCTACCTTACCAGCTGCCGTTACCTGACCAGCAAATATGCGACCAAAGGCATTTGCCGCCTCAATAACAGCACGATAGCCATCAATATTGGCCATAGAAGAGCGCACATCAAGCGACTGCGCGCGTGAGATACGGGGCACCATATCCATAGCCAAGGCAGTGACCCCCATACCAGAAAGCTTCTCTACTAACTCAGGATTCGCACCCGGATTCATGCGCGATATGAGTATGGCGCCCTTCTTTATAAGGGCAAGCTGCTCGTCGAGTGGAGTGTCAAGGCATACAACAATGTCGCTTCCCCATACGGTTTTTGCATCAACGATTTCCGCTCCCACTTCACGATATTGCTCATCGTAGTAACTTGCTGCAACCCCAGCACCCGCTTCAACGCAGATCTCATAACCAAGTTTTTTTAACTTGGTAACCGTATCTGGCGAACCAGCAACAAGAGTTTGTTCCTCAAAAGGCTCTTTCGGTATTCCTATTCGCACAGAGTAGCCTCCTCCCTTGATGTTAGATGCAGTTTTATGCTACCTCCACAAGCAAACAACCCACACTGCTTGTTTTGAAATGTGGTAGCCACCACATAAAGCAGCTGCTATAAGAGGCGAAGCTGCCCAACTGCTCCACTCAAAAACTGCTCTTTCGCCTCTCACAACACCCGAGCCTATCATAGCAGCTTAAGTTTGTTTACAACTAATTATTTTGCCAAAAGCCCTTTATTTTTGGATAAATACCTATATTTTTGGATAAATACGTATCGAAAATACAATATGCGCCGCAAACACTATCGAAGCTCCTATACACCTGTAACACGTATAATCTCATCAAGGACTTGAGTGATACTTTTACGTCCAAAGACAATGTGCTCATTTCCATTCGCAGTAATCACAAGGCACGGCACACTCATAACCTTATAGCGATCCTTGATATCGGGAAAATGATTGATGTCATACGTATGCGCGGTCACATACGGGCTTTCAGCAGCGATACGTTGTGCAGCTTGCACGACGTCAGGACAATTTGTACACGACAGCGACACCAATATATCGAGACGAAGAGGTGCATTCAAAGACGCAATGCGCACTTTGTCAGTCTCTGCAAGCAACTGCCCCGAACCTGAAGCATTATAAAGTCCCAAAACAAAACTGGTGAACTCATGTCCGCCCGGTACACCATGAAAGGCTATGCCTGTATCACTTCTGTCGGCACGCAACACACACACGCACGGTGCTGCTTCACTTGATGCGGTTGCTTCAGACACCGACAACTTGGTAGTAAGAGAGGCAAGCTCATCCATCCATCCATGCAACTCTTTAGAAATTGGGCGATCATCAAGATGCAGCTCAAGAACCAGCGGGTTTTCCATACGGTCAAACACGGTAGCAAGCTGCTGCCGCATGGCATCATCAAAAAAGCTGTCTTGCATGAGTATTGAGGATGCGTTTGGAACAGATTCCGCACCTGCATGGTCTGTGTGTGACGGGCATACGCATTGCGCAGGAGGATGCAGT
>CAZXOF010000091.1:0-4349 GCA_964642255.1 uncultured Eggerthellaceae bacterium | reverse complement strand
CAATGAAGCACAAAGTGGTCACGGGAATCATGCTGCAGGAACGGCACACAAACTGCCGCGTGAGTGTGCAATTATTGCAGCGCGTGCTGCTGATGAAAAAAAAGCAACAGATCTTATGGTTCAAGAAGTTGGCAAACTTGTTTCAGTGACTGAATACTTCGTTATTGTCACAGCGGCCAATAATCGCCAGGTAAGCGCTATTGTAGATGCTATTGAGGAAGCAGAGCGCACACAAGCTGGTATCAAACCCCTACATCGTGAAGGTATTGGAAGTGATACCTCATGGGCCCTACTTGACTACGGTAGTTTTGTTGTACACGTATTTCAACCACATACGCGCGACTACTATCGTCTTGAAGATTTATGGAACGATGCGCCTATTGTCGATTTAGTACAAGAAGCTGGTATTAAAAACCCTACCTATTCTGATCGCATTGCAAAATTGCTTGGATATACGCCTGATCAAGAGCTTGGGTAGCAGATAAGATTCAGTGCGTGTGTGCTATGGCAAGATCGCGTGCTGCGGGCAAACCATAGGCCTTCTGAGCAGTATTTACAGCACGCAGAATGGCGTAGGACATAGTTTCGGTTGCAAGGACTGACACCACATCGGCGGGCACATCAACTTCGCCTGATGCTAAGCAAAAAATAGTATCCCCATCGTTTAAGGTGTGTACCGGTTTGATTGTTCGCGCATAGGCATCGTGTGTTGTCGAGGCGGTCTTTGTTGCTTGCGCTTTGGTAAGGCGTGCATTGGTAAGCACAACGCCAAGTGTAGTATTAGGGCAGGGGTGATCCGTCTTTTCATGTGCAAGGTTTGCTATACCATCTGTATCGATATTAGTATGTGCGCTCGAGCTTGTTGTATCTTTGACATCTGATGCGTGCATAGATGTTATCAGTGCTACAAGTGGATCAAGTACGGTACCATCGGTATGCCTACAGCCTGCAATCCAACGTCCGTGAGAATCGCATACATTTCCCAATGCATTCACAGCAACAAGAGCGCCTACAACCAGATCTCCCATGCGTAAAAAATAGGTGCCAACTCCGGATTTCATAGCATAGTTGTCACCAAGTAATTTACCAACTGTTGCTCCTGTTCCGGCGCCAACGTTGCCTTCCGCAATGCCAAAGAATCCTGCTGCCGCCCGCATGCCTACTTGTATGTCCTCTGTCTGGAATGTAGTGTTGCGTTGATCTTCTTGCTGCTCAATATTGTTTTGTGCTTTTAAGGCTGCATATGCAGCCTGATATCCCATGTGCTTATCAGGATGTGTGGGAATACTTTCCGATGAATCACCAATCATGAGATCGAAAAGACATGCTCCAGTAACGATAGGCACACGTACATCTCCCGCAGGAAAGCCTATTGATTGTTCTGCTAGAGCTTCCATGACACCGCATGAAGCTTCAAGGCCAAAGGCGCTACCCCCCGCAAGCACAATGGCATGAACATGCTCAACCATGTTTTCTGGCTTCAGGAGGTCGGTTTCACGTGTTGCAGGTCCGCCTCCTCGTACATCTACACCGCAGGTTGCGCCAGCCGGTGCAACAATCACCGTGCAGCCTGTTGCTGCCTCAACATTGTGAGCATGTCCCACACCAAAGAACGGCAGATCTCTACTGTGAGCACAGCGTATGATGCTTGTCTTTATGCAGGTAGATGATGTGTCTTGTTGGTTGTGTATATGTGTTGGCATAGTGTATCTCCTCGGGGCCTTACTATTGAGTAGTTATCGAACAGAGTTAACCACAGAGTACTTGAAGTGTGTATGCGCGGAAGTGCACATACAGTATAGTCGTGTCACAGTGCTTGTGTGAGGCTCTGTGATGTTGATTAGCTTGAAGTATGGCCTAGGTAAATCTATTCATGAAACAATTTTGATATATGAATCATCGCAACAATATTGGTAACAACAACGACAATATGTGCGAAGTTATATGTGCATATCTAAAAATATTAAAAAAATATCTAGTTTTATCGATATAAGAATAGATATTTTAAGTTATAATTCAGGTTGCTGGTTGTTGCGGATAAGAGCTTAGATACATATTTGGCATTACTTACATATAGTGCTGCCATCGCTCGTTACCTGACCAGCTCTTATCCGTAGCATTCTTAATAATGAGTTGATATCATATTTCCTGTTTTTGGCAGTTTTTAACCTCTAACTCACAGTTTTCGTTTTTCTCGTCTCTTATTTTGTTATTCTTGACGCAGTAATCACGATCCTAAAGACATCTTTCTGCGCGGTGTCTTTTTCTGCAGGGTGGGTCTTGAGGCTATAGAACCTGTAGTGCGACCAGGTTTGTTCTGCGTGTCGCGCGCTTTCCATAGATTACGAATAATGGCGCGTCGTGTCGGTGGTTGTCGTGTCTCATCTCGCCATCATGCGGCGATGTCGGCGCGTCTCGAGCAGAAAGGTAGCAATAATATGGGCGATCAAACTCCCAAAAAGACTATACCAGCCCTTCCAACCGCTGCTAAGGAGCGTATTGTGCTTGCAGTGTGTGGTCTGATTGGTGTTGCCGTTGTTGTTGCGCTTGCTATTGGCGGAAACCCCTCTAACATGGCTATTTGTGTTGCCTGTTTTATTCGAGATACGGCGGGCGCTTTGAAACTGCACACAACATCGACCGTTCAGTATTTACGTCCAGAGATTATTGGCATTGTCCTCGGCGCACTCATTATGGCGATCGCCAGCAAGGAATTTCGCCCTATCTCTGGATCATCCCCACTAACGAGGTTCTTTTTAGGATTTGTCATGATCATTGGCGCATTAGTGTTTTTGGGATGCCCGCTTCGCATGATTTTGCGCATGGCGGCAGGAGATCTGAATGCTTGGGTTGGACTCGTTGGATTTGCAGCGGGTATTGCGACTGGTGCTGCATTTTTGAAAAAGGGCTTTTCGCTGGGTCGTGCTACAAAAGCGCGTGTGGTTGAAAGCTCGCTGTTTCCTATTGTCTTGGTGTTTTTGTTGGTGCTTAGCATAACAACCACAGCCTTTGCTGTTTCTGAGTCAGGTCCTGGTAGCTTGCATGCCGCTCTTGTGCTGTCTTTAGTAGCCGGACTTGTATTTGGTGCGATTGCTCAAAAGTCTCGTATGTGCTTTACGGGTGGCCTGCGTGACTTCTTTTTAGTGCGTGACGGCAATGGTCTTATTGTTATTGGTATTTTGTTTGTCGGTGTACTTATTTATAACGTGGTAAGCGGTTCTTTTATTCTCGCCTTTGCTGATCAGCCCATTGCTCACACCGACGCACTATGGAATATTCTTGGGTTATACGTTGTTGGTTTGGCAGGAACTTTGTTGGGCGGTTGCCCGATGCGTCAACTTGTTCTTGCTGGTTCGGGTTCTACTGACTCTGTCATAACGGTGCTGGGTATGTTGGTGGGCGCTGCGTTTGCGCACAACTTCAGCTTGGCTTCTAGTACCGACGGTGCAACTGTGGGTGGTCAGATCGCCACAATTATGTGCATTATCGTGCTGATTGCTATTGCTTTTTTGAATATACGGAAGAGTCAAGTATAGGGTTTTGTAATTCGCATACGTTGAACAGGAGGGCTGCTATGGTAGAGCTTGATGCAAAAGGGCTGTCATGTCCCGAACCCTTAGTAATGACGGTTAATGCTCTTGAGAAGTATCCGGACGAACAAGTACGTATTGAGCTAGACTCTGCTGCTCCACGCGACAATATTGCGCGCATGGCGCATCGCAAGGGGCTTGCTGTTGAGCTTATCGAGAGTGAAGGTATCTATATCTTGACAATTGGCTAATGCTGTATAAGGCGATTTCTAGTGCGCTTGATAGTGTGGTATGAATCGCCCACTTTTGGTGTTCTTAAGTACAAAGGAGAAGCATGCTGTTCTCGAAACTCGGGGTAGAGTCAACCGTTGTGACTTTTTCGAGTACCGCTGAGGCTTTTGCCTTCGAGCGAGCTTGTAAGAACGCAAGTCTTGAAGGTCGGCTTATTACCATACCGCGTCAGCTTTCGGCAGGGTGTGGGATGGCGTGGGCCTCGCCAGTGCATCTGCGTGATGAAATCGAGAGCCTTGCTAAAGCGAAAGCGCTGGTACACGAAGGGGTGCATACGGTGCGCCTATGAACGCCACCCACTTTAAGCCCGCGTCTTGTCACCTGGCGCGTAAGTCTCATCGACGCAGGATACCGCGCTTTGCTTAGGTTTATGTTTGTATCTGCTTCGATACAGGATGGATTTGGGCAAAAGCAATGAATCAGCGCTTCTTTAGGGCACGCCTTATCACCATCCCGCCCACTACAACGGGACGATCAGATCATGCCTGCGCACCGCAGGTCGTTCTCAACCAGCTGGCGCAGATAGTC
>CAZXOF010000090.1:1919-4379 GCA_964642255.1 uncultured Eggerthellaceae bacterium | reverse complement strand
GCCCGAACTCCAGCGTGGTCGCCTCGCCTTTTCGGGCGCGGTTGCCGTTGGGGGCATACCTGCCGTCTTCGGTGATGGATCCTATGCAGAACCCCATCTCGATCCTGCGCCTGCCCTCGCGCTTAACTGATGTTATGCGGAAAGGAACGACACGAGACGCACTTGGGAAAGCCGATTTCTACCTAACTTTCCCAGAGCACGTGATTAGTACAAACTATACTGCGCTCTACACTGCAACCTTGTGCTTTACGCGCGCACCCACAACCCTGATTTGCCCCCGTCTTTTTTCAAGAGACGAACGTCGGTGATTTCCATACCCCGATCAACCGCCTTACACATGTCATAGATAGTAAGACAGGCAACGCTTGCCGCTGTAAGTGCTTCCATTTCAATACCCGTCTTGCCCGTAACACCGCAGGTGGTTGTCACGTGTATGCCAACGCGACCGTCCTCGCGCTCACCCGCCTGAACGGGCGCGCACTCAACCTTTGCCTTCGTGATGTTGAGCGGATGACACATAGGAATCAGAGTGCTTGTTTGTTTGGCAGCCATAATTCCTGCTACTCGCGCACACGCAAGTACGTCACCTTTTGCCGCCCTACCTTCAACAATAAGGTCAAGTGTTGCTTGTTGCATTGCCACAAAGCCTTCTGCAATAGCAATGCGTTGTGTGTCAGCTTTCTGAGACACATCAACCATACGCACATCACCCTGCTCATCAATATGAGTAAGTTGCTGCGTTGCCATAATATCTTGCCCCCTCTTTATAGAAATCTTTTCGAGCGCGTGATCTTGCACATATGGCCTCACAAGCTCCATCATCCAATAAAAGCCACTCGGCTGCGGTATCATATGATACGCCCCATGCACTACGAGCACACACATAACAAAGTGCGACACAAAACCCCATAACGCTGCGCTTGGCAGGCGCAATCCGAACAGTTGCAAGCTTACGAAGGACACACCATGATTAAAGACATCATCACAGACGAGGCTATACTTTCACAGCCTTGCGAGAAAGCATGTGCCCAAGATGCTAACATTGCTCAAGACCTCATTGATACCTTAGCTGCTCACAGTGATGCAAGCGGTTTGGCAGCAAATCAAATTGGCGCAACAAAAGCAATTGCGGTCTACTTAGACAACAATGGTGCTCCGCACGTCATTTTCAACCCGATACTTAAACGGGGTCTGTTACCATTTCGAACAAGTGAAAATTGCCTCTCTCGTAAGGAAGAATCAAAGGTTAACCGCTTTGGTCACATTGTATTTACTTACGATGAATTAGTTGATGAAGAGTTGCAACCGCGCAAGCAACAAAGTGATGGTTGGGAAGCACAGGTTATCCAACACATGATTGATCACTGTAAGGGTAAGCTGGTATAAACGCTAATACATAGTGCGCTTATATGCTTGATCATCCAAATGACTTGTCACCTTGTCAATAGTGTCAACATAAACTCATCTCAAGGCGAACTTTTAGCCACCAATCTGTGACATTGCCCGTTCAGTACCAACCCGATGGTGGTGCCCATCAGGCTTTTCGCCGACGGATTGACCCAATACCGCGCGCACGTCATCATCAGTCGCTTCTGAATTGCGCAACACACTCCGCAGATCGTATTCCGTATCAGAAAACAGGCAAGGACGCACCTTACCATCGGCGGTTAAGCGCAGACGATTGCACTGCGCACAAAAATGATTCGACAAGGCTGAAATAAAGCCGACCGTCCCCTTTGCCCCGGGAAAACTATAGTAGTTTGCCGGACCCCAACCAAGCGGGCTATTTGAACCGGCAGGCACCAATTGTGGCAGACCTTGTTCCGCAGCACGCTTATTGATTGTTGCCAAAAGCTTGTCACTGGGGATAACATCATCCATACCCCAACCGCATCCAGTTAACCCGGAACTTTCCCCCACAGGCATATACTCGATAAAGCGTACATGCAGCGGCCGCTCAATCGACAAGCGCGCAAACTGCAATACATCTTGTTGCAGACTGCGCACCGTTACAGCATTGATCTTCACAGGGTCAAACCCCACTTGTAGCGCTGCATCAATGCCAGCAAGTGTATCTTCAAGGCGACCAACACGTGTAACCATATGAAATTGATCAGGATCAAGCGTGTCAAGTGAAATATTGACACGCGACAAGCCGGCAGCCTTCAAATCGGCTGCCATTGTGGGAAGCAACACGCCATTTGTGGTCATCGAGATATTTTGAATGCCTGGCGTTTGCGCTATGTCTCGCACAAGCTCAACAACACCTTTGCGCACAAGTGGTTCGCCCCCGGTTAGGCGGATACTTCGAATACCTGCACACGCCGCCACACGTACCACGCGAACAATTTCTTCAAGGGTGAGGACTGCCTCATGCTCTATGCTGGATACACCTTCGGCAGGCATACAGTAAATGCAACGGAAATTACACCGGTCTGTTAAGGAGATACGCAGGTATTC
>CAZXOF010000090.1:0-1909 GCA_964642255.1 uncultured Eggerthellaceae bacterium | reverse complement strand
TGTGCGCCCATGACTGTCCTTCATGTATCTTCCTCTCACCTGCCCCTCGTGAGATGTCTTATCACTTTCCCCTTTATGGGCCATCGTGCGTGCGACTGTAGCACGTATCTGAGAAGCCCGTTATCAGCAGTATTGCCAGTACGAAGAGTTCAGTATATGCCAAAAGAAATATACCTTACCAAAGGATATTGCAGACAGAAAACAAAGAGACATCTCTGATCTCTGTTGATTGTACTGAGGTGTGTAAGAAATCACAGCCAATGAAACACATGGTAATAATGCTATGAGTGTATCAGTAAAGCTCATCTGGTGTTAACGTTTTACGGATGGCGCAAGGTGCAAATGATTGGAGAGATCGGTTCCGGATCGTGGTGCTTACTCGAATTAAAAAGCTACTTTCCATTCCTCTTAAGCTCCAGAACCGATAATCGCCCTTCTAAGATCAGTTTATGCATCAGGTTCTTGCCATGGTCTTTGTTGTCCATCGTCTGGCCGTACGTAGTCAAAAGACGAGATACTGATTTGCTTGTTTCAGTGCAGGCATCCTTTGAGTCTGAATGGTTTCTGTAATAGAAAATAAGTTGAGTGCTTCCTGAATACAGATTCACCTCGTCGAAAATTGCTTGAAAATATGAGTAGTCAGACTCCGATAACGAGTGACCGTAGAACTTTATGACATCAAAAGAGTCGTTAACATCGGAGCTGCTTTCTGCGCTTTCGAACAGGGAGAAGCGCTTTTCAGAGTGCAAACCTAGCAGACGGTAGGTCTTTGTGAATGGAGCTACAAGGGGATTGTCGAGATGATCCTTTCCATCGATTCCAAAAATGATCTCACTCTTCTCATCAATATATTTTCCGTGGATGTTGATGATTTTTAGATTGCGCTCTTCTAAATCAGCTAGATCGGTGTAATTGAAGCTTAAGACTTTCGTTATCACATCAGGATCATCGCTTAGTGGTCTCTCGGGAGTTGATAGATCCTCAATTAGCTTCTTTGCTTCTTGATAGTAATTCTTTTTGTGCGCTTTAAGCTGTTTGCTCAGATAAATCCCAAACTCAGCCTCCAACTTACTTACCTCTTCACAAAGGTAGTTGTACAACCACTTCTCGTCTAAAGATTTACTTCGTCTACCCGTTTGGCAGACATGAAGGATAAATTGTGCTACAGGAACTTCGGCATCGTCATAAGCATCCTTACCAGCATCATAGTTTCTCCAATTCCAAGAGAACTTCTGACGTACTTTGTTATCAATGCTGGACGAAACTTGTGGGTTTAGCAAGCTAAGTAGTCTCTGGAAACAGGATTCACTTTCCTTTCCCTCGGAACCAGGAACTACCCATTCTTCAATGGCCTTCTCGATGCCGTGCCAAGGTTCCTTATAATATCCTTTAAGGATCGCATCCCAGACAGTTAGCTTCTTGTTGTTGATGTGCTCTCGCCAAGTCTGCTTATGTTTCTCTAAGTCCTGCAAGGATGGGTACACTTTTCTTTTTTTGATGAAGTCCGAATATCTCGACTTCAGCCCACACTCGAGATCAAAGCCATTTCCAATAACGATAAGCTGCCGGTAGCATTTTCTAGGGGAGTCGCCAGTGTCGGACATTCGTCTTCCTCTCTTACGCCACAGTATTCTATGAGGGTATTGAGAGCTTCAGTGCAGCACTCTATGTCATTGCATATTGTAATAGCAGCGCCTTGTGGAACTCCTTTCCGAAAAGAAGCAGCACACATAGATACGTTAGCAAAGACGTTGGCTGTATAGTCAGTTTTTGCCGCATGTCGCTTCGCATGATGCAGTCATACAGTATCAAATGACTTCAATTGACTAAACAGTGCTACAATACAAGATACAGAAGGAAGACGGGAGGAAACCATGGCAACGCTTACGGTGAGACTCAGCGACGAGCT
>CAZXOF010000089.1:0-4402 GCA_964642255.1 uncultured Eggerthellaceae bacterium | reverse complement strand
AGATAAGTATTGGATTGATAAATCCCTCTTTGTCAAAAAGGAGAAGCTATTCAGTCCGATTGCTTCTCCTTGTGCCCTACATCTGAAATAGACCAAAGGTCTGAGCAACATAAGCTACAAGTATTACCATCACTAGGACAGGTGCAATATAGCGAATCATCACGACAAAAAGCCGCTCAGCCTTAAATGGCCCCGAAAGCTTTACCTCGTCCACAATCACCTTGGGTGTAACAATCCATCCTATAAAAATGCACGCAAGCAGCGCAGCAATTGGCATCATCACGGAATTGGAGATGAAGTCAAAAAAGTCGAGTAGCGAACTACCCTCTCCCAAAGGCTCAATAAATGTGAGATGGCTATAGCCAAGATTCACAAAAATAGCGACAACTGCTATGAGAATAACACCTGTTATAAAGGCACGTCGGCGCGAACATCTAAAAGCGTCTTGAATGATTGAGACGCAAGTTTCCATAAGAGAAACCGATGAGGTAAGCGCCGCAAATATCACCAGAAGGAAAAAGACAAAACCAACCGGTGCGGCAGCTACGCCCATCTCGGTAAAGAGCTGTGGTAGAGCGATGAACATGAGTGAGGGGCCAGACTGCGAAGCAACGGCCTCACCTGAACCCATTGCAACAAAGGCAATCGGCACGATCATAAGACCAAATAGAAAGGCAAAGCCGGTGTCAAACCACTCAATGCGATGCACGGACTGCTCGATATCTTCGTTCTTCTTCATATAGGAACCGTAAGTAATCATGATTCCCATGGCGAGACTGAGACTATAAAACATCTGTCCCATAGCTGCGATAAATAGCTCGGGGCTAAGCTTGCTAACGTCGGGTGTAAGGTAATAAGCTACGCCATCGAGCGCTCCGGGAAGGGTGAAAACGTAAATCATCAGTGCGACCGACATGACGATGAGCGCGGGCATCATGATTCTGTTGGCTTTTTCGATGCCTTGCTTAACTCCAAAACCAACAATGAGAGCCGTGAGGCCAAAGAATACAGCAAGCCATAGGTAGCTCTCAGGATTTTCGCTGATGAAAGCCGAGAAGTAGGTGCCACCGTCGGCTAGTGTATCAGGCACTTCCGTGAGATAAGCCCAAGCATATTTGACAACCCAGCCGCCCAACACACAGTAATAAGGCACAATGATGAAGGGTATAACCGAAGTAAAGTACCCTATGAACGCATATTTTTTCTGCAGCGACCGGAATGCGCCTACTGCTGAAAGACCAGTCTTTCTGCCTAGAGAAGCCTCGAGCATCATCAGCGCAAAGCCGAATGTGAACACCAATATAACGTATACGATTAAAAAGGTTCCTCCACCATACTTAGCTGCAAGATACGGGAATCTCCACAGATTGCCAAGTCCTACCGCAGACGCTGCAGCAGCAAGCACAAAGGCCCACTTGCCCGACCATTTAGAACGTCCTAGTGTTCCTATTTTATCCTGCATGAAACCTCTGTTTCGCTCTGGCATATATTTTGATTTCAAACTCAAAATATATAGTTTATTAAAATTTTTAATCTTAAGGCTCTGTTAACCCAGTGTGGATATAGGTTTGTGCAGGGGGTTAGATGCCAACGAATAATTCAAAGCCAAGTAACAAGTAACAATAAATGAAACTCCTTTGTCGTCCCAATTCCGATTTTGCAGAGCCTATATCCACACTAGGTTAACAGAGCATAATTTTAAGCTATGATTTTATTTTATGTCCCTAACTATAGTCGTACAAAAAATGCTACAAATTGCGCTCAAAATGCTGAGAGTTCACCTTACTTCATAATATATGTAGGTCTCGTGCAAGCAACGCAAGTGGAAAGAACAGATATGATACGCGAAACAACTGATTTGAAAGCCCGAGATCACATCATTGCTGCAATTGTGCGCAATCCGCTTTTCAAAGGCGTTGATGTATCGTGTATATCCATGTTGCTTACCTGCCTTAAGGCATACATATGTTGCTTTGATAAGGGAGAGTACATCTATCGGCACGGCGATATCGGTGTTGATATGGGTATTGTTATTGTGGGAAGCATACGTATAGAAAATGTAGATGTGCAAGGTACAACAACGGTACTTTCCCGCCTTGAAGTGGGTCAGGGCTTTGCTGAGGCCTACGCCTGCCTTCCTTACGAACCACTACAAGTTGATGTGGTGACTACCGCCGATGCTGAAGTGCTGTTTCTTGAAATCGCTCGTCTTACACAGCTATGTTCGAATATGTGCCAATATCATCAAACAGTGCTTAACAACCTGCTCGCCGTGATTGCACACAAGAATGTCTATTTATCTCAGCGCGCCTTTCATGTATCGCCAAAAACCATTCGAGGCAAGGTGCTTGCCTATCTTTCAAGCGAGTCAGCACGTGCTCATTCTCTGTCATTCACGATACCCTTTACCCGCCAAGAGCTTGCAAACTATCTTGGCGTTGATCGCAGTGCGCTTTCTGCAGAACTCTCAAAAATGCAGCGTGACGGACTAATTAACACGACACGAAGTTTTTTTGAGCTGCTTACATAAAGATATGGATAGCTTAGAGGATATCATGCGATACCCTCTAAGCTACAATTCTGTGTGCACTAACCCAAGATGACCGCAAGATCCTCGCTTGCAGTTGAAGTGGGGTGAATATCGTAGTTCTTTACAAGCACATCAAGAACACTAGGTGACACAAAGACTGGAAGGGTCGGACCAAGGTAGATGCCCGTAATGCCAAGGTGAAGTAGCGTAAGGAGGATACATACCGACTTTTGCTCGTACCACGATAAAACAAGCGTGAGAGGTAAATCATTGACGCCGCAATCGAAAGCTTCAGCCAAAGCGATTGCAATGCGTATAGCGCTATAAGCATCATTGCACTGACCGATATCGAGTAAGCGAGGAATACTCCCAATAGTGCCAAGATCAAGGTCGTTGAAGCGGAACTTACCGCAGCCAAGCGTAAGAATAACGGTATCTTGCGGTGCCTGTTGCGCAATATCTGTGTAATAAGAACGGTCTCCGCATGCGCCATCACAGCCACCTACAAGCAAGAAATGCTTGATAGCACCTTGCTTTACCGCATCAATTACTGCATCTGCCACACCAAGTACAGCCACGTGTCCAAAACCAGTGGTCATAGAGGTGCCACCATTAGCACCATAGACTTGGACAGACTGCGTATAGCCACCGAGTGCTTTGGCATGCTCAATGAGGATAGAAAAGTCCTTGTCGCCTTCGCTATCTGGTATATGCTGTAAACCAGGATACGCTACCGGTCCAGTTGTATAGACACGATCGGCGTAGCTTTGACGCGGCGGCATAAGGCAATTGGTTGTAAAAAGAATGGGTGCTGGAATACTGTCAAACTCTTTTTGTTGGCGAAACCATGCTGTTCCAATATTGCCCTTGAGATGAGGATAGGCACTAAGCTGCGGATACCCATGCGCAGGAAGCATCTCTCCGTGAGTGTAGATATTGACACCACTACCTTTACTCTGACGCAAAAGTACCTCAAGATCACAAAGATCATGCCCACTTACGATAATAAATGGACCTGGCTCTATACAAAGCGAGACCTCTGTTGGAGCTGGGGTACCATATGTTGTGGTATTTGCTTCGTCAAGAAGAGCCATACAGGTTAAGTTTATCTCCCCCACTTTGAGTGCAAGCGCAACAAGCTCATCGGCAGAAAGCTCCTCACCAAGAGCTCGCAAAAACTCGTACATACAGGCATCAACCGAGTCATCTGTGCGCCCGAGCACAGCAGCATGATAGGCATAGGCAGCTGTGCCACGAATGCCGAATAGGATAAGCGACTTCAATGAGCGAATATCCTCCTGTTCATCCCATAATGTCGCCATATTAAGCTCATCAACGCTTACAGCAAGCGAACTTGTTGCTTGGCGCACACGTGCTGTAAGAGATAAAACATGCTCGCCGTCAAAGTCTACGTTTGTCACACAGGCAAATAAAGCCTCGCGTACAAGCGCATTAATTTCTGGAGCAGGAAGTATTCCCTTTGTCGCACGCGCAAGACCTACTAGTGCACCGGTCAGTTCATCTTGTAGTTCAGCAACCTCTGCGGTTTTGCCACAGACACCTCTTGTATTCATGCAGCCTATTCCGCGAGCAGTTTGCTCGCATTGAAAGCAAAACATTGGGGTTTCCATATTTACTCGTCCTCCTTTAGATCGATGGAACTCCGTATGCGATCATAGAAAGCAAAACGAGTTGTGTCTGTTGTTATAACAACAGACACAGTTTAATATGGCAGTATTGTTACAGTTACGTACTACGATAGTGATATTTGTAGTGACAAGGATCACAAGGGCGGCAAAATGAAAGCGTAGACGTTATCGCCACCAAAACTCACTCAGATAGATTAATTCGGCCTAAAATCCAATGCACATA
>CAZXOF010000088.1:1827-4527 GCA_964642255.1 uncultured Eggerthellaceae bacterium | reverse complement strand
GATTTTGAACCCTCGCGCAGTCCTACACGTACGTCACAACCAGAGTCTTTGAGGTTCAATGCATGAGCATGACCTTGGCTTCCGTAGCCGATGATCGCAACCTTGCGATTCTGAATTATGCTGGGATTAACATCGTTTTCGTAGTACACAGTAACCGCCATAGTTATTCTCCATCCTTTCTTATGACTGCATTATGACTGAGACTGACTTGAGGCATACAGTATCTCTTTTGGTCTTTAGACTTCTTTCGAAGCGCGCGAGAGAGCAATAATGCCGGTGCGCACCATTTCCTTAATGCCGTAAGCGCGGAACAAGTCTTCCAGGCCTCCCAACTTATCCTTGTCACCGGTTACTTCAATAGTAAGCGAGTTGCGTCCCACATCAACGATGTTTGCACGAAAGACGTTAGCAATCTCGATGATTTCCCCACGCTTTTCAGGGGGAGCGCTTACCTTAAACAAGGCCAATTCACGCTCAATTGCCTCGCCACCAGTTAGGTCAACAATCTTATAAACCGAAATGAGCTTGTGAAGCTGCTTGGTAATCTGTTCATACGCAACGTCATCAGCATTTACCACAATAGTGATACGCGACATGGTTGCATCCTCAGTAGTGCCTACGGCAAGAGATTCAATATTAAAACCGCGTCGCGAAATAAGCCCCGTAACGCGAGAGAGTACACCCGCCTTGTTTTCAACAAGCACCGAAAGCACATGCATGGCCCCAGGAGTCGCAGCAGACGTGCGCGCTGTTGCCGTTGTCTTTCCCGTCATCGTGCGCCTCCTTCTTTCATCGTATTTATTTCGTTTGGACCATCGGCAGGTGTGAGTATCAAATTCGTTGTATCCATTCCCACACGCACCGAGCCTTCTTCTGCATCAATGGCGCCAATTTGTTCATCGAGCGCTGAGCCAGGTGCAACCATAGGGTACACGTTCTGTTCACTTGATATTACAACGTCAAGCAGGTACGGACCATCTGCTGCAAGCATGCGATCAATAGCCGCTTCAACATCTTGTGGCTTATTAATGCGTTCAGCCTGCCAGTTATATGCTGCAGCAAGCTTCACGAAATCAGGATTATCAGCTATAAGAGTTGCTGCATAGCGCTCGCGATAAAACAGTTTTTGCCACTGATGCACCATACCAAGACAACGATTATCTAAGATTAGCAGTTTCACCGGCACATCATAGATTGCCGCAGTTGCCATCTCTTGACTATTCATTTGGATAGAGCCATCGCCCGCAACACAAACAACCTTTTTATCAGGGTTAGCAATGGCTGCTCCAATAGCAGCAGGAAAACCAAAGCCCATGGTACCCAAACCACCGCTGGTGATAAAGGAGCGTGGGCGCTCTCGATCGATAAACTGCGCCGCCCACATTTGATGCTGCCCAACCTCTGTCACTACAATAGAAGCATCAGAATCAAGCTTGTCAGAAAGCTGTTTCATCACGTGTTCAGGAATGATCTCTGCGGGGTCATCCAACTCAGTATGATAAAACGGATGGCGCTCTTTCCACTCATCAATACGCGCTAGCCACTCGGCTGTTTGCGGTTGTGCCCCAATCTTTTTTAGAGCCGTCACTAGGGATGCCGTCACGTTTTTCAAATCGCCCACAATAGGTACTTGCGCGTCACGCACCTTACCGATCTCTGCCGGATCAATATCAATATGAATAACTTCGGCGCAAGGCGCAAACTCTGAGAGCCTACCAGTTACACGATCGGAAAAACGTGCTCCAGCTGCGATGATAAGATCGCTTTTGGTCATGGCAAGGTTTGAATACTTAGAGCCATGCATACCAACCGGCCCAAGATTGAGTGGATGCGAGGTCGGAAATCCCCCCTTGCCCAACAAGGTGGTGACAACGGGAAGCTGCATAAGATTGGCAAGCTCTACCAACTCATCACTTGCATTCGAACTAACCGCACCACCTCCTACATAGAGTACCGGGCAGTGCGCATCGCGAATTTTTTCTGCAGCCGCACGAATTTGCCTCGCATTACCTTTATAGGTTGGCTTATATGAAGGGATATCTACCTGAGCAGGATAGTGAAACTCCACCATCTCACTTGCTAGGTCACTGGGAACATCAATGAGAACCGGGCCAGGACGCCCCGTTGAAGCAATGTGAAAGGCCTCACGAAAGGTGCCTGCAAGCTCATCCACAGACTGCAGCAAAAAGCTGTGTTTAACAACAGGCATGGTAATACCAACGATGTCAGATTCTTGGAACGAATCGGTGCCAATAAGACCGCGCGGCACCTGACCCGATATCACAACAAGAGGAGACGAATCCATATAGGCAGTTGCAATGCCCGTTACGGTATTTGTAGCTCCCGGACCACTGGTTACCAAGGCAACGCCAACCCTACCTGTTGAACGCGCATAACCGTCAGCCTCGTGCACCGCACCTTGTTCGTGACGGGCAAGTATGTGACGAATTTGCTTCGAGTCATACAAAGCATCATAGATTTTAAGTGCCTGACCACCAGGATAGCCAAACACAACCTCTACGCCTTCGGCCTCAAGCGAGGCAATGACGGCCTGAGCTCCCGTAAGGAGACGACCATCGTTTTCGTTAGCTGCATATCGTGGTGAACTCATGAGACATACGCCCCCTTATCTGCGGACGAGACGAGCTTGGCATATTTTGCAAGCACGCCATGCTGGTATTTGGGCTGAGGCGGGCACCA
>CAZXOF010000088.1:0-1817 GCA_964642255.1 uncultured Eggerthellaceae bacterium | reverse complement strand
TCCGGCGTCGCTTAAGTTCATCATCGGATACGTTAAGTATCAGCGCCCTACCTTCAATATCAACGGTAATACTATCTCCCTCTTCAACAAGTGCGATAGGGCCACCGGCGGCCGCCTCGGGGCTCACGTGTCCAATGGCCGGACCTTTCGTGGCTCCCGAGAAACGCCCATCAGTAATAAGCGCAACCGAGGTGGAAAGCCCCATCCCGACAATTGAAGCGGTTGGGGTAAGCATCTCACGCATGCCGGGACCGCCAGCTGGTCCTTCATAGCGAATAACCACAACATCACCCGCAGTAATGGCTCCTGAATTGATAGCTGCACAGGCTTCTTCTTCAGAATTAAAGACCCGGGCTGGACCGGTGTGTGTCATCATCGATGGGTCAACAGCTGATTTCTTGACAATCGCACCATCGGGTGCAAGATTGCCGTGCAACACACGCAAAGCACCATCCGCAGAGAAGGGATTGTCGTGTGTGCGACACACCTCACCATCAGCTGACGGGCAGTATGTGTTTATATAGTCGGGCAGAGCACCCATACAGGTCAGCGCACTGCGATCAAGCAGACCAAGCTCATTAAGCTCACGCATAACCACCGGAACACCACCCACCGCATACAGATCGCTCAGCGGACGTGGTCCAGACGGAGCAAGCTTGACAAGATGCGGCGTGCGAGCAGAAGCAGCGTCCCAGTCATCCATAGTTATGGGACATTCGGCCTCTTGTGCAATGGCCGTGAGATGTAACACGGTATTCGTTGAACCGCCAAAGGCCATGTCGCATTCCATGGCATTGTGAATGGATGCCTTATTTATGATGTCACGTATGCATATGCCCTGTTCAAGCAGCTCCATTACTTTCATGCCAGCGCGCTTGGCAAGTCTAATGCGCTCAGAATAAACCGCAGGAACTGTACCATTACCGGGAAGAGCAATGCCCAGCGCTTCGCACAAGCAGTTCATAGAGTTGGCGGTAAACATACCCGAGCAGCTACCGCAAGTGGGACATGCTGTATCTTCGTAGTAGGACAGTTTCTCTTCATCCATGCGACCTGATACAACCGCTGCTGCACCATCGAAGAGGGTATTGAGGTCAGTTGATGGCCCACAGCCGCCGGGTTGAACACCCGCAAGCATAGGACCTCCCGACACAAACACGGTTGGTATATTGATGCGCAAGGCGCCAAGTAACATACCGGGAACTACCTTGTCGCAATTCGGAATACATACCAGTGCATCGAAAGCGTGTCCCTGTACAGCGCATTCAACGGAATCAGCAATAACCTCGCGTGATACAAGCGAGTAATGCATACCCTCGTGGTTCATTGCAATACCATCGCATACACCAATGGTAGAAATCTCAAACGGAACACCGCCCGCCATATAGATACCAGCCCGTACTGCATCGGCAATCTTATCGAGATTTTTGTGACCAGGAATGATGTCGTTTTGCGAATTGAGTACAGCAACAAGAGGACGCTTGAGCTCCTCATCAGTAACGCCATCGGCCTTGAGCAGACTGCGATGAGGTGCACGTGCAACACCACAGCGTATCTGCTCGCTTCGAAGCTGCATTGCCCATATCTCCTTTCTCTCTGTTGTACGCTTGTATGCGAGATACACATGACAGCTGTATCATGGTTGTGTTTGCACCTGTGAAACGTTTATGTTTGCCTCCATAGCAACACAGCCACAGATACGCTCGCATAAAAAAACCCGCTGCATTGCGGGCCTTGCCAGGAAACTGGGCGTTTAAGAGAAGCGCTCTGCGAACACATTATATACAACGCGCTTCGACTGATAACGGCAGCCGCCG
>CAZXOF010000087.1:0-4540 GCA_964642255.1 uncultured Eggerthellaceae bacterium | reverse complement strand
CTTGAGCACACGCCTGTTCAACAAAACTGTCTTTCGAACCTCCTTGTGCACAGTGTTCAAGCGCAAGCTGATACAGACGCTCTGAAAGTCGCTCAACGTCGCGTTCACGGCGTTCGGGACTTGCAATTTGTTGATAGTCAGCAATGATTGCCCCCGCGCGCCCACGCATAAGCAAATAACCCTCGTCACGCAGTACGGCATAAGCCTTGTTCACGGTGTGTAGGTTAATGCCCAAATCACTTGCAAGCGCTCGTACACTTGGAAGCCTATCAGCTGGCAGCAACTCGCCACGCGCAATTGCTCCAACAATTTGATCGCGAATTTGTTGATATACCGGATCGGGCGACATCTGATCGATTTTTAATATCATATATGCCTCCTCAATAGTTCTATATGTTATAGTTTAACTATAACATACTAGCAAAACTTGATCCATGTGATATCGAACAAAATATAAACCGTGTGATTGCTGTATAAGGAAACACTGAAAATACGCTATGGATTAACAGGCGCGCGCATTGAGATATGTACATATACCTCATTGCACTACACTACGAAATGTTTGCATCCTCCTTAAGATGGAAATAAGAATTTGTCAATTCAACATAAGGGTGTGCAAGCACATCAGCACGCATATCGTTTCCCCAGCGATTCCAAAGCGTTTGTATATCGCTGTGATTTGCATTGGTAAAGCCAAGATTTCTTCCCTGCCACAACACTAACGCACGAGTGAAAAGCACTGCATCGGGCAACACGGTTGCACACCCGCCAAGCTGCGTGCGTATCTTAAAGCAAAAGTCAGTCATTTCTACTTCGGCACAGGCATTTGTCAGTGTCATAGCGCCCACTGCTTGAAAATCAGCAGTGCGCACCGCCCAGCAATCAGGTCCAAGTGCGCTGTAATCACAACTACATTCGGCGATACCATGATATCCGCCACCCATGTTCGCTGTGAAGTTTTGATTCAGATAGCCAAGCGTTGCATCTCCTCGAACACACAGACCGACATGTTGAACCAAGCCATCTGCATACAGAAGCTTCGGTGCCACAACCCCTACCTCAGAGCGAGCAAGACAACCTGCGAGCTGTCGCACACACGACACAAGATCTCCCGACACAACATTCGAACACACCACAGCGATATCACCAATTGCTTGCGACACACCTGCATTCACTGCCTGAGCAAAATCAACGCCATCCATATGTGATACTACTTGCACTATATGAAGCTGCACCTCATGCGAGTCAAACTGCGTACGAAGATCTGTTACCCACTTGTTTTTCAAAACTTCATTATTGCAAGTCACCACTATAATTTCTTGAATAGGCGCTAAGTCTGTTGCCTGTGCCAGCGCAGTCAGAAGGGTGTAGTCACCCTGTTCTTGCGTTGCAAGAACAATCATTGATACCTGTGTGTGCAAACCTATACGACGATAATCAATGCAATACACCCCAGGAATAGCCACATCTCGCACATCAATAGCAAGACCACGCCGCTTGAAATGCCGCTCTAGCGACCGTATAGCGGCTTGCTCTGCATAAGGCTTGCTTTCCATCACTCCGCCGTTAGTGGAACCCTCATGCATGCGCCAATGGTAAAGCACCTTGGGAACACGATGAATTTCACATGCCGTCTCACAAGCCTTCAACACAAGATCGTAGTCTTGAGCACCACTGGTATCCTCATCAGCTAAACCCGTTTGCTCAAGTATCGAGCGACTAACCGCCAAAAAATGCAAAAAGTAATTATGCGAATACAGCAGACTGCGATTTGGCTGTGGCTTAAACAGTGGGCGAAATGTTGGCTTTTCTGTCGTGGTAAAACTGTCCTCATCGCAATACAGTACACCAAGATTTTGATGCTGGGCAATTTCTTCAGCGTAGACAGCAAGCGCGCAAGATTCAAGCATGTCGTCATGATCAAGAAACGCTATATACTTACCGCATGCAGCACGAATACCTGCGTTCGTATTTGAGGCAATTCCCTGGTTCTCAGGCAAAGAAAGTTCACGAATACGTACATCACAATATGAATCAATGATTTCACGCAAGTCTTGCTGATGAGGACTTGCATTTACCAAAATAAGTTCCCATGAAGAAAAACTTTGCGCTAACACCGATTCAATCATATCGCGCAGAAATACAGGTGGCGTTTGAAATAAGGGCACTACAATGCTAAACAAGGGCTGTTCTGCTATCTCTGTAACATCTTCGCGCCTTGCACGAACATTGGGCTCATTGCACGTCGCACGGATATCATCATGTATATCAGAGTGCGACACAGATACAAGGCGGCGATAGCGAGGGTCTATACCAGGATTTATCATGAGATCATCTCGAATACCGACAAGACGCTTCAACAGACCCTCATCAAGTGCAGAAAAGGTATTCGATACACATGCAGTTAGTGCCACCACATTGCACGGTAGCTCTATGGATACAACCGCCTCAACTGAACCATTATTGTCTTGCATGAACGCATGCCACGGCTCGATAAGATGCAGTGTACATGCGCCGATAAGTGGTAGCCCCTGCCCATCATACACGACAATATCCGAAAGCATGCAGGGCTGTGGTGCAACAATATGCAGTCTGAGCAGTTGCCGAGACGATTCTCCCTCAAACACCTGTACAAACTGCATCTGCGTATCACGCTTCTGTGAGCGAGTTTCACTTCCGCGCAGATCGGCACAGCGGCTAGGACAGAGTAGCGCATTGGCACGCGACCGCAGTGCAAGCCCCCGCTGAGTGATAGTTATTTCACCTCGTAGCGCACCACCCTTGATGCTGTGCACAAGCAGTGTTGCCGATTCGCAGGTAAACAAAGGAAATGACACTACCGTACAGACTAAGGCGTTGTCACCTGTACACAGCGCATAAAGTTCAGCTGGCAATTCACCCCCCGCCGAAGTGCGCAGTCGTGCTACACATGAACAGTGCGCTTCAGACTCGCCTGGCACCTCCAGAAATGCATAAGCACGCCCTTCACCGCGACACAGTCCTGTTAAACCAAGCCTCACAATAAGCTAACCATCTACAACGATGTGCGAACAAGCTCCGATAATCGTGGGTGACGCGCATCTTTTTCGCTCAGCATAATCTTTGTCGGATCAAAGGTTGTATCCCCTGCCAGCGCAGGCCACACAATGCCAATTTCGGGATCATCCCACGCAAGCCCACCCTCATCATTGGGATGATACACATCATCACACTTGTAGCAAAACATTGCTTGATCAGAGAGCACCAAAAAACCGTGAGCGAACCCTCGAGGGATAAAGAATTGCCGCCTGTTTTCAGCTGACAAAACAACGCCCTCCCAACGCCCGTAAGTATCACTTCCAGGACGCAGATCAACCGCAACATCAAACACTTCACCTTGTATCACACGTACTAATTTTGCCTGGGGATGTTCAATTTGATAATGCAAACCCCGCAAGACACCACGCACGGAAAATGATTGGTTATCCTGAACAAAAATACAGGGTATGCCTCCTTGATCAAAGTCAGCCTTCTTATATGTTTCCATAAACCAGCCGCGCTCATCTCCATAGGATTTCACATCAACAATAACAACACCTTCGATCGAGGTTTTGGTAAAGATGAAGTTGCCTGATGTGCAAGAAGATAGTGAAGAGCCTGTTGCTGCCATAATGTTTCCTTATTGTCCCATCGCTGCGTACTTCGCCTCGGTTTTTGCTTTTGCAGGGCGCCACCATATTTCATTGTCTCGATACCACGCAATTGTTTCCAATAATCCAGATGCAAAATCAGTGTGCTTAGGTTGCCAACCCAACTGAGTACGTAACTTTGTGCTGTCAATTGCATAACGACGGTCATGGCCAGGTCTATCCCTCACCCAGTCAAAGGCATCTGCCGGCTTATCCATAGCTATCAGCACCTGTTCAAGTACCTCTTTGTTGTTGTGTTCTCCGTCAGCACCAATCAAATACGTCTCGCCAATAGTACCTTTTGTCAAAATACACCACACAGCACTTGAATGATCTTCAGTATGAATCCAATCACGCACATTACGCCCATCACCATAAAGTTTTGGGCGAATGCCGTCGATGATATTGGTTATTTGTCGGGGGATGAATTTTTCGACATGCTGACGTGGGCCATAGTTATTCGAACAGTTCGAAATGCTTGTTTGCACACCATAGGTTCGATGCCATGCGCGCACTAACATATCCGACGATGCCTTTGTTGAGCTATAGGGACTTGATGGTTTATAGGGTGTTTCTTCGGTAAAGCGTACTGGATCGTCAAGTGCTAAATCACCATAGACTTCATCGGTAGAAACATGATGAAAGCGCACACGATGACGCCGAGCCGCCTCAAGCAGCGTAAAAGTACCCACTACATTCGTCTGCACAAACGGACTTGGGTCAACAATAGAGTTGTCATTATGTGATTCGGCAGCAAAATGCACGCAAGCATCTGTTTGAGAGAACAGAGAATCAACCAGCACCTCATCACAGATATCGCCCACCACAAGCTCAACGCGATCTGCGGGGAGTCCATCAAGATTACGAGGGTT
>CAZXOF010000086.1:0-4695 GCA_964642255.1 uncultured Eggerthellaceae bacterium | reverse complement strand
GAGTTTAGGCCTTTGGGTAGGGGTTGTAAGGCAAGATAGCGGTTATAGATGAGGATCGCCTTATGTGGGGGGAGCATGATTCAATAATGAGCGAATCAGAACAAGAAAACGTGAAACAAAACGACTATGATGTTGCTGATGTTGATATTGCTGCCTGTGTTGCTAATCTGTCAGCATCCTCGCGTCGGGATCGTCAGCATGCTGCAGCAATTTTAGCTCAGCAAACACGCGAGGATGCAGCTTGTGTACTTCCTTATGGCAATGAACTTATTGATGCACTTAATCGTCCAGAAGCATGTACGCGCTGGGAATGTCTTGATGCTTTAACTGAGCTTGTTCCACATGATTCGCGTTTATGTGATAAAGCGTTGCATGGCGCTGAGGTGGCTCTCTTTGATGAAGAAAGCGGTTTGGTGCGCCTGTCTGCAATGCGTTTTCTATGTCATCTTGGTGCAACGACCGAAAAACGCTCCGAAAAAACCTGGCCACTCATTGACGAGGGTATACAGTGCTACCATGGTGATCCTGAGTTCTCTAAGATGCTTGCGGCTGTTGCCGAATTTGCGCAAGGTAAGCTTTCTCCCTCAGTGCGTGAATCACTTATTGATCGCATGTCGTTTGATGCGAAAAATAGCAAGGGTTCGCTGAAGCGTCGCGCTGCTCAGATTATCGAGTATGCAACGCAATAGCCTTACGGTGTGTTACATACTGCGTGTGTTATGTTGGCGGTACTGCATGGTGGCACTACTTGGCAGGTTTGGTTGATATAGAGAGGAATGCTGTGGTGCAACACGACGTGACCTTGATTCCGGGTGATGGTATAGGTATTGAAACCTCAAAGGCCATGCGCCGTGTTGTGGAAGCAAGTGGTGCAAACATTGTCTGGCATGTAGCTGAAGCTGGGGCTGCCTGTATTGAGCGTTTTGGTACGCCATTGCCAACAGAAACCCTTGAATCCATTAAGCAGACCAAAGTGGCTATTAAGGGTCCTATTGCAACACCTGTGGGTACAGGTTTTAGAAGTGTCAACGTAGCGCTGCGCCATACCTTAGATTTGTATGCTTGTTTGCGACCAGTGCAATCGTTGTCAGGAGCGGGCGGGCGCTGGGATGATGTCGATCTGGTAATTGTGCGTGAAAACTCCGAAGATTTGTATGCTGGCATTGAGTTTGAAGAGGGTTCTACGGGAGCTGCAGCACTTATAGACCTATGTAAGCGCGAAGGTGCAGGTATAATCAAGCCCGATTCGGGTATTTCAGTTAAGCCATTGTCGATTTCGGGCACCAGACGCATTGTGCGCCATGCTTTTGAGTACGCATGTGTTCAAGGGCGATCAAAAGTTACGGCGGTACACAAGGCAAACATTATGAAGCATTCCGACGGGCTTTTTCTGCGCGTTGCTCGTGAAGTAGCAGAGGAATATTCTAATCGTATTTCCTTTGATGATTGTATTGTTGACGCCTTCTGTATGAATCTTGTAGTTGATCCAACACAGTTTGACGTTGTGGTGTTTCCAAATCTGTACGGAGATATAGCAAGCGATTTAGCTGCAGGGCTTGTTGGCGGTCTTGGCATTGTGCCTGGTGCCAATATCGGTGAGATCTATGCAGTTTTTGAGGCCGTGCATGGGTCTGCTCCTGATATTGCAGGAAAAGACATTGCGAATCCAACGGCAGAAATACTGTCTGCTGCAATGATGCTTGATCATATAGGTGAGCATACGTGCGCCAACAAGATACGCGAAGCAATTCAAGCAGTGTATGCCGAAGGACGTACCTTGACGGTCGACATTTGTCGAGCAAGAGGTTTGCCAATAAGCGCGGCAGCTTCCTGCAGTGTGTTTACGGATGCATTAGTAGCCACGCTTGAGCGCTAAGGAGCCTATAAGGAAACATCAAGTATATAGGGGGAAGGCGAATGATGGAAGACTTATCGAAGCGCACTGCGATTCTTGAGACCAAGACGCAAGCGTATGCGTATTATCCCATTGATCGTGTTGAGGGAGCTTCACAGCTCCCGCTTTCCCTAAAAGTGTTGCTTGAAAACGTATTGCGTATGGTTGCCGATGATACTTTGGCTGATACACTTGCCAAGCGCATCATATTGGCAGCACAAATGCGCATAGCAGGAGATGAGATTGAGTTTTCTCCGTCGCGAGTGTTGCTCCAGGATTTTACTGGCGTGCCTGTGTTTGTTGACTTTGCGATTATGCGTGAGGCCTGTAAGAAACTTGGCGGTGACCCTGCAACAATTAATCCTTTGGTGCCGTGTGATTTGGTAATTGATCATTCTGTTATTGCCGATAGTGCAGGCAGTTTAGATGCAGTGAAAACAAATATGCGTATCGAACACGAGCGCAATCACGAGCGCTATGCCTTTTTGAAATGGGCGCAGGCTTCGTTTAAGAATGTGCGTATTGTGCCTCCGGGTGCAGGTATTTGTCATCAGCTAAATATTGAGCAATTTGCACATGTAGTTATGACCTCAGAGGATGCAGGAATTAAGACGTCTCGAGGTGAACTACCTCTAGCGTATTTCGATACCTTAGTTGGCACGGACTCTCATACGCCAACTGCGAATGGCCTTGGTGTGCTTGGCTGGGGAGTTGGGGGAATTGAGGCTGAGGCTGCGGCATTGGGCCAACCTATTACGACGCTCGTGCCAAAAGTAGTGGGCATACGCTTGTCGGGATATTTGTCGGATGGCGTTTCGGGTATGGATGTAGCGCTTGCCTTTGCTCAAACATTACGTACAAAAGGAGTTGTTGGTTCGTTTGTCGAATGCTTTGGTGAAGGTCTTTCTTCGCTTTCGGCAACGCAACGTGCTTGCATTGCGAATATGACACCTGAATATGGATGTACAAGTACGCTATTCCCCGTAGATGAGCGTACCATAGAGTATATGAAGCTAACGGGGCGCAGTGCAAAAAGATGTGAGCTTATCGAGGCCTATGCAAAGGCTCAGGGTTATTGGAGTGATCCTGCTTGCGACATACAGTACGCCGAAGTGATTGATCTTGACCTATCGCAGATTGAGCCTGCTCTTGCTGGACCATCACGCCCTCACGATCGCATTCTTTTAACCGATGCTCACCGCAGTTTCCGTCGTATTTGTGCCGACCGTGGTCTTGATGAATACGAGCACGTCAAGCTTGTTATAGACGGACATCAATGTGAATTGACTCACGGAGCGCTTGCTATTGCTGCTGTTACCAGCTGTACAACAGCTACCGATCCAGTCATGATGATTGCAGCAGGTCTGCTTGCACGAAAGGCTGCTGCGCGCGGTCTTACATCCAAGCCATGGGTTAAAACAATTCTTGCACCGGGTAGTCGTGCGACAGAGTTATTGCTTGTACGAGCTGGCTTGATGGAAGGACTGCGCACGCTTGGTTTTTATACTTGTGGATTTGGCTGCATGAGTTGCATTGGTAATTCGGGCTCTATAAAACCCGAGCTGCATGACGTTGCTGATCGGATTGAACTTGCAAGTGTATTGTCGGGTAATCGCAATTTTGAGGGGCGCATTTCTCCTGACGTATCTCAAAATTATCTTGCTGCTCCGGTGCTAGTTATTGCGTATGCTCTTGCCGGAACAGTTGATATTGATCTCACTCGCGATGCATTAGGCGTTGATAAGCAGGGCAAAGAGGTATTTCTTGCTGATATTATGCCAAACAATGAGGAAATATCACGTTTAATGAATGCTCATGTTGATGAGTCGCTCTATGCGGATGGTGCAAAAGGTACTTTTGGTGGAGATCGTACATGGCGAAATCTACCGCTTATACAAAGTGATTTATTTGCATGGGACAAACATTCAACTTATGTACGACGTGCGCCATACTTTGATACCATACAAGTGCACCCTGCCCCCATAGAGCCTCTTCGTGATGCACGCGTGATTGCTCTGCTCGGAGATTTCATTACGACCGACCATATTTCTCCCGCAGGAGCTATTGCTGCTCATTCTGTGGCAGCCTCCTATTTGCGCACACAAGGTGTTGCTGATACTGATTTTAATACCTACGGCTCACGACGCGGTAATCATGAAGTCATGATGCGTGGAACATTTGCAAACGTAAAGCTGCTCAATATCTTGGCCGAAGGTCGTCGTGGTGGCTGGACGCGAGACTTTGAGGATAATACTGTCAAGCCGCTCTTTGATGTAGCCTGCTCTTACGTACAAAAAGGTACTCCGCTTGTAGTGATTGCAGGCAAAATGTATGGTAGCGGATCGTCTCGTGATTGGGCGGCAAAAGGACCAGCACTTATTGGAGTGCGTGCTGTAATTGCTGAAAGCTTCGAGCGTATTCACCGTTCAAATCTGATTGGCATGGGTGTGCTACCGCTACAATTTCTTGAAAGGGAAAATGCCGCAATACTTGGCATTGACGGTACGGAATGCTTTTCGGTTGCCGAGATTGATTTTTCACAAGGAATGCCTCATCCGCATGTGGTTGTTGTTACAGCAGTGAAACCAGACGGACGGACTTTGACCTTTGAGGCGAAGGTACGCATTGATACACCTACAGAAGGGCGCTATTTCGCACATGGAGGTATTTTGCCCTATGTACTTCGTCAGTTGGTGAATAATACAGCTGCCTCACAATGAGAGTGCCTTATAAATTTTGGCTCTGCTAACCCAGCGTGGATATAAGTTTGTGCAAGAGGGTTAGATGCTAACGGATAATGT
>CAZXOF010000085.1:1547-4740 GCA_964642255.1 uncultured Eggerthellaceae bacterium | reverse complement strand
TTGACGATCCAAAAGGAAACGTCATCTTCAAACAGAGGCGAGTCACCAAAGATGGTCGCACATTTGAGATGTATAAGTTTCGCAGCATGTGCACAGACGCCGAAGAACACCTGAGCTTCCTTCTTAAAAACAACGAAAAAAATGGCCCAGTATTCAAGATGCACAACGACCCTCGTACCACACGAGTGGGGCGCATCCTACGAAAGCTCTCACTTGATGAGCTACCTCAGTTTGTAAATGTCTTAAAAGGGGAACTCTCTGTTGTAGGTCCAAGACCAGCTCTGCCTTGTGAAGTTGAAGTCTATACCCCCTATCAAGCACAACGCCTTCTCATAAAAGCAGGCATTACCTGCTTTTGGCAAACCAGAAAAGATAGAGACTCAATCACCTTTGATGAGTGGGTAGACCTTGACCTTCTCTACATCAAGAAGTGTTCGGTATGGACTGACTTCAAGCTAATTGTCCAAACCGTGGGCTGTGTACTAAGCGCGCAGGGGTGCTAGCTATATGAAGCCCTTGGTAAGTGTGATCATGCCCTCCTATAACTCAGAGCGGCACATAAAAGAGGCTATTGAGTCGCTACAGGCACAAACCTTCAAAGACTGGGAACTTCTTGTTACCGATGATTGCTCAAGTGATTCCACATACGAGATCGTGGCTGGCATTGCAAAAAGAGATTCACGTCTCCGCCTTTTTTCTACGATAAAAAACACAGGTGCTGCTGCTGTTCGCAATAACTCTCTTTTGCATGCGCAGGGACGCTATATCGCTTATCTCGATTCTGATGATCTGTGGAAACCGACAAAGCTCGAAAAGCAGATTGCTTTTATGCAAAAACGAAAGGCAGCGTTTTCATGCTGCTCTTATGAGGTTATCGGAGCAGACGGAGAGCCACTCGGCAAGATCGTAAGGATGCTTGATACGTGCGACTATAAGGGCTTTCTTACGCACAACTTGCTACAAACCGTCGGCATTATGGCTGATACCACACGTCTCGACAAAGAACTTCTCGTGATGCCCGATATGCGGCGTCGCCAAGATGCAGCTACCTGGCTGCAAGTGCTTAAGGCGGGGCATGTCTGCTACGGAATACCGGAAGTTCTTTGTTCCTACCGCAGGGTTGCCGGTTCACTTTCAAGCAACAAACTCAAGGCGGCACAAGGTGTGTGGCATATCTACCGTGATGTTGAGCATCTGAATTTAACCACAGCGACATATTGCTTCGTTCGTTATGCGCTGCTCGCGGTGTGGAAGCGGACATACAGAAAAACAAATCAAGGAGAAATCACATGAAAATCGCTGTTGCTGGTACAGGATATGTGGGCTTAAGTGTCGCTTTGCTTCTCTCTCAGCACCATGAGGTGTGCGCGCTTGACATCGTGCCTGAAAAGGTAGAGCTACTTAAGGAGAACAAAAGTCCTCTACGTGATGCTGAGATCGAAAACTTCTTAAGCAATAAAGACAAGATGGGACTTTGCTTTTCGGCAACTACCGATGCGCAAGAAGCCTACAAAGATGCCGAGTATGTTGTCATAGCTGCTCCTACCAACTACGACACCGACACTAACTCCTTTGATACCTCAGCAGTAGAAGCTGCTATGGATGCAGTAAGAGCAGTTAACCTGGATGCCTGGATTGTTATCAAGTCCACCGTCCCTGTGGGATACACCCAACACATACGAGAAAAGCGAAGCGATGCAAAGATAATCTTTTCTCCCGAGTTTTTACGAGAAGGTCATGCGCTCTATGACAACCTCTATCCCAGCAGGATTGTTGTTGGTGCTCCTGAAGATGACAAACAGGCACGCTTTGTGGCACAGCACTTTGCAGACCTGCTTGAGCAAGGCGCAGATGCTTCTGAGCGCACTCGGCATAACTCTGATGGGACCGTTGGCATCCCAAAGCTCATCTTGGGTTGTACTGAAGCTGAAGCAGTAAAGCTTTTTGCTAATACCTATCTTGCTCTGCGCGTTTCGTACTTCAACGAACTTGATACCTATTGTGTGACCAAAGGACTATCTAGCACCGATGTCATACAGGGGGTATCTCTTGATCCTCGCATCGGCTCTCACTACAACAACCCAAGCTTTGGCTATGGCGGATACTGCCTTCCCAAAGACACCAAACAACTTCTTGCAAACTATCGCGATGTTCCCCAAGAGCTTATCCAAGCAATCGTGACATCCAATGCTACCCGCAAAGACTTTGTAGCTGACGAAATACTCAAGCGCGTCCATGAGCTTTCCTATCAAGGAACACCAGCTCCTGTTGTAGGCATCTATCGCCTCACCATGAAAAGTGGTTCGGACAACTTTCGAGCCTCTTCTATCCAAGGTGTCATGAAGCGCATCAAGGCTAAAGGTGTACCCGTAGTTGTCTATGAGCCCACCCTTGATGCTCAAGAGTTTTTCGGAAGCGAAGTTACTCATGACCTTGGCTCTTTTAAGTCCCGCTGCGATCTCATCGTTGCCAACCGCTTAAACGAAGAGCTGAGTGATGTGGCTCCTAAGGTCTATACCCGTGATCTGTTCGGGAGGGATTAGTATCATGTGCGACGAAGTAGATCCATCCCAATCTCTGGACAGGTTGAAAAACAGGATCAATTTAGTTAAAGCCTTCATTCAGTTTGAATCGGAGACCGAGGCTTTCGAAAGAAATGCAGGTGGTGTGTATTATTGGCATCTGCTGAGGAAGTGGGTCTTTGATGATATCTGTCGGACAATTCGTGGTTTTGAGTTCGGTGGACATCCGGATTTTCATGCTCAGTTTTCTCTCTCTAATGTTGTAAAGAAAGCCCCTGGTTTTCTCCGAAACGCAGCCAAGTCTCGTTCGGATATAGTGCAGAGAAAACTTCCCTGCAACGAAGTGGTCTTTCTCGGAAATTGGAAGACGGCTAGTTTCAAGGGAACCGCTTCAAACGCGTTTCTAGATGATATTGTCGCACGCTTAAGAGTAAAGAATTATTTGTTTGAGCGACCAAATCAGCTTACCCATATAAGCAATCCTGCTGTTGGTCAGGTATTTTACACTGACTATCTGGAGCTTTTATGGGGGATCAACCTCAAAACAGGAAAGTTTGAACAACAGGCAAAGGCCGTCTATAACGATCTACAAAATATATTGAGCGCCATGCTGGCTCGATTTGGAGTTACGCCTAGGGGTGGGGCGCTTACTAAACGCGTGAGATATGTCG
>CAZXOF010000085.1:0-1537 GCA_964642255.1 uncultured Eggerthellaceae bacterium | reverse complement strand
ACCGGTAGTCTTACTATCCAGCCCATAGTGGAAAGGCTGTTTTCTGAGATTAATCCTAAGTGCGTTGTTGAGATTGAGCACTATTCGGTGTTTTGCCTGATATGTAATGAAATATTAAAACGATGCGACATTCCGATTATAGAACTACAACATGGGCAGATTGGATCTGGGCATATAGCATATAACGGCATTGCAAGCGGCTATGAGAGATGTCTTCCTACTGAGATAGCGACCTTTGGTGCATTCTGGGGAGATCAATGTGTCGTTCCAGATGGAAGCGTGATTTTTTCTGCGGTTGGTTCTGTGCCATTGGAGCATGGCCCTTTTCGCAAGAGTGGTTCGGTAAGGCCATCAGTTTGCAAAGCGAGCCTCCTTGTTGTCTGTCAAGGAAACGATGGCGGAGCGATCGATGAATTCGTAAGCAGTATCTTGCGTGATTCACGTGCAGATGCGTGGGAAATTGTGGTCAAAATGCACCCGTCTGAGGTGAATTCATGGCGTATCACTCATCCTCGTTTGGCGGTTGAAAAGAATAGGGTAAGCATCGCAACAGAGGGGGCTATTGGGGACTATTTATCGAATTGTGATGCAGTAGTAGGCATATCTAGCACTGCGCTATTTGAGGCAGTTGCATACGATAAGCCTGTCTTTGTTTTGGAGACAATTGATAGTGAAATTGCAGAGCCACTCGTAGAGATTGGTGCTGCGGTGTCAATAAAAAATGGGCACGATTTTTTGGACGCTTATGCCGACAGAAAGAAATTCTCTTCATCATTGAAAGGTTATATCTGGAAGGGCGGCGCCGCTGAGAATGTTTGCGAGCTCATTGAGAGCTACTGTAAATGAGGTGAAACCCGGATGAGTCTCTCTAAGGTTTTGCCGGACAAAAAGGAAAACAAAACTATGGCAATATATAGCCTGATAGCGGCCTATGTAGCTGCCCTGATGTTTTTTGTTCCTCCTGCGTATAAGTCCTTATTCACCATAGTTTCTGCTCTTGTAATCGTCATCGCTCTATCTGCTCAACGAGATATTAGAGTTATACATACTCCGTTCTCTAAAAGTCTTCTCTTCTCGTTACTTGCATTGGGGCTAGCTGTTCTTGTGATCTTTGCAGTGTCTCCGTTTCCGAAATCAGAACTCCTGATAAATACCTGCTTTCTTCTATTCTCGGCGCTTTGTCTAGGGATTTTGAACAGGGGATATGAACTAAGCTATCTTGCAAAGAAATTATTCTATTTTTCCAGTATTACAGGAATAATAATTGCATTTTATATGAATTTAACCTCAGATTCATCGATGTACTGCTTTGGATCGTATGACAAGAATTATTTCGGCGTTGTGCTGTTCCTTTTCTTTTGTTGGTCTTGGTTTGAACGCGGCATTGCTGGAGTCTTACTCTGTGTTGGCGCTTCTTTTGTTTTGGGTAGTCGCTCGTTGCAGGTGGCAATCTGTCTATTTTTCGTTGGAATCCTTATCTTTAAGCGTCATCGCTACAAAGACAAGTTACAGAAAGCAATTGGCTTGTCTCAGCTAC
>CAZXOF010000084.1:0-4741 GCA_964642255.1 uncultured Eggerthellaceae bacterium | reverse complement strand
TGGCAAGTCTTGATCGTATTGTTGTAGTGTCTGAAGGTGTCATCGTTGAGGATGGCACTCATGCAGATCTTATTGAAGCAGGCGGAGAATACGCCCACTTATGGGAACGCCAAACGGGGGCATATCTGGAGTAGCGCGCATGCACCACACTGATGAAACGAGCTTTCTCTCATAAGACATAGTGTACAATCGGTTCATGGTAAAACTCACACATAGTGTGCTTTCGGCACCTGTATCGGTTGATATGGCATTGGTTGTTGGGCATGCCGATGAGCTCCTGCATCTCATATGTGATTCCTTTGCTGCACGTATTACCGTTCGTGGCAATGCAGTATATATTGAAGGCTGTGAACACGAAGTTCAAGCAGCAACTGCTGTTTTCGCTGATTTGTTTTCACTCGTTGAATCAGGGGATATCCCTGACCTTGAGTATCTGCATGGCGCGCTTGATGCGGTAGGGTCACGTAAGTTTTCACCACGTATACTGCGAGAGGATGTTTTACTTACGTATCGGGGGCGCGCTGTTCGTCCTAAAACCGTTAATCAGAAGCGCTACTGCGATGCTATTCGCTCTACAACCATAACGTTTGGTATTGGACCGGCGGGCACGGGTAAAACCTATCTTGCTATGGCCTTAGCTGTTGCAGCGCTCAACCGAAAAGAAATAGGGCATATTATTCTGACGCGACCCATTGTGGAAGCGGGAGAAAACCTTGGCTTTCTCCCAGGGACGCTTATGGAAAAGGTAGATCCCTATATTCGTCCACTGTATGATGCGCTTTTCGATATGATGGATGGACAGCGTGCTCGCCATCTTATAGAAAATAATGTGATTGAGATTGCTCCCCTTGCGTTTATGAGAGGGCGCACCTTAAACGATAGTTTTATCATTCTTGATGAGGCGCAAAATACCACATCCGAACAGATGAAACTTTTTCTGACGCGTTTAGGTTTTAATTCGAAAATGGTTATTACCGGCGATCTATCGCAAACAGATCTACCCCACGAGGCGTCGGGTCTTGCAGAAGTTCAGGCTGTTTTAGAAGGTCTTAACGATATCGCTTTTGTCTTTTTCTCCGGAGGCGACAGTGTGCGCCATTCGCTTGTATCACACATTGTTGCTGCCTATGAGCAGCATGAGAAACGTGCAACGACCGTAACACTACCTTATGACACAGCCTGCTGCTGTACGCATGAGTACGCAAGTGCTAGCGAAAAGGTGTGTGAATCATGATGATTGATGTTGCCTATAGTCACAGATTTGATGATCTTTGTGACTTGCCTATTAAAGAGCTTGCGCTGTTTGTGCTTTCGCAGGAAGGCTGTCCGCCCGGAACTGAACTATCTATTAGTTTTATCGATGATGCAGCTATAGCTCAGCTCAATGAGCGCTATCGCGGTAAACAAGGGCCAACTGATGTATTGTCCTTTGAATGTGACGACATTGCAGATGCTTGCACTGATACAGAACGTGTCGAAGTATTGACGCTTGGTGACATTGTTATTGCCCCCGATGTTGCCACTCGTCAGGCAAGCGAATTTGGCACTACCTTTGAAGAGGAAATCTCGCTTTTGATAGTGCACGGTATTTTGCATTTGTGCGGTTATGACCATATACAAGATGATGAGGCTCGTGTTATGGAGGCGCGCGAAGATGTCATCTTAGGGCAGTGGCGAGCATATCGTGCAAACGACAATTATTCACCTCGTGATAGTTTTTGTGCTGCCCCTTTGCATGGTGGCGATATAAGTTGTTCTATCGATGCTGATGAGACATCTTATGCCTGATATGTCACATTCTACTGATCACCATAATAGCTCTGAGCAGGATATGCTATTTGTACGCAATGAAGAGACAAAACGCTCTTGCGTTGCATATCAGCTCGATAAGGCATTTGCAAATGCGTGGGCAGGTTTCGTGACTGCTTTTACTACGCAGCGCAATATGAAGATTCACGTCTGTGTTGCTGTGTTTGTGATAGTGGTAGGCTTTGCTTTTAAGATCTCTGTGCTCGAATGGGTCGCAATTACCCTTTGTATTGCTGCCGTTTTTGCGTTCGAATGTGTGAATACGGCTTTAGAGTCGGTGGTTGACCTTGTTTCTCCTGCCTACCATACACTTGCAAAGCGAGCGAAAGACTGTGCTGCTGCGGCAGTACTTGTTGCGGCAATGGCATCAGTTGTAGTGGGGGCACTCATTATTCTTCCGCGTCTGTTTTCGGCACTGATGTAGGCCGTGTTTACCATGCCCTAGAAAGGAATACACCGTATGACTTTGAAGGGTCAAAAACCCGTCGATTTTGATAAAAATGCAAGCAATGTGTCTTGTGGTGATGCAGGTGAACTCATGGAAGAAGATGATATCGTTTCACGCTTTTTTGCAGCTGAGGCGCACTATGCAAACAAAGCTCATGTAAAGGCGACCTGTGACACCCAGGTGCCTCAAAGTGATTCATTTCGCTCAGGCTTTGTTGCCCTTGTTGGTCGTCCAAATGCGGGCAAGTCAACACTGGTTAACGCAATCATGGGAAAAAAGATTGCCATTACCTCCGATACCCCGCAGACCACCCGGCATCGATTTCGTGCCGTTCTTACGCGCGATAATTTTCAGGCGATCATTGTGGATACTCCAGGTATTCACAAGCCCCATGACGCCTTGGGTTTGGAACTTAACGTATCTGCTCAAAAGGCACTTGAAGATATTGATATTGCCGTTATGCTCATTGATGTCTCCAAGCCGGTTGGGAGGGGAGATGCTTGGATTGCCGAGCAGCTTAAAGCCTCAGATGCTACAAAAGTTTGCGTGCTCTCAAAGGTTGATCTTGCTATTCCGGAACAGCTTGCTGCACAGCGAGAAGCTGCGTGCCAGCTTGCAGCGTGGGACTGTGTGTGTGAGCTTTCTGCAATCAGTGGTGTTGGTGTTGCAAACTTTATAAACACTATTGCTGATATGCTCCCAAGAGGCTGTGCGTGGTTTCCTGCCGATATGGAAACCGACCAACCGCTTGATGTGATGATAGCTGAGTTTATACGCGAGAAAGCCTTACGTAACTTTCATGATGAGGTACCCCACGCTGTTGGTGTTGTTGTGGAAGACCTGGAATATCTGAAGCGCAAAAAGCTCTATCACATTTATGCCATTATGTATGTGGAACGCGAGAGTCAAAAAGGCATTCTTGTGGGCAAGGGTGGCACAGCAATCAAAGGTATTGGTAGTGAAGCTCGAAAAGACCTTGAAACACTGCTGGGGTGTCGGGTGTATCTTGATCTGCGTGTCAAGCTGAGGAAAAATTGGCGTCGAGACGCCTCGCAAATTCGGCGCTTCGGCTACGGAGAGGGAGCGTAGCAAGAATAATTAAGCCCCTTGTATGCTCATTGCATTCCAGCAGTGTTGCTGAACTCCTGATGTGTTTCATTGATAACTCTTGTCAACAGGACTGTTCAGCAAAGCCTTTCGACAAACCCTGTTAATTGCCATTTCAACGAACTTTGACATCTCCTCCGGCGACTCAAATACCTTTGATTAAAGATGCTGTTGTGCTTGAACGCAGGTGATTGCAATGACGCCAACCACGTCAGCCGCGCTACATCCGCGCGATAAATCGTTGACGGGTGCGGCAATACCTTGGGTAATAGGGCCATAGGCTTCAGCTTTTGCCAGACGCTGTACCAGCTTATACCCAATATTGCCAGCATCAAGGTCGGGAAAGATAAGTACGTTAGCCTTACCGGCAACAGGGGATTGAGGCGCTTTTGATGCACCGATCGACTGCACAAGAGCCGCATCAAGTTGGAGTTCTCCATCAAGTGACAAGTTTGGAGCAAGTTCTTTGGCAATCCTAGTAGCTTCGATAACTTTAGCTGCACATTCGTTAGAGGCTGACCCTTTTGTTGAATGGGACAAAAGTGCTACCTGTGGTTGTTTTCCAATAAGGGTTTGAAACGATGTGGCCGAACTTACGGCAATATGGGCAAGACGTTTCGCATCGGGGTTCACTTCCAGTCCGCAGTCCGAAAAAAGAAATACACCGTTTGCCCCAAACTTACAGTCAGGTACCACCATGATAAAAAACGTGCTCACAAGACCTGCGTTTGGTGCGGTTTTTAAGATTTGGAGTGAGGGACGCAACACATCCCCTGTTGCATGACAAGCGCCAGCGACCATACCGTCCGCTAAGCCTGCTTTTACCATCATGACCCCGAAATACAAGACATCATCAAGAAGGGCATTAGCCTGTTCTTGTGTGAGTCCCTTGTCTTTGCGCAGTTCATACAAAAGCTTCGCTAACTGTGAATGTTCTGAAGAATTATGCGGATTGATAATACGCACATCATCAAGACGGTAATTAGAAGCGGCAATCTGTGCGGCGTCACCAAGAATAATAAGTTCTGCCATGTTGAGTTCACGTACGCGCTCTGCAGCCTTTAGAATGCGTGGATCATTTCCTTCAGGCAGAACAATTACTTTGTGATCGGTGCAAGCACGCTTGATCATAGCGTCAAGAAAGGGGGTCATAAATGCTCCAATCTGCATCATTACACTACGTGCAATCTATGGGCATACCGTCTTTTGTTTCAATCTTACCAACCACGTGCGCTTTGTACAGACACATGAAAAAAATAGCATCTTGCAACCGTGTATCACTCTGCTAAAATAGCGCCTGCTGCGCGCAATAAGACGCATGATATGTCGGAGTGGTGGAACGGCAGACACGCTAGCTTGAGGTGCTAGTGCCCATAT
>CAZXOF010000083.1:0-5152 GCA_964642255.1 uncultured Eggerthellaceae bacterium | reverse complement strand
ATTCGCTGCGGTTGCCCATATACCAACCGTCGTATTATAAGCTGCCGCATCTAATGTCGTAACGGTTGCGTTTCCATTACCGCCGTTGCCGAAGTAGGCACTATTTGAAATGCCTAGGTAGTCAGGACCAGATGTTGACCATGCCTCAGCCCATGTGGTAATTACTTTGTACTGAGTTGCACCTTCTGTTCCTGCTTCTACTACGTTGCCATCGGCGTCTTTCCAGACGGTGTTCGTGATTGCATACGTGGGAATTTCCCAGTTCGCGCCATCGGTTCCGTCAAGAGTGGTCGTACCAGCAGCAAAAGCTGTACCAGTTCCAAGCGACGCACATAAAGCGAACGCGGCAGCAAGGATAATTCCTCCTTTTTTCCACTTCTTCATACATCCTCCATTTCCCTTTGCCGCACCTAGCCGGTCGTGGATCATTCTCGACCGGCTATATATTTATTCATTGTAGACTATCTTCTAATTTAAGAATATATCTGTTTGCAATCATTTTTGTTTCAGGATATAGCGCAACTTGCGCTCATACGTTCATGAGCGCAGCAAAGCGACAGGCTGCACATTCCATTATGTTTCTATCATGCAGATGACCTGCTAAAACGCATGGAATAATGCAGATCAGACACAGCCCGTACGCTTGGATATGCACAGGCTATTTTTCAGATATACGCTACTTGATACCTCTCGTCAGTCTAGGCAGATGAGCGCAACTTTTTTACTTTTTTCAGATTGGAAGAAAAGGCTCACTGTTCACTATTTCATTATGTATGACGTCACTTTCATGCTCTCACTAAGTAACGCGCGGTACGGCTCATAAGCCAAACAGGCTCAAAAACCGCTCGAGTAAGCTTGTTTCCTCTTCTTCCACTTCAATCTTTGTTTCTTCTTTTGTGGGAGCTGTTATCGAAGTGGTGGAAAACACGAACTGAACCAGTTGCACATTAGTGTTTTTCGAACTTGTAAAACTTATTGGCACATAGTCACTTTTGTCATACTGAGCCAGCATTTCATCAATGGCACTTTGCACCTCATCAGGCATTGCCTGCACCTCAGAAGCAAGCGTTGTCAGTCCATCGGTAAGCTCCTGTGTCCCTGCAGCAAGCTCATCTGCCCCCGATGCAGCACTTGCTGTTCCATCGCTTAGCTGCTCTGCCCCCAACGCAAGTTCGGAAGCTCCTGTAGAAAGCAGCATCAAGGCAGAGGCTATACTAGCAGCACCTGACATCAAACTCTGAGCGTCCTCGGTCGACCCAAGGCCAGATGCAGCACTCGAAAGTGCCTCAGCAGCACCCGCGTGCCCTGCACTTTCACCTATCTCTTCTATCGCGTTTTGCATCTGAGCAAACGCCGCAAGTACATCGGCGTTTGCTACTGCCGCCTGAGTTGCCGTTGCTGCCGCCTCAACAGCAGCCGTTGCTTCATCGGCACCAGCCATCTGTGACGCAAGAAATGCAGACACATACGCAGCAGAATATGCTGTGGAATAAGCCGTTATATAAGTAGTAAGAGCTGCTTGGAAGGATACTTGCAATGCTTCATCTGAAGATACCTGCGCTGCTTGCTGCAAGGCTTCAGCAAGCAGCCCTTGTTGGTATGCAAACAAGCCATTAGCAATACTTTGAGCTCCCGATGTCGCAGATGATATGCCGCTTGCAAGCTCACCTGCTCCATCTTCAAGCGACTGTGTAGCGCTTATCAGAAGGCTCAACCCACTTGCAAGCTCATCTGAGCCCGACGCCAATTGACTTGAACCACTTGCAATCTGATCAATACCATCAACAAGCTCACTAAACCCGGCTACCAAATCATCAGTGCCGGTTACCTCAATTGCAAAGGAGAGAGGCAGAGCTGCAAAGCTAATGCCATCCATAGCAAAATCGGACACCTGAGCTGTTACAGAAAACGAGCCATCAGAGCCCGGCATCACCATGAACGTAACTTGCACATCCGATCCCGATATGGCAATTTGACCTCCATCAGTTGCTACATTGCTTGCAAGATCGGAGTCGAAGGTAAGCGAGATTTGCATCAGGTAGTTATCGTAATAGCTTGTATCAACAGCCTCATTGCACCTTGTTTCTATACAAATCTCTAGTTCACCCGATGCGCCACCCACCTCATCAACAGATACCTCATTGCCATCAAGCAAATACCTTACCGTGATAATCCATGGCAGCTCATCCACACCAAGATTTCCCTGGTAACTTAAGGTGTCACCCGTCACTTCTACCGTAACGGAATCATGTGAGAAGCTTAGTTCGGCATCATCAGTTAAGTTGCTAACAGATTCGTAGTCGCCGTAATCGGTGACCTCACCCGGCTCATCAGGATCAAGAATATTGACAACATAGACCCCCTGCACTTCGCCTTCAGAGGAAAGGGTCGCATATACAACCTCGCTTTTTGCCGTTGTGTTTTCAACAGAACTTTCTGCTGTTGCACTTGCTGTAGCAGACGATGTAGTTGATTCGCCCTCGGCCTGAGCAATCTGTGCGCCTCCCAAGCCAAGTGCGCTTACCAATGTCACCACTACAACAAGCGCCACTGCACGGTTGAACTGCTTAAAGCCACCCCGTAACCATACTTGAACGCCACCCCACACACCACCTTGTTTTTTGAGCCCTGATGTAGCGAAGTGCCGACGTGATCGGTGCTGACATGATTGACGCTTGCACAAGCGCGCATGAGCTGCCCGCTCTTCAAGCCGACCTGTAGTACTGCGCCGTACGGGTACCGCCCACCGCTCAGATCGAACGGAAACACCAAGCAGCGTTTTAGCCGATTGGGCTTGTGATGTATCAAGCATCTGGTTTTTACGCGCGTGTTTCATCATGGTCGATCATTCCTTTCTGCAACCGTATACGCAGAAGCACCCACCCCATCCGTTCGACAAAAACCCGAACGCCATGTCAGTTTTGCAATAAGTCGATCAAATAAACCAAGCAAGCCCGGAAGCATAGTCACTACGAGAACAAAAGACAGCAACGTACCCCTCAGCAGCAGCAAGCCCAATATTGAAACAATATTGTTCGACGAAGTAAGCCACAGCGCTAAACCCGCCAACGCAAGAATGCTTGCAGAAATAATGATGCTCTTAAACGTTTCTCCCCATGTTTTCATAAGTGCATCGCGCACGGACAAGCTTTGGCGATAGCGACGATAGGTGTCGGTAAATAAAATGGCATAGTCAACAGTTGCCCCAAGCTGCACGGTATTGATGACCAAATACCCTAGGTAGTTGATGGAGTTGTCGGCAAAATACGGCACTGCCAAATTGATGAAGATGGCCGATTCAATAGTTGCAACAAGCAGAAACGGCAAAATGAGCGAACGGAAAGTCGCCAAAATCACAAGCAGAATGGCGCCAACAGCAATGGTATTGGTAGTCGTTGAATCGACAGCCGTCACTGCCTTCATGTCATAGAGATTTGCCGCCTTGCCTGCAACTAAACCATCGTCACCATAATAGCTTGCGATAATAGCACGTACTTCTTCGACAACCGCAAAGGGTTCATCGCCTTCATCCTCCATGTCGCAGTACAGAACAATACGAGCATAGTTGTCAGAATAGAATTGCTCGATTATAGAAGCATCGAGAAACTCTACCGGAATACCACTACCCACTGACGAAGCGTACGATACCACCGAGGTTACTTGGGGAATTTCTGCCAACTCTGCTACCAAAAGCGACTCTGTTCCAGGCGAATCACGTGGAACAAATGCAACCAGCTGAGTCTCTCTGCCGTAAATTGCCTCAATGGCTTCTTCATCAAGAGCAGCGCGCGTCTGACTGCCCTCCATTGAACCTGTTCCATACACAAAACTTATATTCGACTGAGCCAGCCAACATGGCACAATAATCACCGCAACAAGCGCCAACACAGGGAAGCGCGCAAAACGAAGCTTGGTGCCAATGCTTGCAAACGAGGGCATAAGCCGGCGGTGCTCTGTCTTATCAACAAGCTTGTAACACAGAAGCGCAAACGCCGGAAGAAACACCATAACGCATGCAAACGACAAGATGATGCCCTTTACCAGTGTAATACCAAGGTCGGCTCCAATCTTGAACTGCATAAAACCAAGCGCTGCAAAACCAAATACCGTGGTTGCAGCTGAGGCGGCAACAGCCGAAAAACTTTCACGCATTGCAGCACGCATAGCGGCCTTTGGATTGGATTCATGTTCGCGAGCACGCTGAAATGCATGCAGAAGAAAAATTGCATAATCAAGCGACACAGCAAGCTGCAAGATAGGCGCAATAGTGAAGGCAATATAGGACACCTCGCCAATAAAGACGTTTGTACCCATGTTGAGAACAATAGATATGCCAATAGCTAGCAGAAAAAACACCGGCTCAATCCATGAATGCGACGAAAGCAGCAGCAATATTATGATGAGCGGTATCAGAATGGAGAATGCGTTGGCTACCTCGCCTCCTGTCATCGATGCCGTCTCGGCAGTTGATGCAGCTTCTCCTGCTACATGCCCCGTATCCCCAATGACCTCATAAATTGCATCAATAACATCGGATTCCCGACCCGATTCAAGCGTAACGGTAAGTAGTGCATAACTATCTTGATAGTAAGTTGACAGCAAGACCTCATCAATTGCTTCAAGGGGTATCTCAATATCTGTTACATCATCAAGCCATACAACGCTTGTCACACCCGAAATGGCTTGGATTTGCTCTTTAATGGCAAGCGTTTCTTGTATGGATGCATCATCAAGCATGACGCGCGCGCTGGTAACATCTTCAAATTCAGCGGCCATGACCTCAAGTGCAATGGTCGATTCGCTTTCATCTGGCAAATACGACACCAAGCTATAGTTCACCGGCACGAAAAAGGCGAGCACGCCACACACAGCAACAAGCGCAAATACAAGCGCAACAATTGCGCGACTATGCTCGGTCACCATGTACGTAAAACGCTCCATGCGTGCTGTGGCCTCCTATCTGCGTCGCACGCTGTAGCCGCTATCGCATTACAGCAACGCTTGCCATTGTGTATGCCCTTTGTGTACGCTCCCTACGTCATAGTACGTACTGCTACACATGACTGCTTGTCAAGCAATACGTGCTGCGCTATCATTCGGCCTTGCCTCTTTTCCTTGAAAACAAGGCTATTATGTGCGGGTGTGGCGGAAT
>CAZXOF010000082.1:0-5200 GCA_964642255.1 uncultured Eggerthellaceae bacterium | reverse complement strand
TCTATGCGCTCCGTAAAGCGCGCACCCGAAACGTCGTCGAGGCACTGCGCGAGGATATTGCATAACAAGCGCTAGTATTCACTACCCTTGTTGCTCAAAGGTTATAAGGCAGCTTTGTAGTGTGTTACTGAGTGCGTGGTCTTTTCATTGTGGTATCTGCGCATCACGTGGATTTTTATAGTCGCCTATCTTTGCTCTTTGAAAAGCGCAGTATTGTTGCCTTTTGTAATATCGTAGATGCGCGTGCTAGCAGGGGGCGTGATGGCTGATGTGATAAGGGAGGGTGGCTTGGTATGTTCAGAAGAAGAGTTAACAGACGATGATGCGCAGATACCTTTTGTAAGCACTACTCACACTATATGTTTATATGAGTGTTTGTACCGTTTGTGGCGGGGCAAAAACGATATCACAAGCTTCCATAGGGACCATATAGAGTGCTTGTATGTGTACGCTTATAAGACTATATTTAGAATTAAAGAAGGCGTATTGTCATGCGTCTAATTAAATACTTGAGACATTCCATTGGCGCTGTCTTAGTCATATTTGTACTGCTTATTGTGCAGGCAACATGTGATCTAGCATTGCCCAATTATACTTCACAAATTGTTGATGTTGGCATACAGCAATCAGGTATTGAACATGCGGCACCCGATGAATTGACAGCTGATACCTATGATGCCATTGAGCTTGTGCTCAAGGATGTGGGGGATAACGAGACTGTTGAACTGTTTGCAGTTGCCTATGTACTAACCGATTATGGTACCTATGTATTAACTGATGAGGGGCGCGAGCAAAGAGACAAGCTTGATGCCATTATAGCTGCACCCCTTGTAGCTATACACGAACTTACTTTAACTACTGCTGATTCTGATATATCGTCTACAGATAGCAGCGATAGTCTTTTAAGTCAACAAGCGATTGCGGCTGCTCAGGCAGAATATGAGCTTCTTGGCTACGATGTATCCACTATGCAAACAAACTATCTTGTTCGCACGGGGGGTGTTATGGCAGGCCTTGCCGCGCTTGGTATGGCTGCCTCAATTATCGTAGACCTTGTTGCTGCACGTACTGGAGCACAGATTGGACGCGATCTGCGTCGTCGTCTCTTTGAGCGCGTCGTATCTTTTTCTGATCATGAGATTAGTTCTTTTTCGGCTGCGTCACTTATCACACGTGGTACCAACGATATTCAACTGGTGCAAAACGTTACAGTTATGTTGTTGCGCATGGTTTTATATTCGCCCATTCTTGCCATAGGTGGCATTGTCATGGTGGTACGCACGAATACTTCAATGAGCTGGATTATTGTACTTGCCGTTGCTATTGTATTTGTTGTTGTTATTCTTCTTATGAAGATTGCAATGCCAAAGTTTCGTCTCATGCAAAGACTTGTTGATCGCGTTAATCTTGTGTCGCGAGAGATTCTTACAGGTCTTTCCGTTGTGCGTGCCTTTAATCGCGAGCGCTACGAGGAAGTTCGCTTCAAAAAGGCAAGTGCCGATCTTATGAAGACGCAAATTTTCACGAATCGTGTCATGGCCTTCATGATGCCATGTATGATGCTTGTGATGAATGCTGTATCGGTACTTATCGTTTGGGTGGGTGCAGATTTTGTTGATGCAGGTACCCTGCAAACCGGAGACCTTATTGCGCTTATCACCTATTCAATGGTTATCATTATGGGTTTTTTAATGATCGGGATGGTATCTATCATGTTGCCGCGCGCTGATGTAGCTGCTGCCCGTATTGATGAGGTACTTGCCGCTTCAAGCTCCATTCGTGATCCGCTCACTCCGCGCGATGCTGAGCTTCCTACAACATCAGGTGCTGAGCTTATGTTTGACGATGTTTCATTTCGCTATGAGGGTTCGGAAGGCGAAGTGCTCTCGCATGTTTCATTCACAGCACCAGCAGGAAAAACGACAGCTCTTATTGGTGCAACTGGATCTGGTAAGACAACAATGCTTAAGTTGCTCATGCGTTTCTACGATGTGACAGGTGGTGCGGTACGCATCGATGGTATTGATGTGCGCGAACTATCTCAACATGGAGTACGAGGTCAATTTGGTTATACACCCCAGCAAGCCTTTCTTTTTTCGGGAACTATTCGATCTAATGTCTCATATTCCGATACTGCGATGTCTAAAAGCCAGATAGAGAAGGCGCTTGCTATTGCACAAGCAGCCAACTTCGTTACGGAAAAAGATGGTGGCATTGATGCTCCAATTGCGCAAGGTGGCTCAAATGTCTCGGGTGGTCAACGTCAACGTCTTGCGATAGCCCGAGCTGTGGCTACGGATGCGCGTGCTTACTTATTCGATGATAGCTTTTCTGCTCTTGACTATCGCACTGATGCCGCTTTGCGTGCTGCTTTGTTGCAGCAGTTGTCAGGTCGTACAGTTGTCATTGTTGCTCAGCGTGTTGCTACCGTCTTGCAGGCTGATCAAATTGTCGTCTTAGATGAGGGACACATTGTTGGTATTGGTACGCATAGCGAGTTATTAGCCTCATGTAATGAATATCGCGAGATAGCATTGTCTCAACTTTCCGAAGCCGAACTTGCACGGGAAGGGGGTATTGCATGAGCACTCATCAAGGAAATCAAAGTTCCAGTTCAAATAAGCGTCCTGGACCACCCGGGCCAGTGCAAGGAATAATGCCTGATGAGAAAGCGAAAGATTTTGCCGGATCAGTCTTTGCGCTTTTCCGCTTCATGGGGCGTTTTCGTGTTGCTGTCATTGTTGTGTTTCTCTTTGCCATTGGTTCAACGGTATTTAATATTGTAGGGCCTAAGATCCTGTCAACAGCAACAACCGAACTATTCAACGGTATTACAGCTAAGCTTGCTGGTACAGGTGGTATTGATTTTGAAACTATCTCGCGCATTCTTGCGCTGACCTTGTGTATTTACTTACTTTCAGCTATTTGCTCTTTTGTGCAGGGCTGGATTATGGCTTCAGTTACACAGCGAACCTGTTTTGAGTTGCGCAACGAGATTTCTCGCAAGATTGACCGTGTGCCTTTCGGATATTTTGAGCGTACGTCGGTGGGCGATGTACTCTCACGTATTACCAACGATGTTGATACTCTTGGGCAAAGCCTTAACCAGGGGCTTACACAGTTAGTGACCTCGATAGCTACCATTGTGGGTGTTATCGTTATGATGTTGTCTATCAATGTATGGATGACTCTTATAACGCTTGCGATCATACCTGTTGCAACAGTAATCACGATTGTGGTTGTTAAAAGTTCTCAGCGTTACTTTGTTGCTCAGCAAAATACGCTTGGTGTGATTAACGGTCAGGTGGAAGAAACGTTTTCAGGTCATGCTGTTGTCAAGGCGTTTCGACAGGAGGCCTCAACCCTTGCTACATTCAACGAGACAAATGAAAAGCTTTATTGCGTTGGATGGCGTGCTCAATTTGTTTCTGGCCTGATGCCGCCAATCATGACCTTTGTATCGAATTTAGGATATGTTGCAGTCGCGATCGCTGGCAGTCTTTTTGCTGTGTCTGGCATTATTACAGTTGGTGACATTCAAGCCTTTATCCAATATGTGAAAAATTTTACACAGCCCATTACACAGCTTTCGCAGGTATCAAATGTATTGCAGCTTATGGCTGCTGCATCCGAGCGAATCTTTAAGTTTTTAGCAGAACCAGAAGAGAAATGCAGTGAATCGGACAAGGAAGAAAAAAAAGACGCGAGGCTTATGTCAGTATCGGTGCATAACACAGATACGCAGACAGCTTGTCTATCGCATGTAGCCGACAAGGCAGCGCATCGAGTCTGTGTGGATGATGTCACATTAACACATGTCAGTTCAGATCGGGGCCTTGCGGTAGAGTTTGATCATGTGCGTTTTGGATACGACCCCGATGTTGCTATTATTAAAGACTTCACGGCGCGTATAGAACCTGGTCAAACCGTTGCTCTTGTCGGGCCAACGGGTGCGGGCAAAACAACAATTGTTAAATTGCTTATGCGCTTTTATGATGTTCAAGGTGGTGCAATTCGTATAGGTGGTTGCGATGTGCGAGATATGTCGCGCACTGAGGTACGTGAACTGTTTGGCATGGTGCTCCAAGAAACATGGCTTTTTAATGGAAGCATTCGTGAAAATCTGCGCTATGGACGACTTGATGCAAGTGATGAAGAAGTAGTAGCTGCGGCAAAAATGGGCTGCGCTCATCATTTCATCACAACACTACCGGGCGGTTATGACTTCGTTATAGATGAGAATGCAGGTAATATCAGCCAAGGACAACGCCAACTTCTTACGATTGCACGGGCTATTTTGGCTAATCGCGACATGCTCATTCTTGATGAAGCTACAAGTTCGGTTGATACGCGCACCGAAGGGCGTATCCAGCGTGCAATGGACAACCTTATGACGGGACGCACATCCTTTGTTATTGCGCATCGCCTCTCAACTATCCGATCAGCCAATCTTATTCTTGTTCTTAACGATGGCGATATTGTTGAACAGGGCAAACATGATGAGCTGCTTGAACAGGGAGGTTTTTACGCCAATCTCTACAATGCGCAATTTCAGGGAAGGATATTGTGACTTGGTATGGCCAGTAAGCCAAGCTCAAAAATGTTTCCCCTCACATGAACGTCCATATTTGTCTTTTTATCTCCCACATAAACCTTTATGATAATGCGCGATGATCACGAAAGGCAGGATGGTTTGATGAAACCACAGCTACTGCAAAAGATACAGACGACACCGGGTGGACTCGCCGCAACAGCCGCTTTGCTCCTTGTTATTATGACTAGTTCAGTGCTGAGCGAATTTATATGGTTAAAGTCTAATAATGATATGGATTTGTGGCATGTTCTCAACACCGGTAGATATATTCTAGAGAACGGCTTTGTTACAGAAGAACCGTTTTCAATGCATGAGGGGCTTGCTTATGTCCCACAACAGTGGCTCTCAGCCATTGTGTTGTGGATTGCCTATTCTGCTGGAGGACCAGCACTATATATGGCAATCCTTATTGCTTTGCTAGCCATAACAGTAGTGCTGGCGCTTGGAGCAACGCAGTTTCAACTCAAGCCAGCTTACGCAATTGCTCCAACTCTTGTTCTCATATGTAACTTTATTATCTTTTCTGGAGTCAAGATTCGCATACTTGATTCTTTTGTCATTGTTGCTTTGGTGTGCTGTTTTGAGAAATGGCGCAAAAGCGAAGAG
>CAZXOF010000081.1:0-5367 GCA_964642255.1 uncultured Eggerthellaceae bacterium | reverse complement strand
CGACATCGCGTAAACGAACATCAAGCACCTTAGCAAGCAACTTGCTTGTATCGCGCTCCCAACGTAAGCACATCACTACCAACACTACCTCTAGCTCTAAAACCAAAAAAGACAATGAAGCAGCCACACTTAATCATCAAACGGTACACGAAACATTAAAAGATACAGAACTTGAAGGTATTGATGATACTTACTACAACACAAAAGCCGCAGTACTCATAGCTCAAAAAGCGATACGGCACAATAAACAAAAGCAAGAGAACAGTGGTAACGATAATGCTTCAAAAAAAGAAGCAGTGACCAATCTTGCTAAGCAAGCAGTACACACAGCAGCACATGAAACATTAAAAGATACAGAACTTGAAGGTATTGATGATACCTACTACAACACAAGATCAGCTTATCGCATAGGGAAAAAAGCTGTTAAGAGGGTTAGTTCGCAGGTTAGTTCTGTTGTTAAAAAGCATAGTAGTGCGGCTGTTACTAAAAATGTTAATGTTGTGAAACGCAAGACCACAAAAACAGCCACCTCTGCGGCACAAAAACGGCAAGCAGCAAGTTATTTTAGACATACAGTATATAAACAAGCAGCTAACAAAGCCGTTGCAAGCGCTACTACAAAAGCAGCCACTAGTGTTGTCAGTAAAAACTCATCATTAACTGCTGCAAAAGTCGCTATAGGCTGTCTTGGTTCCTTTAATTTTTTCTTTTTCTTTGGTCTTCTGCTTCTTGTCGGTATGTTGGGAGCCATCTTCGGATCAAGCACAGATGAAAGTTTTTCCTTAACCACAACAGAAGAACAGATTGCAACCTATCTCATGAACAACGGACTAGATGCGACACATACCGCGGCCATTATGGGAAATATGTATGTTGCAAGCGGTATGGATTCAACACTAGAAACAAGTAATGGCATAGGGCTTTTTCAATGGTCAGGTGATAGGGCGGATGCACTTGTAAGTTATGCCGAATCATTAGGCAAGAACTGGACTGATTTATCAGTCCAGTTGGACTTTTTTTGAATAATGACACATATCAAGAGGAATGGTCAAACAGTTATATCATTGAAACGTATGCATATGACGGTGATCCAGCTATAGGAGAGACGGTTAATGGCTCTAAATCTGGTTTTTTAGAAACAATGGACAGAGACGAGGCTGTAAAGCAATTTTGCTATGGATGGGTAAGTCCTGAAACGCCAAATATCACAACTCGTCTTGAATATGCAGAGTTCTATCACATAGCACTATCACTATAAAGGGAGGTTGGTTTATGCTTGATAGTGTATTTGAGAATCTTGGATCTGCTATTAACGATTTGTTATGCCAGGGTTTTCTTGGGATTGCACAATCGTACTTTAATCTCTACTCATCAATCATGAGCAATCTATCTGCGTCTAGTCTTTTAAGCGGAACTTTTAGCAGTCTGTTTGGGGGTGAATCTATTTGGGAGATAGTGACTACTGTTCACCAATCATTTGTTGTCCCACTAGCTGAATCAATCCTAGCTCTTTTTATGCTCATACAGCTTATAAAAATTAGTCAGCGCATCGATGCAACAGCAACGCTTCCAGCCGTTAAAGAAGTTGCGTTTCTCCTTGTGTTTTGCATAATCTATCATTGGGTTATCAATAACTCACTTGACATCTTAAATGTGGCCTATACTGAAATAAACTCTCTCATGGAAGCATACATACCGGATAATTCTGCCGACAGTCCATTCAGCGTCGATTTTTCAACGGTAGAAACAGCAAATGCACAATGGGGAGCGTGTTTGTTGCTCGCCATATTCGGTTTACTATCTTTCGTCGTCGCCCTCGTAACATATGTTATTGCCACAGTCATGGCCTGCGCCCGTGCTTTGCAGCTCTATGTCATGGCAACATTTTCAGCAATCCCCCTTACTTTGCTTGGGTTTGATGAAACTCGTCAGGCGGGCATTGGATTTATCAAAAACTTCTGTGCTATTGTTCTTGCCGGTGGAATTATGATATTTATACTCGCTGCCTATCCATCAATTCTTGCATCACTTGCTGGCGGCGGCGTTGATGGAATTGTACAGGTTGCTTATGGCAACTTAGATTCTTCAGCACTCGACTGGTTATATACGTTACGGTCGGCATTTGCAGTTTCGATTCTGATTATATTCTCAATAACCAAATCTGGAGCCTGGGCAAAAGAGATTCTAGGCGGTTAGGCAGAGTTTTTCACGCTTTCCATAGTCGAAGAGACTGAAAGAAAAATCTCATAGACTGTGGAAAGGGTGGGAAATCATAATAAGTCCATAAAAGAGGCTCGACAACTAAGCCTGCTTTTTTCGGTGGTTTAGATACCTTCTTTTCTGCAATCAACTGCAAAAATCAGGTTACCATCATACACAGCGTCGATACTGCGCATAACTACACACTGCTTCGTATATTACATAAGTCTGCTTGTCACCTAGGAGGCCACCATGCACACGGCAGATACCATTCGATTGACCCAGCTCAGTCCCAAAGGTGGCTGCGCTGCAAAATGGGGTCCAGGCGAGCTTGACTCCATTTTGACACCTTTACTGCCCGGTGCTAACAACAAGCTTCTTGTTGGATTCGAGACTAATGATGATGCCGCCATATATTTACTTAATAATGACACCGCAGCAGTGCTTACCGTTGATTTTTTAACACCCCTTGTGGATGATCCTTACGATTTTGGCCGTCTTGCTGCCGCTAATGCACTCTCGGATGTGTTTGCGATGGGTGCTGTTCCCCATGTTGCGCTCAACGTTCTTGCCCTTGATTGTGCCCTGGGATCAGATATAGCACAAGAGATTTTGCGTGGCGGGACAGATGCCGTGCGCGAAGCGGGAGCTGTGCTTGCCGGGGGACATTCCATTGACGATTCAGAGCCAAAATATGGGTTGGTCGCATTCGGAACAGTGCATCCCGATCACATCATACGCAACAACGGAGCGCAACCAGGGGATGCGCTATATCTCACGAAGCCCTTGGGTACCGGGTTGCTAAGCGCTGCATACAAGATTGGATCGATAAGCGCGCACGATTTTCAACCTGCCATCGCATCAATGCAAGAGCTCAATGCTTCTGGCGCACGCGCCATGGCTGCCTGTAGACCTCACATCCACGCTGCAACCGATGTAACGGGCTTTGGTTTGATTGGACACTTACATGAAATGCTTTTTGCAAGTAACTGCGCTGCTGTGCTTGATTGGGCGGCGCTTCCACTTTTTGCTGGAGCTTGGGAGCTTTCGTGCGCTTATTGTCGTCCAAACCGTACCTTTTCGATCATGGACTTTGCCGAACCCTTTGTTGAGCGCGGACAGCTTGATAATGATGAATTTGACAACCGCATGGCAGTTATCTGCGATCCGCAAACTTCAGGAGGGCTCTTAGTTGCTCTAACACCTACAGCCGCACAGACTTTTGAACAGGTCTTTCGCAAGGAATCAGGGCGAGATGCCGTTCGCATAGGCACCGTTGAGGCAGGACAAGCCGGCACCCTACGCTTTGCTGATGCAAGCTAGGTATCCAGACAGCCCATCTCAAAACAGGCTAATGGGATCAATATCAATTGTCACATGTACCTGCTTACTAGCTTTACGTGAACGAAACAGTGGCTCAAGCGTAGCAGACACATCCGTATCACACGGTGCTTTTATCAAGATGTGCCAGCGATAGGTTCCTCGCAGCTTAGCAAGCATACATGGTGTTGCCGGCAGTACTTCCCACGTGCCAATGCCTGCATCATATATCTGTGTGCGTAAGAGATCTTCCCACTCGCGCGCTTTATATTGTACCGCAGCTTCGTTTTTGCCCCATACCAACACATTCGCAAGGCGAACCCATGGTGGATACTGCAACAGACGGCGTCTTGCAAGCTCATCTGTTAGAAAAGTCGCACGGTCATGGACTGCTGCTGTACGAATGGCGGTTACCTTTGCATCATAGGTTTGCACAATCACGTTACCGGGCAAATCGGCGCGACCAGCGCGACCAGCAACTTGCTCTATAAGAGCAAAGGTACGCTCGGCAGCGCGATAATCGGGTAAATGCAGTGTTGTGTCGGCATTGATAACTCCCACTAAGGTTACATCGGCAAAATCGAGGCCTTTCGCAATCATCTGCGTCCCCAGCAGCACTGCTGCATCAGCTGCTGCGAATCGCGCAAGCAGCCGCTCATGAGCATCCTTACCTTTTGTTGTATCGGCATCCATACGGATAAGTTCTGCAGTAGCAGCCCGTCCACGAAACCCAGCAATAAGAGCTACGAGCTCATCTTCAACGCGCTGTGTACCTGCACCAAACTTTCTAAGATAGGGGCTTTTGCACGATGGACAAGTCGCTGGTGCTTTTTGATGGTGGCCGCAGTGATGACATAACAGCAGACCACCTCGTTCGTGATAGGTCAACGAAGTTGAACATGATGGACAGCTGGGTACAAAGCCGCAGTCGCGACATAAAAGAAACTTTGCGAAACCACGTTGGTTCAGTAGTAATACTGCCTTGTGTCCTACAGTAAGTTCTTCCTCCAAGACATTGATCAACCGACGCGAAAACATGGAACGATTACCCAATGCGAACTCATGCGTCATATCAACCACGCTAACCGCAGGAAGCGGTCTGCCGTTTGCACGGTAAGGCAAGCTTAGACGTTGCCATCGCTTGTCATGTTTGCAAGCATGCAGTGACTCGATTGAAGGAGTGGCTGATCCTAAGATCACTATCGCACCTGAGCGTTGCGCCATCCATATGGCTACATCGCGCGCATGATAGCGGGGCGCGCTGTCTTGCTTGTAAGAGCCTTCATGTTCCTCGTCGATTACATACAGGCCTACGTTTTTCAGTGGTGCAAATAAAGCACTACGTGCACCAACAACCACCCGCGCCGCGCCAGATTGGATGAAGTCCCACTGATCGAAGCGTTCACCATTACTCATGCGCGAATGCATGAGTGCCACAGAATCGCCAAAGCGACCTCGAAAACGAGCGACGGTTTGTGGCGTAAGAGAAATCTCTGGCACCAATACACAGGCGCTACGTCCTTCTGTAAGCACCGCTTCAATGGCGCGCAGATACACTTCAGTCTTGCCTGATCCTGTAACACCATCAAGCACCACCACGGAACAGTTAGCGCAACGTCGTGCCGATTCAATGCCTCTAAGCGCTTCTTGTTGAGCATGTGTTAGCTTTGGTTTAGGAAGATATGGGGTTGCTGCTGGAGAGCTCGTGCGCATACGGCGGCGCGATTCAATACGTATCGCACCATGTGTCATCAGGCTTTTCAAGCTCGAGTCAACCGAGCCAAGATTGGCCTTCAGTTCCGCAACACGCAAATCCCCTTCCTGCAAGGCTTCAAGAATGGCCTTTTG
>CAZXOF010000080.1:0-5401 GCA_964642255.1 uncultured Eggerthellaceae bacterium | reverse complement strand
TGTATAAACACCCGATAAACAGCTTACGAAGAGTCGTTCTAAGATGGGGTTTTGACGAAAGCCTTTAGTTGAAGTGATATGGCGACTATGATCAAGCGTATGTCATTGTTTCATAAACAAGGTTGTGTGATGCGACTGATGCGAGCAATATTTGGATGCATTGTTGCGGCGGGAGCCGTTATTGCGGGAACAAATATTGCTGTTGTTGCATCGTCTCAGGCACATATTGTCGATATGCAGACGGCTGCCGAGTTTGGCGCTGATGCCATTGTGGTGCTGGGTGCTTCGGTATACGCTGATGGTACTCCATCATCCATTTTGCAGGATCGGCTTGACGATGCAATTACTCTCTACGAAGCTGGTGTTGCATCGGTAATAGTAATGAGCGGCGATGGTGGTACGGCGTCATATAACGAGCCGGAGGCTATGCGCGCCTACGCAGTATCGCATGGCGTACCTGCAAGTGCGATCCTGTGTGATACCACTGGTTTCTCAACCTATGAGACGATGTATAACATGGCGAAGACCTACGGTTTTGCGCGCATTATTGTTGCGACACAAAGCTATCATTTGTATCGTGCGCTCTATGCAGCAAATGGGCTGGGTATAGAAGCGCTTGGTGTTGCAAGTGATTACCATACCTACAACAATCAGATCTCGTATAGTCTGCGTGAAATTCCTGCACGCACCAAAGATTTTTTCTTAACGCTCTTTCAACTTGACCCTGTATAGAGGGTGAGCGCTGGTAACGACGAATGCGTATTACTACTGCTAAGCGAACACCGTCAACGATGAGTGAATGCTGCCAACGATAAGTCCGTGCCGTCAACAATACGGGTGCACTACCAACGATAAGCGCATGCTGCTAGCGATGGGCGGTGCGAGCTTTGCGTTTCGTAAAATAACTTGTTGTTGCAAAGAGGGTGTTGCGTATACCGGTATTGGTAAGGTTGTATATACCCTGTCCAATCAAGCCTCGTACATAGGCTACGTGATTAATAGGAGGACAGGGAATGCCACGCAATTCAGCAAAGAGTCGCTTGCAGCCGGGCGATATTTCGGGGTCGCTAAATACTAGGTTGGCATCCATACGTGCAAACATGTGCTCAGCAGCAATACGTACATCATCTCGCTCAAAATCGACTACTTCGATAATGCCGCTTAAGTAGGTGAAACCTCGGCTATTATGAGCACGCAAAATACGCGGATCATGTACGTGAAGACGCTCTAGTATATCGGCCATATCGTTCCATCTCTCAAGTGGTAATAAGGTGCTACGCTTCGCAAAGGCCTTGGATTTTTCAGGCGTTTCTTCGCGATAACAATAGTACGCCCGATCTAAATACACGATGTTGTTGGTTTGACACAGTGTCTCAATAAGAAAAGGGTTGTCTGCCCAGCCTGCCCCAGGGATTTCCCTGAAGCGGATACCTCGCTCCTGCAAAAAAGCACGACGATACAGCGCCGACCAAATAGAAGGATGATGACATAACAGATGAGCTGCATCGCCAATAGAAAAGGGCTGGCGTGGTGGATGAATACGACGCTTATAGCTACAGTTCATCTTGCGTTGTTGCGGTGTGTCGGGCATCCAAATGCGCCAGTAGGCTGTCTTTATGATGTCAATAGGTGTAGCAAAACTGTGTGCATAGGCAATCATGTCGGCATACATATTTTGCTCTATCCAGTCATCTGGCTCAACAATGGCAATCCATTCGCCGTGCGCCTCATCAATACCCCTATTGCATCCTGCGCCGTAGCCGGCGTTTTGCTTGTTAATCACACGTATGCGCGGATCACGTTCGGCATGGCGCTCCATGCATGCAAGCGAGCCGTCGGTTGACCCATCATTGATACAAATAATTTCAAGCTCGCGATAACTTTGCGTCTCAATACTGGTAAGTGCTTGGTCAAGATAGCGTTCGGTGTTGTACGTTGGCACAATGACAGAAATAAGCGGATTATGGCGAGATGTGTCGCGGCTAAGAGGAGTTGGAGTTGAATCGTTCGATGCCGCTTGAGTTGAAGCATCTATCATAGTGTGCCTTTTCATGTGAAACATGCTTTCATAATGCCTGCAATAGTATAGTGTATAGATGCAGAAACAACAGAATTTGACACGTCCTCTTGCAGTAAAATAATTCAGTTTGCATATGGTTATGTGTTGTTGCAAAGCGATGTTGATGGATAAAAGCATCAAGGCCGTGGGTTACGTGCGCAGATATGCGCAGGGAGTGAAGGGCGCCAGATGACAGATTATACGAATGAATACTGCATGCACACTGCAACATGTGGCGAGCTGCGTCGTGAAGATGCGGGACGCGAAGTTGTGTTGACGGGCTGGGCATGGCATAACCGCGATCATGGCGGTCTTATCTTTTGCGATATGCGCGATCGAACTGGCTATACGCAGGTGGTCGTTGACCCGGATTGTGTAAGCGCTGATGAGTTCTACGCAGCTGAACATCTTGGCCGTGAATATGTGCTTAAAGTGATAGGTACGGTGCGCGAGCGTGGTGCGGAGAGCGTGAACCCGAATATGGATACCGGTGAGATTGAGGTGCTTGCAAGCTCGCTTGAAGTGCTTAATACCTCTGTGACTCCGCCATTTTCTATTGAGGATGGTATTGAAACCGATGAAACAACACGCATGAAGTGGCGCTATCTTGATCTTCGTCGTCCGGAGATGTTTCAGGCACTTCGTTTGCGCCACGTGGTTACCCAGGCTATGCGCACGGCACTTAATAAGCGCGACTTTCTTGAGGTTGAAACTCCCATTCTTGCAAACTCTACACCCGAAGGTGCACGTGACTACATTGTGCCGTCGCGTCCGAATCCGGGTTCGTTTTATGCGCTTCCGCAAAGCCCTCAGCAGTTTAAACAAATGCTTATGGTGGGCGGGGTGGAGCGCTACTACCAAATTGCACGGTGCTTTCGCGATGAAGACTTGCGCGCTGATCGACAGCCCGAGTTTACTCAGGTTGACATCGAAATGGGCTTTGTGCAGGACACTGACGTTATTGACATGATGGAAGCCGTTATGGCCGAGGTGTTTGAGGCTGTTGGTGTTGAACATACGTTTCCACTTGTGCGCATGCCGTATGCCGAGGCCATGGAGCGTTTTGGATGTGATCGCCCCGACACGCGTTTTGGCATGGAGTTAGTGAATCTTACCGATATTGTGCGCGGATGCGGCTTTGGTGTATTCGCAAAGGCTGTTGAAGCCGGTGGGGTTGTCAAGGCCATCAACTGCAAGGGGGCTGGCGATTGGAGTCGTGGCGATGTAGAGAAGCTTGCTGACATTGCTGCCGAAAATGGCGCGAAAGGTATGGCATGGATTGCCTTCACGTCGGATGGCAAGGAGAAAAGCCCAATCATCAAGTTTTTTGAGGATGGAGTGTACGCACGCTTGAAAGAGGCCATGGATGTCAAGCCGGGCGATCTGCTGTTATTTGCGGCCGATACGCCCAAGGTTGCCAACGCGGTGCTCTCGGCACTGCGCCTTCATATGGCCAATGCGCTTGCAGTGCCACGTGGGGGGCATACACTTTTGTGGGTGGTTGACTTTCCTATGTTTACCTACGATGAGGATGAGAAAAAATACGCTGCCGAACATCATCCTTTTACAATGGTGAAGCCCGAAGATATTGACAAGATCGAAGACGCCCCGCTTGAATGTGGTAGTTACAGTTATGACCTGGTAATGGATGGCTTCGAGATAGGTGGAGGCACTATTCGTATTCACACGGCAGAATTGCAACGCCGGGTGCTTCGTCGCTGCGGCTTAAGCGATGAAGAGATTGACGTTAAATTTGGCCATCTTATCCGCGCGCTTGAGCTTGGCGCTCCACCACATGGAGGTATTGCACTAGGGCTTGATCGTCTTGTCATGCTGCTTGCAGGCAGGCAGTCCATCCGCGATGTCATTGCCTTCCCGAAAACCTCAAGTGCTTCTGACCCGATGACTGGTGCTCCAAGTCCTGTAACTGGTCGTCAACTTAAAGAGGTGAACTTGCGTCTGTTGTAAGTATTCAATCATCACGCTGTGTGAATGCGTGTGGCAAATGCGCTAGAATGCGCATAGACGGTTTGTTAGCCACAGGATACATAACATAAGGAGCAATAATGCCGCGCAGCGTGGAGTGCAAACGCGAGCGAGAAAAAGCGGTTGTCTCAGAGATGATTGCACTCTTTTGTCATGTACAACATGGAGCGCGCAATGGTTTGTGCGATGAGTGCTCTCAACTTGATTCATATGCTCGTATGCGCAGCGATCGTTGTCCCTTCATGGAAAACAAAACCTTCTGTTCTAACTGCTCACTACATTGTTATCGCCCTGATATGCGCGAGCGCATTCGTAAAGTCATGCGCTTTTCTGGGCCGCGTATGATTACGCGCCGTCCAATCATGGCAATACGACATGTGCTTGAAATGAGACGTGAGAGAAAGCGACTGGCGACAGTAGAGGAAGGCAAAGCATGAAACTTAAGCGTGCCTTGTGGGTTGCTGCAGGCGGGTTCTTTTTTGTGCTTGCTGGTATTGGAGCAGCACTTCCGGTAATGCCAACAGTTCCGTTTTTATTGCTGTCGGCAGCTTGCTTTTCGCGTGGATCAGAACGCATGGATGCATGGTTCAAGAGCACAAAACTGTATCAGAATCATCTTGAAAGTTATATGCAGGGGCGTGGCATGACGTGGAAAACCAAGTTGCGTATCATGGCGATAGCAACGGCCATGATGCTGATAAGCGGCTTGGTATTGCTGCGAGGTGTGGTAATAGTTCAAGTACTGCTTGCTGTGTTGTGGTTTGTTATGGTAAGTGTTTTCACATTTGTTATCAAAACTGCTCAGTCAGAAAATGAAGGTAAGAGTGCTAGCGTATATACAGGGCTTGTAAGCGAATCAACTGTTGAAGAGCTTAAGGAGCACTAACACAGACGAAGATAGTGTTACTTACTGACGCAATCGATAAAGGCATTAACGCCGGTAGCCATAAATCTCAGCAGTGAAAGCAGTCATTTAAATAGCACTCTTAGTATCAATGGGCAGATTCCCATAGCGGATGCAACATCAAATACTTTAGTAACTCATCTTTCCCGTTTAGTTTGTACACATAGTTTATAAGAAGCTGTACCACTCTCCCTATCAGGGGTGTTGCAAGGTTTATGAGAGACCTCTCCTTGACGAACACGTACGGGGGGGGGTATCTTTATAAGTATATGTAGATATTTTCGCAGATCTACGCAGTATTTATTGGCAGTCTTGCGCAAGACATACAAAGCAAAGGAATACAAGTATGGGGTCAAAAGTTACTACAGCACACAAAAGGACTCTTTTAACAATATTTAAAAAGCTGCATTCATTACCTTATGTGCAGCGCTGCTTGTAGCTTCTGTTCCTTT
>CAZXOF010000079.1:0-5410 GCA_964642255.1 uncultured Eggerthellaceae bacterium | reverse complement strand
GGCATTTTGTTTTAGTTCGATAACAATATCGATACCGGTACGATCAGCACCGTCGTGAATATTTGAAATTTCCGGTAACTTCTTTTCACGAACGAGATCACCGAGTTTTTCAAGCAGTTTTGTGCGGTTAACCTGATAAGGAATCTCGCTTACAATGATCGAACTTTTGCCGTTCTTTCCTTCTTCAACGCGGCAAGTAGCGCGAACTGTAAGGCTTCCACGACCGGTTTCATAGGTCTCAATAATACCTTTCCGCCCCATAATGATGCCACCAGTTGGAAAATCAGGTCCCGGAAGAACTTTCATAAGCTCTTCGGTAGTGACATCAGGATTATCGAGCATAAGGCAGGCCGCATCGATAGTTTCTTCTAGATTATGCGGAGGAATATTTGTTGCCATACCAACTGCAATACCAGATGATCCATTCACAAGGAGGTTTGGGAAACGCGCAGGAAGAACTTGTGGCTCTTCGAGGCTTTCATCGTAGTTTGGCTGGAAGTCAACAGTCTCTTTTTCTAGGTCGCGCAACAATTCCATCGCTGGCTTATCAAGGCGAGCTTCGGTATAACGCATAGCCGCTGCGGAATCGCCATCAATAGAACCAAAGTTACCATGACCATCAATAAGTGGTACCCGCATAGAGAATGGCTGGGCAAGGCGTACCATTGTGTCATAGACAGCTACATCTCCATGAGGGTGATACTTACCAATAACATCACCAACGGTACGCGCCGACTTCATATGGGGACGATTTGGTGTGTAACCAGATTCATTCATAGCGTACAAAATACGTCGATGAACTGGTTTCAGTCCATCACGCACATCAGGAAGAGCGCGAGATACGATAACGCTCATCGAATATTCGAGGAACGACGTGCGCATCTCACGTCCTAATTCTGCTGAAAGGACCGTACCAGCCCCATCGTTTTGCTCCTCGATAGGATCCTGCCCATCGAGTATTTCATTGTTCGTGTCGTCAGCCACGTACCGCTCCTTTAGAAGATGTCTTATTCTCAATCCGCCTCGTCACAACAAAGACGGATATCTTATTTTTGCACCTAATATCCCTCGTGATGCGAAGCGAAGCAACCACATCACGCTCTGCCAAAGGCAAAGAAACGAAAGAGTTAGAAACCTGACAAATGCTCTGTCCATTTGTCAGGTTTGTCAGGCGCTCGTGAGGACATTCCTAGTGCCAGGAACGTCCTCAGCGTTGACCAGTATCGGCGGTCGGCAGACCACCCAAACCTAGAAGTCTAAGAAGCGCACATCCTTTGCATGTTTCTGGATGAACTCTTTTCGAGGTTCTACTTGGTCTCCCATGAGTTCAGTAATAACACGCTCCGCTTCGGCAGCATCTTCAATGTTGACGCGAAGAAGCGTGCGTGTTGTTGGTTCCATTGTGGTTTCCCATAATTGCTCAGGATCCATTTCACCAAGACCCTTATAGCGCTGAATAGACACCTTATCAGGATCATCCACGGTCTTCATGAATTCTTTTAACTCAGCATCATTAAAGATGTACTTATCAATCTTGTGTGACTTGGAATTCTTATTCTTCTTTAAACCATACAGTGGAGGTTGTGCAATATAGACATAACCAAGATTAATAAGTTCTGGCATATACCGATAGAAGAAGGTCAAAAGAAGACAGCGAATATGAGCACCATCAACATCGGCATCAGTCATGATGATAATACGATGATACCGAGCAGCAGCAGCATCAAAATCATCTCCAATATTCGTTCCAATAGCAGTAATGAGCGAGCTAATCGTATCGGATGACAATGCACGATTCAGTCCTGCACGCTCCACATTAAGAATCTTCCCGCGAAGCGGCAAGATAGCTTGGAATTTACGATCACGTGCTTGCTTTGCAGAACCTCCTGCTGAATCACCCTCGACGATAAAGATTTCAGACTCAGCAGCTTTTTTTGAAGAACAATCAGCAAGTTTTCCAGGAAGTGCAAACGAATCAAGTACACCTTTACGACGTGTCATTTCGCGCGCTTTACGCGCAGCCTCCCGAGCCTTAAGTGCTTGCGTTGCTTTGTTAATAATGCGTTTTGCAGGGGTAGGATTTTCTTCGAGATATTCTGCTAAACCCTTCGTCACCGCATTCTGGACTAACTGACGAATTTCGGTATTTCCAAGCTTTGTTTTGGTCTGTCCTTCAAATTGAGGATCACGAAGTTTAACAGATACGATTGCAGCAAGGCCTTCACGGGTGTCATCACCAGAAAGATTACTATCTTTCTCTTTGAGAATACCTTTGCTGCGCGCATATTCATTAATAGTACGCGTAACTGCCTGTTTAAACCCATCAAGGTGTGTACCACCTTCATGAGTATTGATATTATTTGCAAATGACATGACAGAATTCGCTGAATATGATGTTGACCACTGCATGGCAACCTCTACGGTCCCATCATTATTTTCTGCCTCAAAATAAATAGGCCTATTAAGAGTCTCTTTACCTTCGTTGAGATATTTCACAAAATCTCGCAGACCACCGGTATAGAAAAACTCTTCCGTATAAGGATTTCCATTGTCATCCTTATTGCGCATATCGTGGAAAATAATGCGTAGCCCTTTATTAAGAAATGCCATCTCACGGAACCGATTAGCAAGCGTAGCATAGTCAAACTCAGTCGTCTCGGTAAAGATCTCCGGATCAGGCCAAAACGTAACACGTGTACCAGTGTGTTTTGCTTTACCTATCTCGTGCAGTTTTTTAACTGTTTTACCACGCTCAAAAGTAATCGCGTATTTTTTACCGTCGCGTGCTACTTCAACTTCAAGATGGGAAGATAAAGCATTCACACAAGAAACGCCGACACCATGAAGACCACCGGAAACTTTATATCCTTCACCACCAAACTTACCGCCGGCATGAAGGATAGTGAGTACAACCTCAACGGTCGGAATCTTTTCTTTTGGATGTTTATCAATAGGGATGCCACGACCATTATCAAGGCACGAAACGGAATTATCTTCGTTAATCCAAACCTCAATACGATCGCAATACCCAGCTAATGCCTCATCAACGGAATTATCGACAACCTCGTAGACCAAATGATGAAGTCCACGCGGTCCTGTTGAACCAATGTACATACCCGGACGTTTACGTACTGCTTCTAATCCTTCGAGTACTTGGATATCCGATCCGTCGTAGTGCTCAGATTTATTTTGAGCCACGAACCACTCCTTTCGTATATAGAGATACTAAACCTCAGAAAAGTGTTCGTACCAACCTATCTATTTTATCATGTGATTGTTTTGATAAAGCACTTTTTTACATCGTCAACAGGCTTTCACGCGCCGTATAAGGCTCAATCTTTTTTTCTTTTATCCTTTTTGACCTTTATGCCATTTTTCCACTCTATATCAGCTTGAGCCGCACGGGCTAAACGCTGTCGTAATTCGGGATTATTCACACGTGCTAAAGCTGTAGATAAGGAAGCTTTCTGTTGGTCATTTAGAGGTATTGGCTGAGCTTGTTCTGTGCAGGTGGTAGGTGACTCTTCTTGTATGAATGGATGATTTTTCTTATACGCTCCACGAGAGATAAGAATTTTAAACTCATCGATATCCTCACCATAGCGCTGAAGAAGACGTAATTTAATAAGTTCACATCGAGCATTTAACTCTGCAGCATAGATACTTTCGTCGACATAAACAATGAGTTGTTTTATATCACTCTTACGTTTAATAAATACCGCATTAGTATGAGGAAGAAAGATTGGATCAACAACATCAGCCCACATTGTCCTTACATGAGCAGCGCGCCTTTGGTAGTGTGCAGTTTCAATATCACACCCCATCGCCTGTAACGTATTCTCAATATCCCAAGAGAATGAAACGTTTCGTAACTTTCTCATACTCATTCCTAACCGTTTTTCTTCACAAAAGAAGAGGATATACAACATTCATGTGAATGAGAAAACGATGAAAGATGTATAACATCAGCTCGGTTAAGAAGGTTCGGTGAAAAATAATCGAGGTTTGTCGTTGTAATAAAGGTCTGAATATCCCCTTCAATGAACTCAACTAAAGCGGTACGACGGTTTTCATCAAGCTCACTCATAACATCATCGAGTAAAAGTACTGGCTGTTGTCCTGTTATATCTTGTATAAGAGCAGCTTCGGCTAATTTATATGCCAAAACAATTGAACGCTGCTGCCCTTGACTCGCAAACTGCGAAGCATTACGACCATTAATAAAGAACGCCACCATATCGGCATGCGGTCCCCAAAGTGCATGATGCCGCTCTTCTTCACGAACAAGCCCTTGTGAAATGACTTGGGTTAATTGATCGCGCGCCTCTTCAATATCGTAGGAATATGTTTGTGGACTATCCATATCCCATGTTATCCATGAAGGAACGTACGATATATCAATATCTTCAGAGCCACCGGAAATGGCATGGTAATAGGTTTGGAGATATGGGCGAAGGTGACTGGCGAGTTCATATCGCCGTGTTGATAGATTTGCCCCGATGACCGTAAGCACTTCATCAACACTTGCACGAAAAGCCGCAGAGGTGCCATCTTTAAGAAGATGATTTTTCTGCTTGAGTATCTTTTCGTAGTCTTTCCGAACTGCATGGTAATTACGACTTAATTGCGAGCCTAACGTATCGAGTGTTAAACGTTTAATTTGATTTGATCCTTTAACGAGTTCAAGATCATCAGGAGTAAAACATACTGACGGTAACGTTCCACGAATACTAGATGTGCGAACGGATTTCCCATTTAATTGATACGTTTTGTGATTGTCAGATAATTCAAGCGTGATATCTATCATTCTTTTATCTGATCCTATAAGCCGCGTTTGTAGACGTGCTTTTTCATACCCCCATTGCACCATATGGCGAGCGGGAGCATGGCGAAATGAGGATAGAGATGTCATAAGCTCTATACCTTCAATAATGTTTGTTTTCCCAATCGCGTTCTGCCCAACGAATATGCTCAGAGACCCTAACGAATCAAGCTCAAACGCATCATAACTACGGAAATGATTCAACTGTATCCGTTGTATGTGTAACCCCATAAATGATTACCTACGACAAACGAACAGGCATAACAAGGTATAGGAAACTTTCTTCGGCATCTGATTTGAAGATGCCTGGACGACGGGAATCTTGTGTTTCTAAATACACATGTTCAGTCTCGACAGCGTTTAAACCATCAAGAACGTATACATAGTTAAAAGCAATTACAACATCATTACCCTCTACCGTACTTGGAACAAGTTCCTGAGCAGCACCAACATCTTGAGTGGCTGATGATAGCTGCGTTGTATTAGAAGCTGCGTTTACATCAAATCGAATAGGAGAAGTTGTCGTACTAAGAAGTGATGTACGTTTTACCGCAGCAATGAGCTGCGAGGTATTAAAAACAACACGTG
>CAZXOF010000078.1:0-5465 GCA_964642255.1 uncultured Eggerthellaceae bacterium | reverse complement strand
CGTTGACCACATACATCCTGCTGAAAAACATCCAGCGCTTCTTGAAGCTTAAGACCACCTCGCGACACAAAACGCGCCTGTTTCTTAATTGAGATTTCAGCATCAGCAGCAACCTGCATTGCAGCAGAACTTGCATACACGTCGCCTACCTTGACTTCATGTGCCAAAATGGCACGCAAGGCAGCCTGTTTATCGGGCATAATGCCGCGTTCAACCAAGACGGCATCAAGGCGCATCTTTTTCACGCGCATAACAAGCGCGCTAGGGCAACAACAGCTCGGCTATCTGTACGGCATTGAGCGCTGCACCTTTGCGAATCTGATCGGCCACTACCCACAACGTCAATCCGTGTTCAATGGTTGGATCTCGACGAATACGACCGACATAAGTGTCATTAGTACCAGCAAGCAGCCCCGGCATGGGATAGTCATTGTGTGCTGGGTCATCAAGTACCGTAACACCAGGAGCAGACGCAAGTGCTGCACGCGCAGCTTCAGGTGTTACATCAGAGTCAAATTCAATATTTATCGCCTCACCATGACAGCGCAGAACCGGCACACGTACGCAAGTTGCATTCACCGCAATAGCCTCATCACCCATGATCTTTTTTGTCTCAACAACCATCTTCCACTCTTCTTTTGTAGAGCCATCATCGAAAAAGCGATCAATATGCGGAATACAGTTGAAGGCAATACGATGCTGAAATGCCTTTACCTCAAGCTCATCATCACGTACACCATCTAAATAGGCGCGCGTTTGATCATAGAGCTCAGCCATCGCTAGAGCTCCAGCCCCCGAGGCAGCCTGATAGGTAGACACCACCACACGTTTAATACGCGCTAGATCGTAAAGCGGCTTTAAAGCCACAACCAACTGAATAGTCGAACAATTAGGGTTTGCAATAACGCCGGAATGGTTCGCAACATCACCCGGATTCACCTCGGGCACCACCAGCGGTACGTCATTGTCCATGCGAAATGCACTTGAATTATCGATCATAACAGCACCGGCAGCAACAACCGCTTCCCGCATAGCAGTTGAAACACTTGACCCTGCCGAGAACAACGCAATATCCACTCCGACAAAGGAATCCGGCGTCATTTCCTGCACAATGAGTTTGCCAGCAGACACACTCCCACAACCTGCAAAATCAAGTGTAGTTCCTGCTGAACGAGCCGATGCAAGCGCACGTACTTCGGAAGCTGGAAAGTCAAGATCATGCAGCACAGCAAGAAACTCTCGACCCACTGCTCCCGTTGCTCCTACAACTGCCACCACCGGATGCGCTGGTATATTTTTCGTCCAGGTCATGTACGCGTCCTTTCTTGTCATGCGACCTAGGAACAGCCGCTTATACGCTCATGAATGATTTCTTACACAACTTAAGCCTTGAGCAATCATGCACGGCACCTTCATCCAAGCATGAAGAGCTACAACGAAGAACCATTACCGTCCTTTGTTCATTTTTGCTGCGATCTCTTCTGCCGAAAGCTGTGTTTCTTGATACACACTGTCAGAATCAAGCCCAAACGTAGTGTGCAATAAACGAACGGCCTCGATTGCCTGTGAAGCACCAACCACAACAGATAAGCGAATGGGCGAGGTGGAAATTGCAAGAATATTGATTTTTGCATCACCAAGTGCCTGGAAAGCTCGTGCCGCAATGCCAGGCGACGACTTCATTCCTGTGCCTACTAAGCTAACCTTAGCAATATCTTCGTCAACAACATATTCACACGCGTTGATCTCAGGCATAACACGCTCAATGGTTTCACAAGCACGTGCAAGATCGCCCTCTGGACAGGTAAAACTAATGTCAGTAATACCATCTTTTGAGATGTTTTGAATAATCATGTCAACACTTACCGCATTCCCTGCAAGCGCCGAGAACAACTTTGCCGCCACACCAGTTGTGTCGGGTACTCCGCGAATAGTCGCCTTCACCTCCGAGGTATCCAGCGCAACTCCCGTAATGACCGCTCCCTCCATATCGGAGACCTCCTTGATATAGGTACCCTCGGCATCTGAAAATGCCGAGCGCGCATGAATCACAACGTTCCACTTCCGAGCAAACTCAACGGCACGCATTTGTAATACACCTGCGCCAGCACCTGATAGCTCAAGCATATCCTCGTAAGAAACCGTAGTAAGCTTGCGTGCCCGAGGCGCAATGCGCGGATCGCACGAATATACGCCGTCAACGTCGGAGTAGATTTCACACACATCAGCGCCAATACCCCACGCCACAGCAACTGCCGTTGTGTCAGAACCCCCGCGTCCAAGCGTAGTAATGTCACCGTTTTCATTGATGCCTTGAAAACCCGCAACAACAGGCACAATGCCGCACTCAAGTGCACTGAGAATACGCTTGCTATCAACCTTGGTGATTTTTGCACGCTCATGCGTTCCGTCTGTTTCAATACCCGCCTGACGACCGGTAAAACTCATAGCACGAACACCGCGCGCCTCAAGCGCCATTGCAAGCAAGGTCATTGACACTTGCTCGCCTGTAGAGAGCAGCCTGTCCATTTCACGCGCTGGCGGATCGGTATTGAGCGTACGAGCAAGTCCCACTAATTCATCGGTTGTTTTGCCCATGGCAGATACAACCGCCACAACGTCATTGCCTGCCTGTTTGCGCGCGATGATCTTTTGCGCAACCATCTGAATGCGCTCAGGCGAGGCAACCGACGTTCCACCAAACTTTGCAACAATAAGAGCCATGAATGTTCTTTCTGCTTGTTACAGGCGTACTGGTTTACTATAGCAAACCTCGAAGCATTCGGAAAAAGCACAGGAGGATTCAAAGAGAAAGGATGAAGCTGTGACCACTCCCGTAAGCCAAAATACTGCTATCCCACCTTTTCGCGCCGACGTGGTGGGAAGCTATTTGCGCCCCAATGTGATCAAACAAGCACGCGCTGATTTCAGCGCTGGCGTTATTGATGCTGCCACTCTACGCACTATCGAAGATAGTGCCATTCGCAATCTTGTAGCTAAACAAACCGAACATGGTTTAATCTCAATAACCGATGGTGAGTTTCGTCGTTCGTACTGGCATCTTGATTTTATGTGGGGACTGGGTGGCGTTGAACGTCGCACGGCACGCGAGGGTTACCGCTTTCACGACGAAGAAACCACAGCAGACACCTCGGTGATTGTTGGTCCTCTGACCGGCGAGAATCATCCATTTGTAGAGCACTATAAGTTCACCGCATCACTTGCAGCTCCGCATCAACTGGCACGCCAAACTATTCCAGCACCTGCCCAGACGTTTTCGGAAGTCATACTTGATCGCTGCGATGATCAGCAAGAAAGCTTGCGGTCGGTATATACCACCGACGAAGAGCTTGCTGAAGCTATTGCTGCGGCATATCGCACCGTTATTACCGAATTGTATGCTGCTGGCTGTCGAAATATTCAATTTGATGATTGTACTTGGGGTATTTACTGCGATCGTAACTTCATTAATAACACCGGCCTAACTGAACAAGACATCGAACGAATTAGTCACTTGAGTGTTGATATTAATAATGCAGCTATTGATGGAGCGCCAGATGATCTTGCAATCACCACACATGTGTGTCGTGGCAACTATCACTCAACCTATGCGTTCTCAGGTGGGTACGAGCCTATTGCTCCCTATCTTTTTTCCAAAGAGCACGTACACGCCTTCTATTTGGAGTTTGATACACCACGCGCCGGTGGTTTTGAGCCGCTTCAGCATATGAAAGAGGATGCTTTTGTAGTGCTTGGACTTGTAAGCTCTAAAACTCCTGAGCTTGAGGACGAAGAGCTTCTTGTCAAACGTATTGAAGAAGCCACACAGTATGTACCACTTGAGCGCCTCTGTCTCTCAACGCAGTGCGGCTTTGCATCGTGTGAGATTGGCAACAAGCTTACTGAGGAAGAACAGTGGGCTAAGATAGATCTTGTACAACGTGTAGCTCAGCGCGTATGGGGCACGACAGTCTAAACGATGATGAGCTAACGCACACAAGACGACATATAGCTACTACTCTGTTTGCGACCTACGCGCAAGAAGTACAAACCCAATAGCAAACAAAACCGTAATTGGCAGTATGCCGCAGTGATGAGCTGCCCGTTATCTGGGCAAAGACACTGATAAACAGCATTCCCATCACTGAGGCATGCTTGCACAAGATATCGAAAAACCATTTCACCAGGTTGTAGTGCGGTGTAAGAGATATTGCAATAAAGTAATAGAGAAGCCACGCTGCAATAAAACACACAGCAGGGAAAGTTATGTAAATCACCTTACCATTAAAAGCTGCAATAACCACACACCTTGATTACATATACTTCTTAAAGAAGCTTTCGAGTTTATCGAACGGAATTCTATCCACACGATCATACAAATCGATATGTTCGGCATCCTCTACTACATAGAGTTCCTTTGGATCAGCAGCGTTATTGTATACCTTCTCTGAAAAGACCTTCGAGTGGGCACGATCACCGACAATGAGAAGGATTGCCCGTGGCGCAATCTCATCAAGAAACTCAAGCGCTCGAAAGTTCATCATTGCCATAGTAGATGTCGTGGTAAAGCCGCCCCTTGCATTCGGGTGATGTCCTCGCGACACCGCATAAAAGCGGTTCCACTCATCTGTTACTTGATCGACCGTGGGACGCTCATCAAACTCATATGGCTCTTCAGGAAACATAGGATTATACTCTGGATAACCGTTTTCGAAATCAACCCATCGTTGCAAGGAAAACTGCATTTTCATATCTGTAAGCATCTTCTTGTTAGTACCGAACATGCCCCGTACATCGGTCATATCGTATAGAGAGATTGTGGCAACTGCCTTAATTCTTGTGTCTGTCTGTGCCGCAGAAAGGGCGAATCCGCCACTGCCGCAAATGCCAATAACACCAATCTTTTCTCGATCAACATAAGGAATTTTCACTCCAAGATAATCCACTGCTGCACTAAAGGATTCCACAAAAATATCTGGGGAAGAAACATGCCGCGGTTCTCCACCTGACTCCCCCATAAAAGCTTGGTCAAAAGTCAAAACCACAAAACCTCTTTGTGCTAATTCATTTGCATATACACAAGGTCCTTGCTCTTTCACACCACCATACGGTGCACCCACAATAAGCGCAGGATGGTGCTTCGTTTCACCCATATTGTTTGCTCTATAGATATCTGCTGCAAGCGCAATACCATAGCGATTGTTATAACGAACATGCTCCCTTGTTACGTTTTCGCTCAGGTGCGCAATATATCCATATGCCATATTTTGCCTCCTTACAAATTAATTGCATATTAGTTTTTATACGTTCTTGTAGCCCTCTAGGCAAATATCTGTTTTCTATGATGAACTATGCAAAAATTGCATAGTAACTGTACCCAAGAAGAAAGGTTTGCAAGCATATAAAACAATAGGCTCTGTTAACCCAGCGTGGATATAAGTTTGTGCAAGGGGGTTAGATGCTAA
>CAZXOF010000077.1:0-5551 GCA_964642255.1 uncultured Eggerthellaceae bacterium | reverse complement strand
TAGCAATAAATGAAACGCCTTTGTCATCTTCATTCCGATTTTGCAGAGCCTATATTCGCGCTGGGTTAACAGAGCCTTAATCTTAAGTATTATGCATTGTACTGTAATGCAGTGTGGAGATGCGGCCTAAGCTATGCTGCTGCGTAATATGTCTGCCTTCGATAGAATGAAAGAAGCGTTATGGAGAAGTTGATACAGGACATACTGCAGACATTGCGGCGCAAGCCAGTTGATGCAAAACGCCTTGAACGTCTTATTCGTGCGCGTAATCGTCAGCGTGCTAGTGAATATCAAGGTGCTCTCGCAGGTGCGAACGATACGCGCCCGCTTGCAAAACGAGATATTTTGCCAGCTTACCGTGCAATTGAGGCTGCCGATCCGGGACATTGGGCTCGTTTAGGAGTGAGCGCTTCTGAGGAAGCGACTTTTTTTGAGGTTGTGCGAGTTAAGCCTCGTCGCACGGCGTCGGGTGTGGCAACTGTGTCAGTTGTAGCTAAGCCGTGGCCCTGTTCTGGTGCATGCGTCTATTGCCCGAATGATATACGCATGCCAAAAAGCTATCTTGCCGATGAGCCAGCTTGTCAGCGCGCAGAACGAGCTTTCTTTGATCCCTACCTACAAGTTGCAGCACGAGTTCGTGCATTAGAGCAGATGGGTCACTCAACAGACAAAGTTGAGCTTATTGTGCTTGGAGGAAGTTGGGATGATTACCCTATAGCTTATCGAACATGGTTTGTGTGTGAGTTGTTTCGTGCGCTAAACGATGCGGATGATTTCAGCAGGCTAGAGCAAGAATGTCAACAAAGGCGAGTGCTCTATCAACAAGAGGGTATTTCATCACAGGCTGAAGTATGTGCAAGCTTTGTGCGTGAGGAACAAGACAAACTTGATGCGGGGCAAACAAGCTATACATCTGCATGGCGGTGCCTCTATGGCCAGGGCGCATGGGAGCGCATCGCCCATATACAAAGTGCTGAGCTTGCAGCCGTTGTTATTGAACAGCAGCGCAATGAAGCAGCCGAGCATCGTGCGGTTGGATTGTCATTTGAAACTCGTCCCGACCTTGTGAGTGCAGAAAGTCTGCGTCATATGCGCTTGCTTGGTGCTACAAAGGTGCAAGTGGGAATCCAAAGTCTTGACAATGAATTGTTACACGAAAGCAAACGTGGTACAGCTGATTTTCACGCCGCAAAACAAGCATGCGAGCTGTTGCGTGCTTTTGGTTTTAAGCTACACGTGCATGTCATGATCAATCTGCCGGGTGCGACCTCTCAGCGTGATATGCATGATTTTGATCGCTTAGTAACCGATGCTGCTTTTATGCCTGATGAAGTAAAGCTGTATCCCTGTGTGCTTGTGCAAGGATCTGGGCTATCGCAGCTATATGAACAAGGAAGTTGGCGGCCCTATGAGGAAGATGAGCTAGTGTCGGTGCTTGCACACGATATTGCAGCTGCACCACCCTTTATGCGAATTTCTCGTGTTGTGCGAGACATTCCTGCACCAGATATTGCTGCAGGAAACACACGAGCTAATCTGCGCCAAATTGTTGAAAATTATCTTGATGCTACTAAGGTATCAGTACGTGAAATTCGCTACCGAGAAATTAAGCATGAACGAATAGATATCACTACTTTGAAGCTTGATGAGATGTCTTATATGACCTCAGTTGGCAAGGAATGCTTTTTGCAGTGGGTTGACCCAGATGATCATATCGCAGGTTTTGCTCGTGTATTGCTACCAAATGCCACCTGGGTTGATCAGTATCAAGATGAACTTGCACTTCTACCCGCTGAGGCAATGATACGCGAAGTGCATGTCTATGGTGTTGTTGCTGCTCTTGGGTCGCATGCCTTAGCAGCGCAAGCGGGGTCAAACGCTCAACATCATGGTCTTGGACGTGCTCTTGTTGAGCGTGCCTGTGAGATAGCTCGGGCGGCAGGTTATGTTCGTATTAAGGTAATCAGCGCCGTTGGAACGCGCAACTACTATCGTGCACTTGGTTTTACAGATGGCGAGTTGTATCAGCAGCGCGAGCTATAAGGCGCTATACGACACTCTAAGATGCGCCATCGATAACGATGTTTAATTTGTATTCAGTGGTGATTGAGATGCTTGTTTGCTAGTAAGACTGGTGATGTAGTTGTTGTCCATATTCAGGAATGTTGTGAATGGTTATGCGCTCTATAATAAGTAGTACGGTATAGTACTGATTTTAGTTAGTTAGTTAGTTAGTTAGTTTTTAGGGGCGCACCCCTTATAAATCCTTACCATTCATTGCATAGACTGTGCTTTGTTAATCCCTCGTGGATATAGATTTGTAAATACCTCACTTTGCCATTATTTGTTAGCATTTGCAGTGTTCGATAGCCTCTATCCATGCTGGGGTAATGGAGTCTATTTTTATTAAGGCAAATAGAGCAACAAAAAGTAGAACAGTAGATGTGCTAACACAAACAGAGCATATCTTGCTATCTATATAAATCTTATAAACAGCTATGGTGATACGAGAAGCAACAAGTATGGACAATGTAGCGCAAACCTTGGGAGCAGAAGAAAAGCTCAAAGCTTCTTGTGCAACGTGCAGTGTAGCTGCTGATGACATACGTCGTGTGGTGCAGCCAGTTGTGGTTGGTGGTGATATTCTTGCCTATAGCTACGTACGCGAATTTCATCGAGCTTATGGCATTGATACTACCATTGTGCTTGCAACACAGGACGTAAAGGTGCTCTCAACAAGTCAATTTACCGATTATCGCATTATACCGGGCATTCATGATGCTGAGATGCTATATCAAACACTTGAGAGGATTGCTGCTGAGGTGCACTCATCCGCACATGATCGCATTCCTCTTGTGTTGGGATGCGATGACTGTCATGCGCGTATGCTGTCGGCGGGTAAAGAGCGCCTTGAAGCCGCGGGGTTCGTGGTTCCCTATATTGACTTTTCGTTGCTTGATGAAATTACGCAAAAGCGGCGTTTCTACGAACTCTGCGATGAACTGGATATTCCCTATCCTCAAACCTGGTATCTCGACTGTTCTACAGCAGGGCCAAGTACGCTTGCGGTTGATGACTATCCCTATCCACTTATTGCAAAACCGTCTAACTCTGCGTGCTTTCAATATGCACAGATACCACACAAGCGCAAGATTTATGAAATTGCTACACCTGATGAGCTTGCCGAGATATGGACAGACATCAAAAGCAGCGACTACAACGGTGAACTAGTACTGCAAGAATTCATCCCGGGGGATGATGCTGCTATTCGCACGCTCACAACCTTTTCTGATGCTTCGGGAGATTTACGTGTTGTGTCGGGAGGCGTAGTGTGTCTGCAAGATCATGACCCAACAGCCTTGGGAAATCCGCTGGTTATTGTGGGCGAGCGTGAGGGAGATATTATTGAATGCGTACGCCGCTTTCTTGCGAAGGTGGGGTATCGTGGCTTTGCAAATTTTGATATTAAATACGACAGTCGTGATGGATCATTTCGCTTTTTTGAAATTAATACGCGATGCGGACGTAATACCTATTATCTCAGCCTTGGCGGTGTTAATTTTGCGACTCTCATTGTGGATGAGTTTATTCGTGGATGCGAGATTGCATATTGCGAGGCCTATAAACCGTTTTTGTATTGCTGTGTGCCTGTTATAGTACTCAGGCGCTCTATGGCTGATCTGCGGCGCTTAAAAGAGGCCTTGCTTATTAAGCAAATGACACGCAGTCCCTACCCGCTGTATTACAACAAGGATACGCTACAACATAATCTATGGGCTTTGATAATGAAAGTGAACCAGATTCGAAAGTTCAAGCGTTTTTACTGGGATACGCATGGTAAACAGCTTGTTCCGCCAGTGTAATCTAAGGATACACTTTTTGAAACATAACTCCACTTTCGAAGCATAACCTATCTTTTGAAAAGTCATGCCTTTAAGTTTATTGCAGGTGAGCATTGTCTAATGCCCTTGGGTGTTCGCGACGCACTATCATTCCATACATACGTATTAACGACGGCGTTTACCTTTCAACCACGAGAAGCGATCGGTGCCTGTGGTTGTACGAGCTTTGCGTTTATATTCAGGGTAGTGTCGTACCAATACTGCATAACAAATACGTGTGATTCCAAGGCAGATAAGCCCGGCCGCTAAAAAGGTGGCAAACAATTCTAGTACAGTAATGTTCTTTTCTATAAGAGCATAAAGACAGGCAAGGACGAAAAAACCTGAGATGCCTCCAGTAATCCACGTGAAAAGTTGAATAAGCATGCTTTTTGCGCGTGGGGGAGAATACTTAAACTGCATAACAAAATATGCAATAACAGCAAGTATTACTAACACGACAATCAGCGGGACGGCACGCACAAGCCGCACGACGATCATCGATATCATGATGTGTTAACCTTCCCCAAAATAAAGGTGGCGGAGGAAGTAGGATTCGAACCCACGGTACCTTGCGGCACAACAGTTTTCAAGACTGCCGCCTTCAACCACTCGGCCATTCCTCCGCGCATATAGAACAGCAGTTACTACTGCACGCCCTTATTGAGCTGCATAATACCACAGGGTATCGCTAGGGCGAAAATATCAATGCCTTCTTGAGTCTATCAAGATTATTATACAGGCGCTGTCTCATATGCAGCTATTGCGTTGATGACCGCGCTTGCGGCTTTCTCAATTGTCAAATTGGTTACATTAACAGTAATGTCAGCATAATGCTCGTAGAGGGGGAGACGCTCTTCATAGAGATCATGTAAGCTAGTACCAATGCCGTTTTTGAGTACGATGCCTCGTTCGTGCTGGTCAAAGTCATGCAGACGCTCTTTGAGTTGTTCATAGCTTATCTGCAAATACACCACTGGCCCTAATGTGGCAAGGTGTTGCATGGCTTCGTCAGAATATACTGCCGATCCACCGGTCGAAATAATGCTGCGCTGTGCTTCAATATCACGCAGGATTTCGTTTTCTATCTGAATGAAGCCTTCCGATCCTAAAGATTCTATAATCTTTTGAAGTGTTTTGTCGCACTGAGCCTGAATTAAGGCATCTGCGTCAATGAAGGTGTAACCAAGCAGAGGGGCAAGTGCAGTACCAAGCGTTGATTTACCTGCTCCAGGCATGCCAATTAAAACAATGTTAGGGGCTTTTTCCAATACCCCCGAGATAGCGGTAGCGTCATGCATGCTCAAGGGCTCCTTTCCTCGCGAAGAACTGGTGAAAATGTGCGCTATGTACAAAACGCTAAGCTGAATACTGATTGTGTGCGTGTCAATTGTTAGTCTGTATGATACACACTAATGTATTACGATACCACAAGACTTTGCTTAGTGTGTTGTGTGCCGGAAATGCCGGAAAAGTAACAAAGCAGTCCCACCGAGAACTCATGATTTACTCACATGCTGTCCAAGGGTATAGTTTTGTCGGTATCGCGTAGTGGTTGAATCCATGAATTGCGGTATAATCGGTTGCTGTTGTCGCGTCGGGACGTGGCGCAGTCTGGTAGCGCACCTGCTTTGGGAGCAGGATGTCGCAGGTTCAAATCCTGTCGTCCC
>CAZXOF010000076.1:0-5603 GCA_964642255.1 uncultured Eggerthellaceae bacterium | reverse complement strand
ATCACAGATATCGCCCACCACAAGCTCAACACGATCTGCGGGAAGTCCATCAAGATTGCGAGGGTTGCCTGCATAGGTAAGTTTATCAAGTACACATACTTTTACGTCCTCAACATTGCGAATAACCCAATGAACGAAGTTTGACCCAATAAAGCCGGCACCCCCGGTCACGACAATGTGCCGAAAAAGGTCTTGTTTATGCATGGCAGAACACTCCTTGATATATGAGTCGTTGTTTTGATCAGGCATCTAGCAACGGCTGATTGCGCAGAAAACATGCAAGTGCTTCTTCCCATGGGCGCATCTCATCACCAATCGTAGCCTCTAGATAAGCATTGCGCAGCCCCGAATAGGCAGGCCTTATAGCACTGGCAGGATTTTCTTTTTTGTATTGTTTACTGGTGACCGGAACAACCGTGCAGTCAAGGTTTGAGCCTTCCATGATAGCCTGTGCGAATTCTGCCCACGAACAGGTTCCGTTATTGGTGCAATGGTAAATACCGTAATTCTCGGTTGCCGCAATACGTAATAACTCATAGGCAAGATCGTTTGCTGAAGTCGGATTGCCAATTTGATCGTCTACCACTCGAACCTCGCGCTGTGTGGTGCCAAGACGCTGCATGGTTTTTACAAAATTGTTACCTTTGTACCCATACAGCCATGCTGTGCGAACAATAAAATGCCGATTGTTTGCTTTAGCAACAAGCTGCTCGCCGGCAAGTTTAGTACGACCATAGGCGCTAGTGGGGTTTGGTAGATCAGACTCAACACGATCGCCTTGCTCGGTTCCAGAAAACACATAATCAGTTGACACATGGACTATTTTTGTGCCCCACACATCACAGGCCGAACTTAAAAACTCAGCACCCGCAGCATTTACCCGGTAGGCACCCGCCTCATCCAATTCGCACCCATCCACGTTAGTAATTGCAGCGCAGTTGAATACTATGTCATAGGGATCATGTGCATGGAGCCAGCGGGATAGTGACACCGCATCTGCAATGTCTAGCACATCGCAATCAACTGCATCTATATTGGCGTTTTTATAGCAGAAAGGAATGGTGCCAATTTCTGCACGCATAGTAGATAAACAACGCACAAGCTCGGTACCGAGCTGCCCTTTTGCACCCGTGATCAGCAATTTCACAATAAGCCATTCTCCCTTGTTGGCACAATAGCGCCATCGGCTACTGCACGTAAATGTGTACCATAAGGACTTTTGCCGTAGCGATCTGCTGCATCAAGAAGAGCTTCACGCGTAATCCAGTTGTTATCATAGGCTATTTCTTCAGGCACGCATACCGGGAGGCTTTGTGATCGCTCAACCGCGCGCACGAACTCTGCAGCTTCAAAAAGACTCTCCATAGTGCCCGTATCAAGCCAAGCATATCCACGTCCAAAAGTAACAACAGACAGCGTGCCATCTTCAAGATACTTGCGATTCAAATCGGTTATTTCTAACTCACCGCGAGCAGATGGCTCCACTTGTTTAGCAAACTCACACACGCGAGCGTCATAGAAGTACAAACCGGTGACTGCATAGTTTGATTTTGGGTGCTGCGGCTTCTCTTCAATGGATATCGCGTGAAAGTCTTTATCGAACTCCACAACACCGAAACGTTCGGGGTCATCCACGTGATAGCCAAACACAGTAGCACCTTCACCGCTTTCGGCGCGTCGCACAGCACTGCGCAGCTGAGAACTCAAACCGTTCCCGAAAAAGATATTATCACCCAGTATGAGCGCACACGGTTCGTTTGCAACGAAGTTCTCTCCAATCAAAAAAGCTTGCGCCAATCCATCAGGATGGGGTTGTTCGGCATACGACAGGCGCAAGCCAAAACGCACTCCATCACCAAGCAGCCGCTCAAAGTTCGGGAGATCTTCCGGCGTTGAAATCACCAAGATTTCTCGGATACCCGCTTGCATTAACACCGAGAGAGGGTAATAAACCATCGGTTTGTCATATACCGGCAACAGCTGCTTACTGGTAACTGTTGTTAAAGGATACAGTCGCGTGCCCGAACCACCTGCCAACACGATACCCTTCATGGTTCTCCTTTGCCTGTTTATCGCACACATACCGCTAACTCCAACACTACCTATCACTCTTGCAGCACCCAGAGCTGAGTATGTTCACCTAGTGTGTCACGTGGTGCACTTTTGTGTCCTAAACATAAACGGAATTAACTTTAGCACGCAAGGCAAATGGCATACCAATAATCACGGGAATGCAGAAAATGAGCGGAATAGCATAACGCAAGCACACCACAGGCGCCAACATAAGCGACATGCCATAGATCAGCAAAAACAGCCACGCAACCATCATGAATCGCCTACCGCTACCCTGTGGCGAGCGAACAATAAGCAAAAACGACAACAGTAGCATATAAAAAGGTAGCGCTGGACATACCCACAATGTGAGCAGTCTATTTCCTTCACCAAGTGTTGTTGAAGTATCTTCAAGCCATGACAGATAGCTTGGCAGCAAGCTTGTTGCGTGAAAGTCAGACACCTGATTGTCTTCACCTGCTGCATCAATAGTCAAACTAAATTCGTTCCACGGAGTAAGCACCAGCCACTCATTAACTATCTGTGTCGAGGGATACAGATATCCCAAACAACTCCATAGAAACGCCTGCACATACCGTAGCTCATGGCCCGCCATTAATGAGAAATATAGCTGTACATATCCTAGTAAATCAGCGGAAACTGTATCATCAAATAAGGCTCCTTTCGCCGGATCAGCAAGGGGGGCAAAATAGCCTGTTGAGGTTTCTGTGTTGTAATAGCTCCCTATGGGCGTGTCATCCCATGGAGCGTTATTTAGTCGTCCTGCTTCTAAACTTTCAAGATTGTAGTAGCGCCCAATAGCTTGTATTTGTTCTTCAGAAAGCGTGTCGTAATCATACATATAAGTTCGCACAATTTGTTGCGACGGTAGCGATAGCATTTCCCGTACTGAATCGGGTCTTACTTCAAACACCGATGCAACCACAACAGAAAACCCCACCGATAATGTATATATTATCGCAAGGCTAGTCAGCGCACATATGCGCACCACACTACCTCGCATAGCAACAAACACTGCAATGACAATAACAATGACAAGCACATAGAGCCCTTGCTTTCGCATGAGTGTCATTCCCAAAGCGCACAACACAAATGCCACAATAAACCCGGGCTGAGTCCATGATTTGAGACCGCGCAATGCATCAACAAACAGCACTATCACCATAAGGAAAAACACGGCAAATAACGTATCTTTCACCGTTGCTACTACATAGGTCTGCACAACCGGGTTGAGCACAAATATGGCAAAAGATATGACTGCCAACTGTGATGGTATACCCCACGCAAGCATACGATTTGTGGCATAACCTGTCGCAGCGGCAGCAACAAGCATCTGAGTAGCACAAAACAATGTCACCCCGGCGTCGTATGACGAGAACAGAATATTGCCCACCTGCATGGCAGCAACAAGAAGTAAGGTATGAGCAGCCGGCCAATGCAAATCTATTACGCCATCATTGAGATAATATGTTGCCTGAATAGGGCCGTCACTTGAATAACCGCCGGGGAAATAGGCTAAAAGCGCTGGAATCCATACTACTGTTGCTACACCCGCAAATAAGAGAGTAAGCCTCCACGGCTGCATAAACTGAAGAACAGAAGTCACTTTGCTACATATAACTGGTTTAGCACAAAACCATGCCCACCATCGCAAAAGGGCAAAGATACACACTGTTGCACCTAAGCCATAAGCTATACCCCTTAACCATACTGATGTATCGTTGAAGGTCATCGTGCCAACAGTGGCATAAAAGGCTTGCGCTACTGATAGCACCATACCCATCAGCAAGCCAAAGATCAGTGCCAATGTCACATCATAGCCACAATGACGAAATATGCATATTTTCAAGAAACTCAAACGAACTTTACCATATGAATTGTATTTTTCAGACAGCTCGCGCCTCACCAGGTATTTTGATTCTGACACCGATGTTAAGCCTCTGTTGCCCACATATTCCGCTCAACAGGTGGCGTAAGATCAAGCTTTTGAAAGATAGAGCCGCGCTCAAAGTGTATGCTCTCGTAAGGATCGGGCTGTTCGTAGATTTCAGGCCATTTCTCCATGAACATGCCTTTTTCTCTGCGGAAACGCAATGCTTTTTCACCCGATGTCTCTACTCCGCGCGATACCGATTCATAGTGATATAACTCGGCTTCTGCGCAAAATACCACACGCAAGCCCGCCTGACGTACCTTTAAGCACAGATCAATATCGTTGTAGTTCACCGTCAGCGACTCATCCATGCCGCCCACCTGTTCAAATGTTGCTTTACGTAACATCAGACATGCTCCGGTTACTGCCCCAATAGAGCGTGTAAGCAATAGGCTTTCCACATTACCTCGTGCATATTTTGGCATACGATGCCCTAGATGACCCGGCCCATCCGGGCAAAACACCACACCCGCATGTTGAACCGTATCATCAGGGAAATACAGTTTTGCTCCTGTGATACCCACCCCTTCACGCATCAGATTGCCCAGCAGCTGCTCAATCCAATCGGGTGAAATGACCTCGGTATCATTGTTGAGCATCACAATAATGTCTCCGCGCGCTTCGCGCACGCCAACGTTAATGATCTTTGAAAAATTAAAACCAACTATACCTTCAGCCGTCACTACGCGGATACGCGGCTCGCCTATCTGTAAGAACTCGTAATAGGAGAAAGTCTCTTGCTCGGTGCTGTTGTTTTCTACGATAACAATCTCAATATGAGGATAACTTGAGTGCTCGAGCACCGACATAAGGCAGCGATTCAGCACCGGAACCGCATCTTTATTGGGAATAACAATAGAAACAAGGGGTTTGTCTACAATATCATAGTCAACAGCAAAACGCCGAGGCGAAAGTCGAGAGTCTCGCACGGTACCCGCAAGTCCCACACGATCAAGATGTTCTTGAATAACCAAGCGGCTTGATTCAAGAGCATAGTCTTTCTGCTTGGGATGCATTGCAGTTGAACTTTCGTGAATGCGCCAGTGATACAGCACGCGTGGTACATGCTGAATGCGACGAGCACGTTCGCTTATCTGCAAGGCCATGTTATAGTCCTGCGAACCATCAAAAGCCTTGCGTGGGCGCGGCATTTCACGAACGATAGAAGTGCGTACTGCAAGAAAGTGGCATATATAATTTAATCCCAGTAGCAGCTCAGCATTGAATTCCGGTTTGAAATTCGGGTCAGTATATACTCCATCACGCAATTTATCTTCATCACAATAGAACATATCGATATCGGGATGCTCTTCAAGTGCAGCAGCGTAACAAAACAGCGCATCGGGTTCCAGTATGTCGTCATGATCAAGAAAGCACAAAAAATCGCCCGTAGCAGCATCAATGCCTGCATTGGTGTTTTCTGTAATACCATAGTTGTCCGAAAGCGTTACACACACAATGCGTGCGTCACTTTGACACAGCTTCTCCACCGCATGTGCAAGATCGCCATCCGCAGGCGAAGCATTGACCAGCACAAGCTCCCAACCAGCATAGCTTTGCCCTATCACCGATTGAGCCATGTCATGCAAATAGGAAA
>CAZXOF010000075.1:0-5605 GCA_964642255.1 uncultured Eggerthellaceae bacterium | reverse complement strand
ATCGTGTATGCTCTGTATGCCCGATTCAGCCACATACAATATTCCTGGTTCTACAAGATCACGCAGGCGTTGTGCATTGTCTATGTCAACTGAGAAATCGTGCAAGTTGCGATTATTAACGCCAATCATACAGGCTCCCACCTGTATTGCTAGTTTCAGTTCAGATTCATCGTGGACTTCGACCAAGGCATCAAGACCGCATGTTTCACATACCTCCAAAAAGTGCTCAAGGGTCTTAGCATCAAGCAAACTTACAATGAGCAACACTGCTTGTGCTCCTAAAAGGAGCGCTTCATAAATTTGGTAGTCATCAATAGTAAAATCCTTGCGAATCATCGGAAGTGATTGTGCTTTGCGAACTGCGACAAAGATTTCATCAGAGCCCAAAAACCATTTCGGTTCTGTTAAACATGACACACAGGTTGCACCACCTGCTTCGTAGTCTTTGGCAATATCGATAAAGGGAAATTCGGGTGCAATAATGCCTTTCGAAGGAGAAGCTCGCTTAATTTCGCAGATAAACGATAACCCCGGCTGTTCAAGAGCACGGCGAAATGATTCTACATGATGCGTATGTGAGTAGGTGGTTTCTTGCGCGTATGCGAGTGCTTCATCGCGTAGCTCTTCGTAAGGGTGTTTGCGTTTTGCTTGCGCAACGCGCTGTTTTGCGTGATTTGCAAGTTGTTTGAGTATCATGCACTCTCCTGTGCTTTTATGCGTGTATCTGCGTTGTTTGTATCTGATATGTTTAGCTGACATACTATTGCGTGTTGCGCAGTTATTGTTGTGTAGCGTCTTAGTGCCGCTGCCGAATAGGTACTAATCACCATCAGCCTCTGATGTCAATCGAGTACTTGCTTCAACATAAGCGTCAAGCGTGTGTCGTGCAGCACCTGAATCAATAAGCTTGCATGCTTGAACAACGCCGGCTTGTAAGCTTGGTGCGATACCACCTACATACAATCCTGCTCCGGCATTTAAAACAACTGTGTCGCGCTTGCAGCCACGCTCTTTTCCATCAAGAATGGCTTGCAGTGTTGCTGCATTTTCCTTGGCATCGCCACCTTGAAGATCGTCACGTGTGCAACGTTTCATGCCAAAGTCTTCGGGATGTAGCGTGTATGTGTGATAGCTGCCATGATTGATCTCACATACCAAGGTGTCACATGCACTAGAAAGTTCATCTAGGCCAGCTACCCCAAAAACCACTACACCATGCTGCACGCCTAAGGTATGCAGTACATGTGCAAGTGGTTCTACTAATGATGCGTCGTAGACTCCCATAACCATGTACTGGGGTGATGCAGGGTTGGTAAGAGGGCCAAGAATATTAAACACCGTACGAATGCCCAGCTCTTTGCGAATAGGGCCAACATGTTTCATGGCTGTGTGATAGTGTTGCGCAAACAGGAAGCACATGCCCACTTCATCAAGCATTTTTGTGGCAACCGCAGGATTTTGGTTAATGTTTGCGCCAAGTGCCTCTTGGCAATCTGCTGCACCCGATTTGCTTGAGGCGGCACGATTGCCATGTTTGGCAACCTTGATACCTCCGGCCGCTATGACAAAGGCCGCTGTGGTGGAAATATTGAAGCTTTCTGCACAGTCACCCCCGGTACCTACAATTTCAAGTGTTGGATGAGGATAGGTAATACGTGTGGCATGCGCGCGCATGCCTTCTGCACAACCGGCTATTTCTTCAATGGTTTCAGATCGTGTGCTTTTGGTAGATAGCGCTGCTAAAAACGCCGCTGTTTGTACCGGCGTTGTTTCGCCCGACATGATTTCGTTGACAACGGCGTATGCCTCATCAAAGCTTAGGTCTTTTTTATCTACAAGTTTGAAAATTGCCTCTCGAATCATTTTATGAAACCTTTCTTTTGTGGTGTTGTGCAAAGTTGACGAAGTTTGTAATCATGGCCATCCCTTCCAAGGTCAAAACTGATTCGGGATGAAACTGAACACCAAAAATAGGATGCGAGTGGTGGCGCACGGCCATGATTTCGCCATCTGAGGTTTTTGCTACTACTTCAAGACATGGTGGTAGTGTTTGAGGATCAGCAGCAAGTGAGTGATAGCGAGCTACTTGCGTATGTTGTGATAAGCCAACAAACAGCTCGCAGTCAAGGTCAAGCTGCACCTTAGAACTCTTGCCATGCATGGGACGCAAGGCGTATCCCACATGTCCACCGTATGCTTCAACAATGGCTTGATGCCCTAGACATACACCTAAAAGCGGGATGTCAGCCCCTAACTGCTGCACTACATCTTTGCAGCAACCGGCATTTGCAGGGCGCCCTGGTCCGGGAGAGAGCACAATGGCGTCAGGTGCTAAATCATGCAGTTCGCAGGGTGAAATAGCATCATTGCGAAAAACCTGCAAACACGGATCAAGCGTGCCTAAGTATTGGTATAGGTTGTACACAAAGCTGTCGTAGTTATCAATAACCGCAATCATGAGAATAGGCCTCCCTGTGCACGCTCAAGTGCTGCGCGCACCGCCCGAGCTTTATTGAGTGTTTCTTCGTACTCGCGTTGAGGCACGCTGTCAGTCACAATACCAGCACCTGATTGTACGAATATCCGGCCATTTTTCTTGAAGGCCATACGAATGGCAATGCACATGTCCATATCTCCAGTAAACGAAAGATAGCCAAGTGCTCCGCCATAAATACCACGCTTGCAACGTTCTAGATTATTGATGATCTGACAGGCGCGTATCTTGGGAGCTCCCGAGAGTGTTCCGGCTGGCAATACGGATGCAAGTGCATCCAGAGCGTCTTGATCGGCGCGCAAGGTGCCACATACTGTTGATCCGAGGTGCATCACGTGGCTGAATCGTTCAACAGATAAAGAACGCTCAACCTGCACACTGCCATATTCGCTTATCTTTCCAAGGTCGTTGCGGCCTAAGTCAACCAGCATGTAATGTTCTGCTAGTTCTTTTTCATCATGTAGTAGCTCGGCTTCAATGCGTGTATCTTCTTCAGGTGCTGCACCTCGCGGACGCGTACCTGCGAGCGGAAACGTGCGTACAATATTGCCTTGAAGCTTGACCAGGGTTTCAGGGCTAGCACCTGCAAGCTCTATGTCGGTGCCTGCCAGATAGAACATGTAGGGAGAGGGGTTTGTTGTGCGCAGTACGCGATAGGTATCAAGCAAACTTCCCTCAAACGGAGCCGTGAGTCTATTTGAAAGCACTACTTGAAATATCTCACCTTCACGAATAGCGCTTTGTGCCTGCCGTACCACATCAGAAAACGATGTTTCGTCAAAAAGACTTGTCCATGATCCACTGATGCGTCCTGCTTCAGCAGGATGTGGATGACCATAGAGCACCAAATGACGCATGGTTTCTAACTCATTAACTGCGCGACGATATCCCTCTTCAATGTCATCGGTGCGAGCATTAGCTATAAGCACAATGATGTTGCGCACATGATCAAAGGCGATCACCTTGTCAAATAGCATCAGGTCAACATCATTAAAGTTTTCCGTATCGGCTGTATCAAAGTGCAAGCTTGGTTCGGCGTAGGTAATGTAGTCGTAGGAGAAATAACCCACCAGTCCACCGGTGAAAGGCGGCATGTGCTCAATACGTGGACTGCGATAACGCTGCAAGAGAGTTCGAATTTGTGCTGCTGGGTCGTTTGTGAAAAACTCAGTGGTTGATTCAGCTTGTACACGTAGGTGTCCTTGTGCGCACACAATTTCAGCCGAAGGATCATAACCAAGGAAGGTGTAGCGCCCTTGTGTGCCGTGTTCCACGGATTCCAACAAATAGCAATGAGTGCTTACCTGCTGTAGTTTTCGTAAGACCATCAGAGGTGTTGTTTCGTCGGCATACAACTCGCAGGCAACAGGCACAAGGTCGCAAGCCTTACGTGTTGCTAGTGCCGATACCTCTTCAAGTGTGGGGAAAACCCTGAGCGATTGCGTGTGTTCAGCCATTGTTGTACACACTCCTTTCCCGTAGGCATGTCACGTATCGCCTTGTGGTCGAGAAAGGAAAAGCCCGCCCTCGACCTGTATATTGGTCAAGGACGGGCTTAGAAAGTAAGCTCGCGGTGCCACCTTGATTCACGGATATTCCGTGCACTTTACAGATGCTATCACATCTTGGATGTCTGACGGGCATCCATAACCGTCGCAGTATACTGAGGAAAATCCCTTTGACTGCGCCCTCGGCGGGCCATTTGATGGTTTGCGTTCTGCTGGGTTCTCAGCTACCCCAACTCTCTGTGAGTGCACAACCACCGTTACTTCCGCGTCAACGGTTTTGCGTTCGATTGTCAAATCAAAGCACGGTGAGAGTAGCGCAAGGGTTTTGATCTGTCAAATGCGCAAATCTGTTCTGTGCGAGTTAAATTAACCGAGAGTAGGGAACGTGATGTTACTTGATGCCTATCCCAATGCCAATTATCGATTTATCAGTATCAGCCATAGAGCTGTGTCAAAGCTCTAAACTTGACTACTATAGGTTGTATATATTACATTTACTCGATAGTGTTTCATACGGTGGGGTGAAGAGTGTATTGTGTATGTAATAAAATACCTAAAGATTGGTATCTTATTACTCAGAAATCACTTAAAGCTTGACTCACGAGGTGCCTATAGTTTTACCGATGCGTTCTTGTATGGTTTCTAAAAGAAACAGTATACATAAAGGGGACATATGATGCTGAAAAGAACTCGTACCCGTATAGTAAACAAGGCTTTTGCAAGTGTACTTACACTAGTTTTAGCCACATCATCTTTTTCTGTTGCGGCATTTGCACAAAATGGTGCGTCCATAAATTCATCTGACGCGTCAGCTCAGATACTAGACGCTTCAACTCAAGAAATAGGTGCTACCACATATGATGTTGGGGATACCTCTTATGCCATTACATTTGCAAATTTAGATGGAGCAACTACATCTGGTGTGTATGTGGTAGATGATGAAGATACAAGTATTGAGCTGAGCGATTTTGCCCTTGGTAACGAAACCTTCTATTTCGATCAAGATGATGAGAGTATCTCTATCCTTAATCTTATCGCTGGTTATGATGTGATGGAAATAGAAGCCAGTGATGGCACTACCTACCTCTTCCAATATGCCACCTGGGGGGGGGGTACCAGTAACTCTTCTCTTGATAGCATTACCTACAGCGATGTAGAAGAAAACGTTAGTAGTGGTCTTTACCTGCACTACGAGAAGCTCGACGAACAAACAGTTGAATTTAATGCTGAACTTTATAATACCGATGGTCAGAGAGCTAACGCCAATGATCCCATTGCACTCTCCATTAGTGCCGGAGAGATAAGCAGTCTAGAAGCAAGTGAAACACTTAATAGCTCTGCTAGCCTTAGCGGTGCTACCTACTACGCCTATGACCATGCAGAGCTTAGAAAAACCGGTAGCAGCAGTGAGGTCGTCGAGATCTATTCTGTTCGAGAAATTGCTGACTTTTACTATGCGCTCACCGAGTACTCATCTTCTGAGGTTGCCTTTAACACTGATGATTGGAATCTTTATTTTGTCTATTATCAAGCTTCCACAAGCACACTTACCCTTGATGTAACGGACGGCGATGAGGATGAGGGCAACACCCTTACCATTGAT
>CAZXOF010000074.1:0-5671 GCA_964642255.1 uncultured Eggerthellaceae bacterium | reverse complement strand
TATATAATGACGTAGCTTAACTTCGGACGGCAACTTTGCATGTGCATCACTACTCCCGGGTGGCGCACACGCTGGCACAAGGAGAAGGAACAATATGGCGGACATCACAGAAGTTAGTTACATTTGGAAAAATGGTACCTTTGTTCCGTGGGTAGAAGCAACGACCCACGTGCTGTCGCACTCGCTGCATTACGGTTCGGGTGTATTTGAAGGCATCCGCTGTTACAAAGATCCCGACTCCCCAAAAAGCTTTGTCTTTCGCTTGCATGACCATATGAAACGCCTTGAACGCAGCTGCAAAATAGCACTTATTGATTTACCTTACACCGCCGATGAGCTGTGTGAGGCAACCGTTGACCTTATTCGTAAGAACGAATTATCGGCCTGCTACATTCGTCCACTCGTGTATCGTGGTTACGGTTCGATGGGTATTGATCCTACGAATACGCCGACAGAAGTTGTTATTGCGGTGTGGCCATGGGACTCTTACTTAGGCGATGATGCACTTGAGCACGGCGTTAGCGTTGGTATATCTTCGTGGCGACAACGTTCAAATAATGCTATTCCACCTGCGGTTAAAGCAACAGCATCATATATGAATTCGATTCTTGCAAAGCTTGAAGCCAAAGCGCATGGTTATGCTGAAGCTATTATGCTCAATGAGCAAGGTCTTGTGTGTGAAGGTACGGGCGAAAACCTCTTTGTCGTTCGAGATGGCGTGCTATCAACGCCACCACTATCCGACGGGGTGCTTGAAGGTATCACACGCGATACAGTGCTTTGCATTGCTGAAGATTTAGACATTCCCGCTATTGAGGAGAGTCTAACGCGTGCCGATTTGTATCTTGCCGATGAGGTATTCATGACGGGTTCGGCTGCCGAACTGACACCGGTTGCCTCGGTTGATGGCCGCGAAATTGGCACACCTGGTGCCATTACCCGCGCACTTCAGGAGCGCTTTTTTGAGCTTGTATACGGCAAGGTTGCCGAATACATTGATTGGCTTGAAGAGTTGTAAGGAGGAAGCTGCGTGAAGGTATACACTTATGATGCGACGCTGCGAGACGGCGAACAATGCGAAGGAATAACGCTGTCTCTCGATGATAAGCTACGCATTGTCGAGCGTCTTGATGCATTTGGTATTGATATTATTGAAGGGGGCTTCCCCTCGTCAAATCCGAAAGATATCGCATTTTTTGAACGAGTTATGTCTATGCCGCTCAAACATGCACGCATTGCTGCTTTCGGATCAACATGCCACAAAGATACACCTGCCGACAAAGACTCAGGTCTTGCCAATTTACTTGCATCGGGCGCTCCTGTAGTCACCATTGTTGGTAAGACATGGGATGCACATGTTACCCGCGCACTGCAAACTTCACTTGAAGAAAACCTGCGCATGATTCGCGATTCAGTTGCTTACTTAAAAGCAGCTGGTCGTGAAGTTGTATTTGATGCCGAGCATTTTTTTGATGGCTACACCAATAATCCTGACTATGCGCTGGCGTGTTTGCATGCCGCTGTTGAGGCTGGAGTTGACTCGATAGATCTGTGTGAAACCAACGGCGGTAAGCTACCTCACGATGTCTGTCAAATAACCCGAAAAGTAGTGGCAGTCTTCCCCGAAACACAGGTAGGTATTCACTGCCATAACGATTCTGGCTGTGCTGTTGCAAATTCAATTACAGCAGTACGCGGGGGCGCACGACAAGTACAGGGAACCATTAATGGCATTGGTGAGCGTATTGGCAACGCTGACTTAATAACCATCATCGCCAATCTTGAACTTAAGATGGGCTTCGAATGCGTAGGCGAAGAAGCTCTACGCGAGCTTACCAGTCTGTCACAATTTGTTGCCGAAGTATGCAATGTCACGCTGCCCACACACCATCCATACACAGGAGCCTCAGCTTTTGCCCACAAGGGAGGCTTTCATGCAAGTGCTATTGCTCGTTTCCCCGAAGCTTACGAGCACATCAGCCCCGAAAAGGTTGGCAACCGCACGCGCATGTTGGTAAGCGAGTTGGCAGGCAAGGCTTCGCTTATTACAAAGGCTGCAAGCTTAGGCTTTGACCTTACAGCAGAGTCTGCCGCCAACAAAGCGCAAGTTATTCTTGATGAGGTGAAACAGCGCGAGGCAGCTGGATACTCCTACGAAGTTGCCGACGGTTCACTTGCCTTACTGATTAGACGTCACCTTGATATGTACCAGCCCTATTTCCGCCTTGAAAGCTTCCGCGTCATTGTGGATGATCGCGAGGACACCGGCGCACACGCAAAAGACGCGATGAGTGAGGCTACTATCAAGATTCATGTTGGCGATCGTCGCTTTGTTGCAACGGGTGAGGGTGTGGGTCCTGTTGGAGCACTTGACGCGGCTTTGCGTTTAGCCATTGCAGAGTCATATCCTGAAATTGAGGACATGGAGCTCACCGACTTCAAGGTGCGCCTGTTAGACGAAAGCATTGGCACAGGAGCTATTACACGCGTAAGCATTACGACACGCGATAACCAAGGATCTTGGGGAACTGTCGGTGTGTCGGAAAACATTATCGAGGCCTCATGGAATGCCTTAGTTGACTCTATTGAATATGGTCTTGTACGTGCAAACGTCTCGGTGCCTGATCGCACACAGTAACATGTGTATAGGCACATTTTGATTGGGTCGGGGGCACAGGTGAGCAAACCTGAACTTGATGACGTAAACAAACTCGCACGCGTTTTTGCATCAATTAATGATGAAAAGACAGTGTTCTCTTTATTTGAAGACTTGTTTACGATTCGCGAGATGCGAGAAATTTCGCAGCGCCTTGCAGTTGCACAGCTTTTGGCGGCGGGTAATTCATATGCTGTCATTGAAGCTGAAACGGGAGCCTCAGCAACAACAATTGCCCGTGTTTCAAAATGTCTCAGTTACGGGTCGGGAGGCTATATCGCAGCTCTTACTGTACTTGATTCTGATACATAGCAGGTTGTACCCTGCTAAATGACATGCTTTTGCAGAAATGGTTATTCGTCATATGTCATACCGAATAAGAAAGTCGGCTTGTACGTGAATAACGCTTAAACCGACTTTCTTATATGAATACCAAGTTTGCGTTCTTGCATAGATAGATACCCACGCATAAGGATACCTACATACACATCTGCATTCTACGAAATAGCAATTGAGCGACCTGGCTCAAGCTTGGGTTGTTCTTGCTTTTTCGGAACATCAATTGTAAGCACACCATTTTCAAATTTTGCTGTTACCTGCTCTTCCTCAATGTCTTCGCCCACATAAAACGATCTAGTGCACGTACCACTGAAGCGCTCCTTGCGAACATAGGTACCATGCTCATCGGTGTCCTCACTTGTTTTTGAGGTTGACGCATTAACAGAAAGATAGCCGTCTTTCAGATCAACCGAAACTTCTTCTTTAGAGAATCCGGGCAGATCAATAGCTAGTTCAAAGGCTGTATCAGTTTCCTTAATGTCGGTGCGCATCATAGTTGAGGAAACAGTTGAGCGCTGTGTCGGGGTGCTAAAGAAAGCATCAAAAGGATCGGACATAAGTGAGTTGAGCATACTACGGGTACTAGGAACAAGCATCATGGTCATCTCCTTTTCCTTGAGGCTTTGGTGCTGTTGTACGCTATCTCAGTGTGCACCTGCGCATGTTTTCTGCGAACGTCTTTTATTATGAACATTTTTTTAGCACTGTCAATCTTAGAGTGCTAAAAATCATAGCTTCATAGAATGAATATATTTTAACTTATTATAATAATATAATCTAAGCCACTATTTAGCAGATATAAAACAGCGCGGTGTCTTGTAACATGATGTTAGCTTGCTGCAATGCCTACACATATAACAGAAGAAAAGAGAGCCTGTGTGAGCAGTTCTGTACTCGTGTTTTCAGTGCAAACTTAGGTAATGACTTGCAAAAACAACTGATTCACTGACAATAGACCCATATTACTCATTGGAACATAGAACAAGAAAGGATGGGCAAGATATTCTCATGGAACGTGAAGTTGCTTGGAAACATTTTGATACCAACTACGACGATCTCGAGCGCGTAGCAGCAGGCTATATTGATTTCATATCCCGCAATAAAACGGAGCGTGAATGCGCCAAAGCAGCAATTGAACAGGCAGAAGCTGCTGGTTATCGGCCACTTGCTGATGCGCTCAACTCAAAAACTCCCCTGAAACCAGGAGACAAGGTATGGGCATGCAATCGCGGGAAAGCTGTTGCATTAGTACACATTGGCAGCGAGCCACTAACAAATGGTGCAAATATCTTAGGAGCTCATATTGATTCTCCGCGCCTTGACCTTAAGCAAAACCCTTTATATGAAGATCAGGGGTTAGCATTTCTTGACACGCATTATTATGGCGGCATTAAAAACTACCAATGGGTGGCGCTGCCACTGGCCCTACATGGCGTTGTGGCGAAAAAGGATGGCACAGTTGTAGATGTTGTGATTGGTGAAGATCCCGCCGATCCGGTGTTTTGCGTAACAGACCTGCTACCGCATTTGGGTCGCACTCAGCTTGAGAAGAAGGCGACAGAGGTTGTGGAGAGCGAACACCTTGATGTACTTGTAGGCAATCGCCCTGCAGCAAAGCTGCATGATGTCGTCACTCGGACTGAAGTCAATAACGCAGGTACTGCTTGCATAGCAGAAGATAACAAAGAGAACAGCAAAGATACTGAAAAGGATCCCGTTAAGGTTCGGGTACTTGAGATACTGGCCGAACACTATGGTATTGACGAAGAGGATTTTCTTTCCGCTGAAATAGAAGTTGTTCCCGCCGGTCAAGCTCGTGAACTAGGCTTTGATCGCAGTATGATCATTGGTTATGGCCAAGATGACCGTGTATGCTCATACACATCACTTCTAGCGCAACTGGCGCTTGGTAATGACATACCGAAACGTAGCGCCATATGTATTCTTGTTGATAAGGAAGAGATTGGTAGTGTTGGTGCAACAGGTATGGAATCGAACTTTTTCGAAAATACCGTTGCTGAGGTTATGGCTCTTATCGGAGAAAATGACATACTTGCACTACGTCATGCACTCAAAGCATCACGCATGCTGTCCTCTGATGTGTCGGCAGGATTTGATCCGGCATATACAAGCGTATTCGAGGCAAAAAATTCAGCTTTCTTAGGTCGAGGGCTTGTCTTTAACAAATATACGGGATCACGCGGAAAAAGCGGCAGCAACGATGCCTCGGCTGAATATGTTGCACTTATCCGTCGCGTTATGGACGAAGCAGGCGTGCTATTTCAAACGGCAGAGCTTGGACGTGTTGATGCAGGTGGTGGTGGAACCATTGCCTTTATTCATGCGCGTTACGCTATGGACGTGATTGATTCGGGTGTCGCAGTCTTATCAATGCATTCCCCGTGGGAAGTCACAAGCAAAGTTGATGTCTACGAGGCTTATCGTGGCTACGAAGCATTTTTAAGGTCTGAATAAACCGAATTGTAGCTCTTGATTTTGACTTGATTTGCTTGCATGCCGTCACAGTATGTGGCGGCATCCTTTGTTCATGAGACGCCTCAGCATATCACAAAGTGATAACCTTATCCGCAGAGGCAAGCCCACTCTACGAATACGTCATCCGCACTGAGCTTGTTGGCCTCTGCATTTATAGACAACGACAGTGCATACGTAGCG
>CAZXOF010000073.1:0-5982 GCA_964642255.1 uncultured Eggerthellaceae bacterium | reverse complement strand
TACGTTGACCTGCTGGAATATGTAGGTCAAACCCATTAAAGACACGTGTTTCAACGCCACCGTCCCAATACGAAAAACCAATGTTTGAAAAATCGATCGCACCCTTCTCTACCACAAGTGAGCGTGCGTGAGGATCATCGGCAACCAGATAAGGTTCATCAAGAATAGCTGTCATACCAGAGGCATCACCAAAAGCACGATTAAAGCGCTGTAAACCGTTGTTTATGAAGTTGAACTGATTGGTTACCGTATAAGTATAGGTAAACATCAACACAAGGGTGCCCGGCGTGATATCAAACCACGCGTTACCACCCGCAATGAATACTGTCACCACCGACATAATGACAACCGTGATACAAGCCGTCACAATACCACGCGTCAAAGAAGCCATCATGCGCTTCGAATCGCGCTTTACCACCTCGCAGTTCGCTTTGTTAAAAAGACTGCGCTCGTAATCTTCGCGTCCAAAAGTCTTGACAGCAAGAATATTTGCAACCGAATCAGACAGCTCGCCAGACAGATGATTTTGCGCACCAGCTGCCTTTTCGTTAAGCGACAAAATACGCTTGTACATGTAATACGACACACCTGCATATATAGCAAGCAAGCCCATGAGGATGGCAACATAGAGTGGAACTTGGGGTGCTAGCACAACGCAGGTAGCCATGATGGAGCACAACACCGGAAGAAAGGGAAAGGTAATTGTTTCAAGTAACAGCTGATAAGCGCTCATGAATTTCGTTGACTGCGTGACCAACGTGCCACCAAATCGACTGGAATGAAACGACATAGACTGGTTACACAACGCGTCAAAAGACATGGTTGCAAGATCATAAGCAGCTGCAATCTCAAGCTTATACATGGTGTAATCCTGTAGCTTACTTGCCATTTGTCCACCAACATTGATGGCAATAAGCGCCGCAATATACGGTCCAAATACAGAAAACACCTCTTGCGCCGCCACGGTCTCAGCACTTACACGATCCACAATGAGACTCATCACAAAAGGGTTGCCATACGACAGTAATGCCGTGAAAAGAAAGGTAGACACAAGCAGTGCAAGAAACAAACCAAAATGTTTGCGCGTGACAATCCAATAGTAATGAAGTGTGCGGCGGGTAAGAGATGTCGATGTAATAGCACTCACGACCGATGACCCCCATCTTCAGGAAAGCTAAATTGCACAAGACTGCCGCGTTTGAGATGGCTAGGCACGCGAACTTCGTAATAACTTTCGGTCATAGCGTGTCCATCTCCCTCTACAAGCGCAAGCTCAAACGTACCAACACGCCGGGAGCGATCAGCAACTCGCAGACCAGCACCAAGCTCACGAAGCATACGGGCACGCTTGGCAATCAACTCATCAGGAAGATGATCACAACGCGCTGCCGCAGGAGTACCAGCACGCCGAGAATAGGGAAAAACATGAAGACGAGAAAAACCGCAGTGCTCAACAAGATTTAAGGTCTCCTTGAAGTCGGCATCGCTTTCTCCGGGAAAGCCCGCAATAATATCTGTTGTAAGTGCAATTTCCGGTACAGCTTTGCGTAGGCGCGCAACAAGAGCAAGAAAAGCTTCTGCATCATAGGGACGCCCCATCTCGGCCAAAACCTTAGAGCTTCCCGATTGTAGCGGAAGATGAAGATGGCGACATATACGCCCCTGCGAGGTCGCAAGTATTTCAATAAGCGCATCATCAACATCGGCCGGTTCAACACTTGCGATACGAAAACGACAGGCATACTCACTACCTTCAGTGATGATAGCCGTTGCATTAAGCAGACGTTCAAGCAAAGCTGCAAGTCGCAGATGTGTTACCTGATCATAATATGTTGCAAGATTGATACCGGTAAGTACAATTTCACGCACTCCAGCATGAGCAAGCTCAACCACTTCTGCACACACCTCATCAGCACTACGACTCTTTGATTTTCCGCGTGCAACGCGAACAATACAGTAGGTGCATGCATAATTGCAGCCATCTTGAATCTTTACTCCTACACGAGCAGGAAAGGGAGCTTGGGCTCGTAGTGCAGCAATATGAGCAGATGTACAACAAGGACTCTCAAGGGTATCATCATACATATCCGTGCAGTTTCTGTGCGCGCTCGCAATTGCGCACACGCGCTTTTCAAGCTCTCCTTTCGCTATAACTTCAACACGCGGTGACAAAGCACAAAACGTCTCTGCATTAAGAGCAGCAGCACACCCGGTAACCACAACGCTTGCCGCAAGATTATCGGCAAGCACACGGCGAAGTGCTTTGCGTGTCTTTTTTTCAGCTTCACTCGTTACCGCACACGTATTGACGATGATTAAATCGCTTTCACTAGTAGATGCGTGTGTCGCACCTTGCGCAAGCAACAATGCAGCAACCGTATCAGACTCGGCACGGTTGACTCTGCATCCTAAATTGACGACAGAAAACCTCATTAAAGCTCCTTGTGCGCACCTGCACTGCCCAATGCGCCTAATTCGTATAAGGCCAGTGCGGCAGCAAGAACACCAGCGGTCTCGGTACGTAGAATGGTTGACCCTAGCGACACTAATGATGCTTGCTCATTGCAGGAAAGCAAGGTATCTACCTCATGGTGAGTCAGACCACCTTCCGGCCCCACAACGACTGCCACCCGCGCATCAGCTGGATCAGTACAACCACATGCCGCACGACCGCGCGCAATAGCATCAGCAAGTAGTGCTGTATCTGGTGCTTCTTCCCAACATACAAGTACAGCGGTCGCATTTTTGAGCATCGTACATACTTCTGTTAGTGTCGCAAGACCTTCAAGCTCTGGAATAGCACGCCGCCCCGACTGCATAGCGGCGCTCTTTGCAACAGCACGCCAGCGTTCTAATCGTGCAGCAGCTCTCCGTTTATCAAGCCGTACAACAGAGCGCTCACAGATCATCGGCACAAACGCGCTCACACCTATCTCGGTGCCTTGCCGTATGACCACATCCATCTTCTCGCCCTTTGATAATCCTTGAACAACAATAACCGTTGGGATCACCTGGCTCGATTCCATACGCTTCGCAATACGTACAAGCGGATTGTGCTCTGCTGTATCAACAACTTCACAAATAAAGTAATCATTGTGCGCATCGATAACAGCAATGCGCTCACCCGCCACGATTCGCAGCGCACGAAAATGGCGTACATCAGCAAATGAAAGGTGCAGCGGAAACACGCTTTCTGTTTCAGAAGCAATTACTTGCCCATCAAGGTAAAAATGCGGAAGAGACATGGCTATTTCCATCCACTTACAACACGAACACACGTGCTCACAAGCTCCTTGCATGCAAGCGCTTGTGCTTGCATGCTCTATGTATACAAAAATGGGTGCAATGGTGTATTGAAGAGAACCTAGTTAAAAGCGTCACGTAGTTTTTGCAACGGAGTGCGTGGATGCGCCACATCTGTCCCCATCTCGTTGGCAAGCTGCTCAAGAAGTTCACGTTCGTGTCGTGAAAGACGCTTTGGAATCTCAACGTGTATATGCACATACAAATCTCCACGTGCATCGCTACGCAAACGCGGCAAACCAGACCCTTTGACACGAACTACCTGATCATTTTGGCAACCTTCAGGAATATTCACCAACACCGTTTCGTCTTTAATGATGCCGTCAAGTTCAATAGTGGCTCCCAGTGCTGCTTGCACCATTGATACACGTGCCCGCGCATGAAGGTTTTCGCCATCTCGTTCAAAGAAATCATGGAGCAAAACGTTTACCGTCACAATGAGATCGCCCGACTGTGCACCGTTCATGCCAGCCTCGCCATATCCTGACACGCGCAGTTGTCGTCCATCGCGAATACCTGCTGGTATTTCAACCGAGACGCGCTGGCGATCAGGCACACGTCCTTGACCATCGCACTCTGGACACGGATTTTCCACGCGCTCACCCGTGCCACCACAATCAGGACAGGTTGATGCCGACTGCATATCGCCTAAAAACGTACGTTGTACGGTCACTACGCGTCCTGAACCATTACATTGAGTGCAGCTGACAAGCTTTCCATCTTTGCCAAGACCCGTGGCATCGCAATCTGTACATGGCGCAAGGCGATCGTAGACAATTTCCTTTTTAATCCCTGTGGCAACCTCTTCAAGGGTCACACGCAAACCAACCCCCATGTCGCGACCTTCTTTGCGCACACTTTGACGGCCACCCGCAGCTGAGCCTCCAAAAAAGGAGCTGAAGATATCCCCCATGCCAAATCCACCAAACAGATCCTCAAAATCAACTGCACCCTGCGAAAAAGGATTCGACCCCGCAGCACCAGGAATAGTTCCAAAGCGATCATATTGTGCGCGCTTTTGAGGATCAGACAACACATCATACGCCTCGTTGAGCTCCTTAAAACGCTCTTCTGCATCGGGTGCTTTATTGATATCAGGGTGCAAAGCGCGCGCCTTTTTCCGAAATGCCTTTTTAATCTCATCATCAGAAGCGCCTCGATCAACACCAAGAATGCTATAGAGGTTTTGTGCCATTGCGATTGCTTTGCCTTTCCGTTTTTGTTACGCATACATACTCGTACTGCGTCACTGTTGTTTTACCTTATTGCTAGAACCATTTCTCTCACGCGGCCAGTGTGTTGCAGCTTATTATCAAATCTTACACATCCTGAAGCGCTGTACTTGCAGCTCGAACAGCGCGAATTACCTTGGTATAATCCATTCTGGTAGGGCCTATAACTGCTACAACTCCAGCAGCATTGCCGCGTCCATAATGACTTGCAACAACCGAAACTCCGGCAAGATTCTCTGATCCGTTCTCACTCCCAATACGCACCGTTGGCTCGCAACCACCTGCTGCATCATCAAGGATTTGCAAGAGCACCGTATTGTCCTCAAGCACTTGAATGACGGGTAGCAATGCTTCGGACTGGGCAAACTCTGGTTGTGTAAACAGCGTACTCATGCCACCTTGATGTGTTTTTCCGGCAACGTTTTCAGTAAGACATGACAGCACCTCATCAAGCACCATACGCACAAGCGGATTACGAAAGGACTCGTCCAAACCACGTACTAAGCCCTCTTCGACCTCGGTGAGAGTTTGCCCAAGAAGTGCATCATTCAAAAAGTTTTGTACATGCGCAAGATCAACCTGATCAACATCAACTTCAAAGTCTATCTGCCGATTAAACACCTGACCATCTTCAGTAACTAAGACAACAACTGCACGACGAGGATGAAGCGAAATAAGAGTTAGTTGCTTAATACGCAGATTCAATACGCTTGGAGCAATAACAATCGACATACAGTTTGTCAGACGTGCAAGCGCTGTTGACGCCTGCTCAAGCAAACCATCAAGCTCACCTGCACAATTTTTGAGCTCAGAGATAACCTGCTCACAACCCTCAGCACTTGAGGTAATACCTGTTGCCAATAAATCATCAACAAAGGCTCTATACCCATAATCGGTTGGCACACGACCAGCAGAAGTGTGTGGCTGAGTAATATAGCCTTCATCCTCAAGTGCTGATAATTCATTGCGAACAGTCGCCGAGCTCACACCAAGGTGATACGCTTCTGCCAGCGTACGCGACCCCACTGGCAGTGCGCGAGCCACATATTCTTCGATAAGTGCTTGCAGAACGCGTTGTCGTCTATCGGAGAGCACAGATAAGCGCTTCCCTTCTCTATCACCAAGCTTGTGTAACACTTGTCTCTATTTCAGTGAAACTTGTCTTATGCCTATTTGTTTAGCACTCATTCTAGCAGCCTCGTCAAGCGAGTGCTAAGACCCATACTGAACATGGTAAGAAATTGAGAGAAATAAAGTTCTCACACTTTTGCAACATAACTGATTTTTTCTAAAAAAGTCCCGATAAAAATTTGATCAAGATGTTCCAAAAACTCTGATTTAAGATCCGAAGAGAAGGTGTGCCAACTAATGACACAGCCTCTGTGTGATTACTTAGCAGAGAAATGACTTTCTACCACAAAGCCAAAATCACTAAAGAATCTGCTTA
>CAZXOF010000072.1:0-6013 GCA_964642255.1 uncultured Eggerthellaceae bacterium | reverse complement strand
TATGAAGCTTTCCGATGGTATGACGCTTCCTGCCCGTGTTGAGGTGTTGATAGGGGATACGGCACGCAGTGCACAAGCGTGTATGGGTGGTAGGCAGCCTGGTGCAAGTGCTGCTCGACGCGGTGGGCGTGCTATGCATGGGGCGCGTGGTACGCGAATACGCGGAACAAGCTTGGTGCGTATAAGCATTGTTGAGGGGCGTAAGCGACAAGTACGACGCATGTTTGGAGCCTGTGGACATGAAGTAATGGCACTCCATCGTGACCGCTTTGGCCCGTTGTGTTTGGGCGATCTTGAGCGTGGTATGTGGCGTAAGCTTTCTAAGCAGGAGTTAGAGACCTTGTGTCAAGCTGCTGATATAGAAATGACGTGATAAAATGGCGGCTCAAAAACAGCTGATACCGTGGGTTTTGAGTCACTATAGAGAAAACAAGACAGGACAACATACAATATGAAGGCGGGCAAACAGACGGGAAAGGGCGTATTTCGCACAGCGGTGTCGCATTCCTCACAAGGTGAAATAACAGGCTTTGCTCGCATTGCTGTTGTGGGTGTGGGATTGATTGGGGCCTCACTCTCTGCGGCAGTAAAGCAGGTAGCACCACACACCTATATAGTGGGTGCTGATATGTCGCAAAGTGCGCGTGAAGGCGCGTGTGAGCGGGGCTGGGTTGACCTTGCTTGTTTGCCTGATGATCCTGCGTTTGAACACTTCGTGCGCACCGAGTGTGATCTATTTGTTCTTGCAGTTCCCGCTTTTGCTGCCGAGCCTTACTTTGCATCACTTGCAGCGTGGAGTTATGCCGGCGTGGTAACCGATACCTCCTCTACAAAGGCGCGTATCTCTGCTCTTGCTGCAGAAACACTACTACATCCCGAACGTTACGTACCGGGGCATCCTATGGCAGGTTCTGAAGTAAACGGCATACAGGGTGCGCGAAGCGATTTATTTCGCGGTGCACACTGGATCTTGTGTCCCGATGCCGATACCCCACCTGAAGACTTTCAGCGTCTTCATGAACTGATAACCTCGCTTGGGGCGCGTGTTGTTTCTCTTGCACGCGAAGAGCATGATGGTGCGGTTGCTGTGGTGAGCCATGTACCACATGTTGTGGCATCGGCATTGATGAAACTTGCGTGTGATCATGCCGATGAACGTCGATCACTCATGCGACTTGCGGCAGGTGGTTTTAAGGACTCTACGCGCATTGCCGCGGGTTCGCCGAAGCTATGGTGTGGTATTGCGTTTGATAATGAGCACGCACTTGTAGACGGCATTGCTGAGATGGAAGGCATTCTTGCGCATTTTCGCGAGGCATTAAGCTCAGGTAACCGTACAGAGGTTACTCGCTTTCTGACGGAAGCAGCTGAGGCGCGACGTGCGCTACCAGCAGAATGGGTTCCCTCAACCGAGCGGCTCCTTGAAGTACGTATTCCCATGGAGAACCGTCGTGGTGTGCTTGCCGAAGCAACTACTATTGCAAGTTCGGTTGGCTGTAATATTCAGTCAATTGAGATCGATCACATTACCGAAGATACTGCCCTGTTGTCGTTAGTATTAACCGATGAGGGAGATATTGGGCAGCTGTCTGCAAAACTAATTGATGCGGGCTTTTCCGTATCATTCTCGCCACTGAGTGCGAAGGAGCACAGTCATGTCGGATAAGCAAGAATCTCTGTCAAATCACGAAGTATCTCACCTTCCAACGCGTATTACTGCACTGCGTACTCCGTTGAAAGGATCGGTGCGTGTGCCTGGAGACAAAAGCATCTCGCATCGTGCCGTTTTGTTTTCAGCAATGGCCGAAGGTACCTCAACGCTTGCTGGTGTGCTTGACTCCGATGATGTTCGCTCATCTATTCGCGCGATTATGCAACTTGGAGCGCAAGTCACTTTAGAAAAACAGCTTGACGGCAGCCTTGCAGGTGGTATTACCGGATGGGGCGCACAGGGTCCTTGCCAGCCTGATGAACCAATAAACTGCGGGAACTCAGGTACAACTGCACGCTTACTTATGGGTATGCTTGCGCCGTGGGATATACGGGTTACACTCACGGGTGATAAGTCTTTGTGTCGCCGTCCTATGCGGCGCATTACAGCTCCGCTTATGAAAATGGGAGTGTCGTTTGAACCTGCGGGCAAAGAAACGCTTCCGATTACTGAGCAGGGAACGCCTAATCTTCATTCACTTACCTATAGTGCCCCTATGGCTTCTGCTCAGCTGAAAACCGCAGTACTACTTGCTGGTATCTATGCCAAGGGCACTACGACACTTACTGAGCCCGCATCTTCTCGCAATCATACCGAGCTTATGCTTCCTGAATACGGTGTGCCTACAACGGCGGCAAAGCAAACTGCATCGGTAACCGGCCCAATTATTCCGCATGCTTGCGAGGTATGTGTTCCGGGTGATCCTTCATCGGCGGCCTTTTTAATGTGTGCAGCTGCGCTCAAATCTGGCTCTGCCGTACAGGTTGAAGGGGTAAGCCTGAATGTGGCACGTATTGGTTTTGTACGCACACTTGAGCGTATGGGAGCTGATGTATCGGTGCATTCACGCGGAGCTGAAGGCAAAGAGCTGTTTGGAACAATCTCGTGCTGCTATACACGTGGGCTGCATGGCTGTGAAATCCCGGCAGACAAAATAGCTTCACTTATTGATGAGATTCCCGTGCTTGCACTGGTAGCAGCAACCGCACAAGGCATTACGGTATTTCGTGAAGTTGGCGAGCTTCGCGTCAAGGAAACCGACCGTTTGCAAGCAATCATTGACGGACTTGAAAGCATAGGTGTTGACGCATGGGCAGAAGGAGATGATCTCTATATTGAAGGTCAACCGGGCTTACGTGTTGCCTCTGGTATGACCTTTGATGCACACAAGGATCACCGTTTTGCTATGACCTGGGCTCTTGCGGGATTATGCCTTAGTGATGGCTGGATTGATGTTGTAGGTTTTGAATCCTGTTCAGTGAGTTATCCTACTTTTCTTGCCGATATTGAAAGGCTTGCGCAATGATTATTGCTATTGATGGGCCTTCCGGTGCAGGAAAATCAACAGTTGCAAAGGCGGTTGCTCAAAAACTAGGCTTTTCATGCCTTGATACAGGAGCAATGTATCGGGTGATTGCATGGCAAGCTCTACATAAGGGTATCTCGCTTGATGATGATGTAGCATTAGGTGAACTTGCACGTATCTGTGAAGTTTCGTTTAGTCATGAGGGAGAAAGTCCTATACCTCGACGTGTGTTTCTTGACGACAAAGAGCTCACAAAAGAAATTCGCACTGCCGAGATAGATCATGCGGTAGGGCCAGTCTCAGCGGCTCCATCGGTACGAGTTGCCCTTGTTGACCAGCAGCGACGCATAGGAAATACAGGGAATTACGTGGTTGAAGGTCGCGATATTGGAACCACTGTTTTTCCCGATGCTGAGCTTAAGGTGTTTCTAACAGCATCTGCTGAAGAGCGCGCGCATCGTCGTGTGCGCCAAAACGTTGATCAAGGCATCGGTTCAATTGACTACGCCGAGATACTTGCTGCAATCAAACAACGTGATGACTGTGATTCATCACGAGCTACTTCGCCATTGCGCCCCGCCGATGATGCCGTAGTACTTGATTCAACTGGTTGCTACATTGAAGATGTGATTGAAACTATTTGCTCTCTTGCAAGGCAAGCAATGGCGCAAACATCTGATAGTAAGGCGATGGCTGCCACTGGCAACATTAATGGTGGCATAAGTATGCGCATGACACAGAGCTACGGAGACGTGCCTGTCACTAATCACAGTGCAGACTAGGGGCGCACTATGTTTTTATCCCAAGAGCAGATGTGGGATCGTCCGCTTGGTGGCACATCACGCGATAAACAAATACCGCATTGGTTTGGGAACCTCACCTTTGTATGTGTTGGCTTGGTATTAAAGCTATTGTTTCGCTATCGCGTTGATAAGCGTGAAAACCTACGTGCTTTCAAAGATCGCAGCGGGGCAGTAGTTGTGTGTAATCATACATCTTTTTTCGATGTTGTCTTTATCTATCTTGCGGGGCGGCCGTCACAGTGGGTGCGCCTGATGGGTCGTGAAAGTCTTTTTGATAACGCAGGAGGCTTCATGGGGCAAATGCTTACACGTGTAGGCTCTTTTCCCGTCAAGCGTGACTCGGCTGATCGCAGCGCAATTAAACGAGCAACGCGTATGCTGAAAAATGGTGAGCTTGTTGGTATTTTACCTGAAGGTACGCGGCGTGGTAAGGGATCGCAGATTCCTAAGTTGCATGCAGGAGCTGCTTTTATTGCAAAGTTAGGCAAGGTGCCCATTTTGCCCATGACGGTGCGTAATGCAGAATACATCAAACAAAAAGGACGCTGGGTGCACTTCCCGAAAGTGACTATCGAGTACGGAGACCCGATAGTAGTAGAGGATTTCGATTTTTTGCCAAAGGCCGACCGTCTAGAGGCTTGTACATGGTATGCCATGCGTGAATGTTTCGCGCTTTCGCAGCGTGTTGCTCCTGAAGAGGTGCCTATGCAAGAACTGTTTCCCGAAAGTCGCGATTTTTCTGAAGCGTTTCTATCTCATTCTATTCCCCGACGCACAGTTGAAGAGGCAATTTGTGTCGCACAGGGTATCCCTACCCAAAATGCCTCTACACAGGAAGTCTCTGCTGCTGTTCAAAACGGTGTCTCGATTAGTATTTCTTCTGATTCATTTGACAATGCAGCACTAAACACCAGCACATCAAAGGAGGTGTAGGACTGTGCGGGTTGAAAAAGCACAGTATGCCGGGGCATGTTATGGGGTGCAGCGGGCACTTGATTTAGCACAAGATACTCTTGCTCAGGGAGAATCTGCAACAACTTTAGGGCCGCTGATCCACAATCCGCGTGTTGTAAGCGAGCTTGCTGCTTCGGGTTTGAAATCAGCTGATACACTTGACGACATAGATACCACTACCGTTCTTATTCGCAGCCATGGGATAAGACCTGAAGTCCAGCGTAGCTTGGCTGAACACGGTTTTGATGTTATTGATGCAACCTGCCCCCATGTTGAACGTGCACAAAAAGCAGCTGCTGAACTTGCCGATCAAGGTTGCTTGGTGGTGGTCGTTGGAGAGGCCGGACATCCCGAGGTTGAAGGATTGCTTGCCTACGCGCGTGATCGGGGTGGACGTGCTGTGGTAGTTGGCAGCGCCAATGAGGTGCCGTATGGTGTATGTGATCCGGTTGGTGTTGTGGTGCAAACCACGCAAACACGCGATGCGCTGTCATCAGTGGTAACGCGCCTGCGCGAGCTTGGTTGCAACCCGCAAGTGCGCGATACCGTGTGCTTTGCGACACGTCAGCGCCAAGAAGCAGCGGCAGAACTTGCATCTCGGGTGGATGCCATGGTTGTTATTGGTGGGCGAAACTCATCAAATACCACACGTCTTGCCGAGATTTGCGCGCGAGCCTGCCCCCACTCCTTTCATATTGAATCGGTCGAGGAACTTGCTCTGGCATGGTTTAGTGGTTGTGCGTCGGTTGGTGTAACAGCTGGAGCTTCGACCCCGGAATCACATATTGCTGCCGTTATTGAGTGGCTAGAGGCGTTATAGCATTTGGGAGCTCAGCTTTTTGAGGATGTTGTAGAGCGCTATGAAGGGCGCTGTAGGTTTCAAAACGTACTATCGTTTGGATGTTTTACTCTTTGGTATTCCGTAAGTGTTCACACCAAGTTCTCAAATGCAGCCACTATAGATTGTGCGGGATGTTTAGTTGCGCCTGTCCACCAAATGGAGTTATTCTTATAACCAGTCTGTGTATGTATGTTGATAAGCGGGTCTGTAAAGGAGGCTTAGATGAAGATACAAAGACCCCATATAATGAAAAAATTGCTTGCAGGAGTTCTTGCCCTCACCCTCGCTGCATCATCTGTATCTGCAACAGCCTTTGCGCAAGGTGATAACTCTACAAGTTCATCCGATACATCAATATCGGTTCAGGTATTGGATGCTTCTGCTCAAGAGGCACATGC
>CAZXOF010000071.1:0-6040 GCA_964642255.1 uncultured Eggerthellaceae bacterium | reverse complement strand
GTACTAAAATGTTGATACTAGAATCGAGACCACCAACAGCATCAGTTGAGCCAAGGGTGGGAATAATCCAGTACGGATACCCCGATAAACTCGCTCCACTTGACCCTTCAACCACCACACCTTCAACCGCTTCAAGACCAAAGCTTGCTGTGAGTGTATCAAGATTAGGTGTATCGGTAACAGAATAGTTGGTTATAAGCAACAGACTTCCTCCGCCATCTAAGTAAGTCAGTAGCTTTTCAAGCTCATCTTCTGAAATATCTGATGCCGGTGAATAAATAATGATGGTGTCGGCATCGTCGGGAACTGTATCTTGCGTGAGCAGATTAAGTTCCTCTACTTGGTAGTTTGCATCAATCAGGTTCGATTCAAAGGATGCAGGAAGCGAGCTTTCCCCATGTCCAGTAAGAGTATAGACAATAGGTAGATCTTCACTGGTGAGGCCAACAATGGCATTGGTAATGGCGGATTCTCCGTTGAAGCTTACGTCGTAATAACTGGTGATTTCGTATAGTGACGAGTTGGAAATGATTTCGTAATTATCACCACAGGTAATAATAAGGCTGTTATCGCTTAAAGCATCAGAGGTATATTGTTCGGTAAACGCAGGATAGAGTATAGGATCGCGTTGTACGATGCTTATATGCGAACTTGCATCAGCATAGCGCGCTAAAAGATTGGTTAAGTATGTATCTTCGTTGCCTTCTTCAGCTATGAGATAGATCACAACATCTTCCTCAAGATTAGCTACATAGCTTATAGAATCATCGGATAATGTTGAGGTTTCGTTTTCCGAGATGTCAATACTTGTATAGGTTGAAGGCAGTAGTCCCACTATAGCCATTATCACTGCAACCAAGGCAATGGTTGCAATACAGACAGTAATCGAATAGCTGCCCGCACGAAACGATCGGTTTGTAAATGAATTTTTTATCTGTTCAATGCTTGGCCGCGTGTATGAGAACTTAAATTTACGTTTTCTCATTAGTACCACCGCCGCTTTTCAAAGGAATGCGTGGTCAAGACAATGAAGATGGCTGCCGCACCAAGGTAAGCAACAATTGAAGCAACATCAATGAGTTCATACACGAAGGGTGAGAAGCGATCGAACAGAGACAGCCCATCAAGCAAATCAGGTATAAAGCCATCAAGGATGCCATCACCAAACAGAGCAGTAAGAATGAGGGCGACTTCGGCCGCAATACCAATGATGCTAGAAAACAGCAGGTTTCTTGTGAGAGTGAGCAGCCCTACAGCTATAAGTACAATGACGATGCTGCCAATGACAACTGCCCACGCTGTACCACTGGGTACAAACGAGGCAAGGTTAGGAAGGAAGTAGTCGGCAAGCAGCAGGGTGAAACACACGGCCGCAGCACTTGTTTGGCTCTCACATAGCGATGAAGCAAACATACCAACTGCCGCAAGGGATATACCCAGCAAATAAAAAGCCAGAATACATGCATAGGCAGTAGGAAGATATACCGTACCAAAAAGTGTTAACAGAAGTGGGTATGCAGATGCTATAAGGGTTGGGATAGCAATCACGACAGCCATGGCAAGAAACTTACCCAACACAATGCGCCATGACGGAATAGGCAACGAATAAAGCAAGGTGTCAATTCCTTGGCGGCGCTCTTCAGCAAACGAGCGCATGGTAAGCACCGGGATCGCCATAAGGTAGATAAATGATGAGCCGGATAGCACGTATTCGAAATGCCCAAGACCGGTTCGAAAGTTGTAGATAGTCATGTAGATACCAATGAACAGGAGTACGAGTGCGCAAAAGCTCCATCCTGTCATGGTGGTTACATACGCGCGAAGTTCGCGCATAAATACGGCACTCACGACTGCCCCCCTTCGGATGTATCTGCATCGGATTCGGTAACGTTTGCGGTTGTGACACCAAGTTCATTGGGGTTTGTCTTGTGTTCTTGGTTGGCATCACGTAACTGCGCCTGATCTTCTTCTTCGTTTTCTTCTGTCGCGTCTTCACTCAGGTTTGCTTGTCGGGTGAGATTTACGAAAACTTCCTCAAGAGACACGCTTTTAGTTGAGAACTCCACGACAGCAAGTTGAGCTGTGGTAAGAGCACAAAATAGCTCTTCGCGTATGTCGAAATCCTGTTCGGCTTCGACCGTGAGCGCGCAGATGCCTTCTTCATCGTGGGGTACTGTTTCGATAGCTGCGATATGGGGTACCGAGTCAAGCGCTGTGCGCACGTCGATCTCTGGTGACCTAATGTGTAGAGTGGTAACGGGAGGGCCAGCGAAGGCACGTTCAAGCCCTTCGGGTGTATCGTTTGCTATGAGTTGTCCGTGCGCAATGATGACAATTTGATTACATAGGGTACGTATCTCAGACAGAATGTGACTGCTCACAATAATGGTGCGATCGCGCCCTAACTCTTTAATGAGTGCGCGGATTTCAATGATTTGCAAGGGGTCAAGTCCTACCGTTGGCTCATCAAGAATGACAACGTGCGGATCACCAAGTAGGGCCTGAGCAATTCCAACGCGCTGGCGGTATCCTTTTGATAAGTATTTGATTAAGCGATGACCAACCTCACTAATGCCACACTCTTCAATAATGCGATCAAGTGCCTTCGCTACCTCTTTTCTTGCAATACCCTTAGCCCGCGCGACGAAGTGTAGGTATTCAAAAGGTGTCATGTCGGGATATAACGGAGGTTGTTCGGGCAGATAACCTATCTGGCGTTTCACAATATCGCGATCCTCATAGATTTCAAGCCCGTCGTAGCGCACCTCACCCGAAGTTGCTGCGATACAGCCCGTCATGATGTTCATGGTGGTCGATTTGCCGGCGCCGTTTGGCCCCAGTAGGCCACAGATTGCACCGTCGGCCACGGAAAATGAAACATCGCGGAGTGCAGGTGTAGTACCGTAGCGTTTCGTAAGCTTGCTGACCTCTATCATGGGATCTCCTTGTATTCCTTTGATTGGCGTTGCGTGGATAAGTCAGATGTCTGTGGCAATGTAAGCTGCCTACCAACGCTAGCGGTACTGAGGCCCAACTACGACGTGCAATCCGCGCAATTCATGAGCGAAACTCCCTTTTTTCATGAGCCGTTCAAAAATATACAGACAAGCTTAAAAATCATTACGACCTGCTCAGATGCTGGATATAAAGAAATGGCAATTACGTTGCGACGGACAACACGCAAAAGTTGGGGTGTTCAAGTGCCGTATGGGGACTAGAGAGTGAATCGATACAGTGAAAACCAGATATTTTATGAGCACTCTGCGCTATCTATACGTTTCTTACAAGAGATGGTGATTTCATATGCGCGAAGCGGGTTATGGTGAAATACTAATCATCTCATAGAGTATATGAAAAGAGGCAATAGGGAAGGAATAGTGTTATGCCGATCATTCTAGTATCCGACAGCGAAGCAAATGAGGCTGCAGCCATTCGTTCTGCACTCATGCGCCTTGGCTTTGATAGCGAGGTGCGCATTGTGCGAGATGATGCCTACGAAAGGCTGTCCGGTTCTTCCCCGGGCTCAGCTATTCTTCCCGGACCGCTTGATTCTGTCGTTCGTGTTGGTGGCATCACGCTTGATCCTGCCGGATTTTCGGTGGAGTGCGATGGCCGCAAAGTCTTTTTGACGCACAAGGAATTTCTTATTTTGTATAAGCTTGCTTCCAATCCTGGTCGTGCCTTTACGCGCGAGCAACTCTTTGCAACAGCGTGGGATTCCGATGCGAACCCAACCAGCCATGCGCTTGACGTGCATATCAATCGCCTGCGCAAACAAATTAACGGCATGGGCAATGTCGAAATTGTCACAGTACGAAGCGTGGGCTATCGACTTGATATGCGTTTTCGCTAAGCATGCGTTTGCCCAGCTCCTGCTTACCAAACGCATGCTTGCATGCATAAACGTTTAGGCATCCTCATGTGGACAAGATCTATCCTATTGTCTCGTATGCGTGTATCTACATCCCTAGATCGCTTTTTACTATCACCAATCTAATTTTTAAGCGCATTGAGAGGAGCGGGCATCCGGCCACCACGGTGTGCAAATACGCTCCCTGCATAGGCATTGACCGGCATAACGGGCGCTGACCCAAGCAGTCCCCCGAAATCAAGGCAATCGCCTACTTGTTTTCCAATGGCAGGGATGATGCGAACAGCGGTCGTTTTATTGTTGATCATACCAATGGCGCATTCATCAGCAATAATGCCAAAGATTGTCTCAACAGAAGTATCTCCCGGTATGGCAACCATATCAAGTCCAACCGAGCATACACAGGTCATAGCTTCAAGCTTCTCAAGTGACAGTGCTCCACTCGCAGCCGCGCGAATCATGTCTGCATCTTCCGATACGGGAATAAATGCGCCCGATAATCCTCCAACTGACGATGAAGCCATGGCTCCGCCTTTCTTGACAGCGTCGTTAAGCATAGCTAGCGCTGCTGTTGTGCCTGGGCCGCCGCAGGTGCCTACGCCAATAGCCTCAAGTATTGCAGCAACCGAATCGCCTTCGGCAGGCGTAGGCGCAAGCGAGAGATCAAGAATGCCCTGCGTCACGCCAAGACGTTTGCTTGCTTCGTATGCGATAAGCTCGCCAGTGCGAGTAATTTTGAATGCGGTAGCTTTAATGGCTTCGGCAATTGCTGTCATGTTAGCGTCATCGGGCATGTTGGTCAGTACAGCCCGCACAACACCTGGTCCTGATACGCCTACGTTTATAACGGCATCGGCCTCGCCTGACCCATGGAAAGCACCTGCCATGAAAGGATTATCCTCAACAGCATTACAGAACACCACAAGTTTGCCTGCTCCAATACAGTCACGTTCAGCTGTAGCTTCGGCGGCCTTTCGAATAATATGTGCCATGGTAAGGACTGCATCCATATTGATGCCGGCGCGCGTTGATCCAACATTAACCGATGAGCACACGCGATTGGTTTCGGCAAGTGCAGAGGGAATAGAGTGTATAAGCTTTTTGTCCGAGGTCGTAGCGCCCTTGTGTACAAGAGCAGAAAAGCCTCCAACAAAGTCAACTCCTACTTCCTGAGCCGCACGATCGAGTGCTGCGGCAATGGGGGTAAGGTCGTCTGCTGTTACAGCGGCGCTTACCTCAGCGACAGGTGTAACTGCAATACGCTTATTAACAATGGGAATGCCATATTCCCGTTCAAGCTGTTCGGCGGTTGGAACCAAGTTTGCGGCAGCGTGCGTCAGGCGGTCATACACCTTGCGCGCGACAACATGAACGTCATCATGGGCGCAGTTGGCAATATTAAGACTGAGGGTAATGGTGCGAATATCAAAATGCTGTTCGCTTACCATCTCAAGTGTTTTGCTGATCTCTGCCGAAGTAATTTGCATATGAATCCTCCTTGTAGGGCAACACGCTTGTTGCATGCACAAGCGCATGCCGCTCATAATACCGCATTAGCTAGCAAAGTTTTTGGGTCTCTTGTAAAGGTCTTTTGTCAGAAAGAGTCTTGCCAGAAATCTTGATTTTCAAGTTGAACCGAACACAAAAGGTTTTTTCGGGTATGCTAAATACCTGGTTGTAAGGGGTAGACGAGTTTTTGAACTGGTCTTTGCGCTGGGATGAGTATCTCTCAGAGAGAATGCCGGGAGAAGATAACAGGTTTCATCTCATACACGAAAGACTTGTAAAAGCTAGACGCTCACTTGCAAGACTAATAAACGCCTCGACGCTTTTTGCCTATCTAGACAAAGACCTTATTGAAAGTGGATCTCTTCCTTCTACCAACAATAGAATTGAAGGCGGGGTAAGCGCGCGGCTCCGCGCAATGCTTAGAGACCACAGAGGTCTTTCTATTGAAAGACGCATCAAAGCAATATTTTGGTGGTGCTGCATGCACTCCCTAAATCCTTTACTTGTCGCAGAAATCTTGCGCATCATGCCAACAGATCGATCTGTCGCTGCAATATAGGAACACCTAGATGGAAGAGACAGGCTTGAAGGGGGCTATTCCAAGGTGGGGTGATGCTGTTGTGTGGTCAGAGCTTCATCACTCAGAGCCCTATCGGATGG
>CAZXOF010000070.1:3943-6260 GCA_964642255.1 uncultured Eggerthellaceae bacterium | reverse complement strand
CGCCTGCTATACAGGTAGAAACATTACATACATAAATATCTTCACCATGATTTAGTGTATTTACACTTGTAAAGAGCGACCTTGCTTTAGCTTATACGCTATCATAACATGCACTCAGTCACGCATATTTTTACCTCATGCGCAGTCATGCCTGAAACTAATCAGGCATATCTTTAAAGCAAGACCTTTTGCTCTAACGTATTACACATCAACAGGCAACCGAAAGGTATTTTGTGATAGATAAACTTGTGTTTACGCTTCCCGGCATCCGTGCACTTTTCATGCAGGTTGCTCTACTTACCGCCCTCTCAGGACTTACCATCATCGGCTTTTCATTAGCACTTGCAACAGCACTAACAAATCTGTGGTATGCAGGCTCCATTATCGATCAGATCCCGTTTCTATGCGGCGTTATTACCTTTGCCGTATTACGCCGCTGCCTGCTAGTTGCCACCGACATGCTTGCAGCAAACTACGGACGCAAAACTGCTGCACATCTGCGATCACAAATGCTTACTCGCGTTTTTGACGAAGGTCCACGCCTTGTACAGACTAAGGGTACAGCCGCCATTACTGCCGCAGCCATTGAAGGAGTAGATGAGATCGAAACTTATCTGCGCTTGGTTGTGCCACGCATGTGTGCGCTTGTCATCATACCGCTTGAAATTCTTATTTTTGTCTTTCCCAACGACTGGGTAACCGGTCTTATCGCGCTTATCGCCTTTCCGTTTATTATTTTGTACATGGTGCTCCTTGGCGCAACAGCAAAGGCAGAGGCAACGCGACGCCTGTCGCAGTTTGACGAACTTGCCAACCATGTCGTCGATTCAATGCGTGGAGCCTCAACTTTGCGGTTCTTCGGCCTTGTTACCTCACGAGCAGAAAGCATTTTTGCTGCAAGTGAACGTTTCCGTGCACTTACCATGAAAACCCTGCGTACAGCAACGCTTTCAGGTGCGGTACTTGACATGTTTGCCACCGGATCGCTTGCCGCAGTTGCCATTATGCTTGGCTTTCGGCTTGTTGACGGGGACTTAAATCTCTTTCCTGCCCTGCTTGTATTAGTTATCGTGCCAGAATATTTCCGTCCGGTACGTGAATTTGCTTCTGACTATCATGCAACCCTTGATGGCAAAAACGCCCTTGAACAAACCATCGCACTTGTTCGCGATGAAACCAAGCCAGCAGGAACCCTACCTCTTTTATCTTGGGATGCAAGCTCAACACTTACCGTGTCCGATATAAGTCTTGACTACGACGGCTACCAAGCACTTGATAGAGTATCGCTTTCGATTCAAGGCTTTACACGTGTTGGCATTGTAGGAGCCTCGGGCGCAGGTAAGTCAAGTCTTATCAGCATCATTGGAGGTTTTACCGATCCAAGCGCTGGAACTTTGTGTCTTAATGGAACAAGCCTGTCAAGCTTGCGTGAAACAGACTGGCTTTCTCAGGTAATCTATATTCCTCAATCTCCCTATATCTTTCATGCGACACTACGCGACAACATCGCCTTTTATCGCCCTGACGCCTCGGAGGTAGACCTTGAGCAAGCCATCAATGCAGCTGGACTCTCAACACTAGTTGCCTCTCTACCCGAAGGGCTTGAAACTATAGTGGGAGACGGAGGGCGCGCACTATCAGGAGGCGAGGCACAGCGCATTGCAATTGCGCGTGCACTTGTTGATCGCTCACGGCGCGTAATTATTTTTGATGAGCCAACCGCACACCTTGATATAGAAACAGAATATGAGCTCAAAGAGCGCATGCTACCCCTTATGGAGGGGCGGCTTGTATTTTTTGCGACACATCGCCTGCACTGGCTCTCTGATATGGATACGGTAATCGTTCTTGATAATGGACATATAACATCGCAGGGAAATGCGCGTGAGGTAGATCTTACTCCTTTGATACGCATAACAAACTCAAGCTGTGTTGCACGACCGAACAGCGAAACCCATATAAGCTCATCAAGTGATCTCGCATCATGCTGCGATGCATCAGGCGTGGAAGCACCTTGCACCATACCAATACCACACAGCTCTCAAGGTCTCGCTTCAAATGCAGCACTATCTCCATTAGCTACTACACACAAGAACACTCAAACACATGACGACCATCAAAATCACAGTGCACACACTATCTGTACACACCTAAGTGCCGATCAAAGCACGCAACACACATTTCATACCAGTACACAAAAACCAAGCGACTCGCAACAAAGAAGTACGTGGAATCGCTGGTTTGCCCCCTATCTTGCACGATACAAGCGCACATTGGCAGGTGCACTTGGGCTTGGTGTGCTCTCACTTGCCTTTGC
>CAZXOF010000070.1:0-3933 GCA_964642255.1 uncultured Eggerthellaceae bacterium | reverse complement strand
ATCAGTGCATCGGCTGAAGTTGAAACCATTCTTGAGCTACACCTTGCCCTTATCTTTGTTCGCATCTTTGGTATCGGCAAACCCATTTTGCGCTATTTCGAGCGACTACAAGGCCACGATTGGGTACTGCGTATGACTTCACGCATGCGCTATGAACTGTATCGCTCTGTCTCTGCTAAAAGCCTAGCTGCGCAGGCAGCTCGTCGCACCGGAGATATTCTTGGACTCTTGGCAGACGACATTGGACATTTACAAAACCTTTATTTGCGTTGCGTATATCCCAGTATCATAGCTTGGGTACTCTATCTTGTACTTGTTATTGCTATGGGGTGCTTTAATCTATGGGTCGCACTTGTATTACTTCTTACCATCGGGGTTATCGTCATCGTATTGCCTCTTATCTCAGTACTTGTTAATGGCGCGCGCCACGCACAGCGCAAGCAACTACGTTCTGATCTCTATGCCGATCTCACTGACAATATTTTAGGAGTTGGCGACTGGATACATGCTGCACGCTCACAGGACTATCGCACGCGCGTTGAAGAAAAAACTGCAACGCTGCGTCGTCTTGAAAGATGCATGGATCAGTTTGCACACCTTCGCTCTCTTCTTATAGAAGCAGCGTTTTCACTTGCTATAGTTAGCATGATCATATGGGCGGGAGTAACCTTCGAAGGAGACCAAGGCGGCATGCTCAACTGGATAGCAGCCTTTGGCCTTGGCATTATTCCCCTCATCGATGCTTTTGCACCTGTGTCTGAGGCAGCCGAAGAAAGCTGTGCTCACCGCGATTCGCTTAAACGTCTGACCGATCTACCCGATCCCGAAAAAATTGAGCAAACAGACTCCAGCCACCAAGCTACAACACGCAGCCAAGAATCTAGTAGTGCTCCAACTCTTGGAAAGCATTTCGATATTGATCTGATTAATGTGCACTTCACCTATCCCTGTGCATCCTCGCCTATCATCAATGGACTTTCGCTTCATATTCCGGTCGGACAAAAGCTTGCCGTGCTTGGACGCAGCGGAGTAGGTAAATCAACCATAGCCGCTATCATACGTGGAGATATAACTCCCGATGCCGGATGGGCGCTCATCGCAGGAAAACCAGCATATTCCTTTGGTTCCAATATTGTTTCCGCAATTGGTGTTATAGAACAAAATCCTTACGTATTTCGCGACACTTTACTTGCAAACTTACGTATCGGACGCTCAAGCGCAAGCAAAGAAGAGGCTTATGCTGCACTTGAAGCTGTTGGGTTGGGCGAACGCATTGCAGCGCTTCCTCAAGGGCTATCAACAGTAGTTGGTGAGAGTGGCTTTGGGTTTTCGGGCGGTGAAGTACACCGCATTGCTCTTGCTCGGGTGCTTTTACAGCGTGCACCAATCGTGATTTTGGATGAACCTTTTGCTGGTCTTGACCCAGCAACAGAACAAGCACTTATTGATGTATTCTTCACAGCATTGGCGGATCGTACTATTATTATGATTACTCATCATTTAACTGGTGCCGAACGCGCTGATCGCGTGGTATTTATCCACCAAGGCAATATTCGCCACGACCAAGCACAGCTACTTGATGCTTCACCTGCTGAACTTGAACAAACAAGTTCTTACTATCAAAACCTGCTTAACTTCGATCGTGGCTGTGTACACTCATCACATTTATAGTTCTCTGCACATATGATATGAGGGTATGCTCAAGATATATCCTCATATCATATCTTGTCATTATTACTTGCTACAGTGTCTTTGTTATTGCGCCCGTCTCGGCGCTGTGTCCTGCGCGTGATAACGCTTTCATCAAAGCGCCAATGCTGCTTTTGCGCTTGAACTTTCTTATGAACACGATCTGAGATTGTATATGCTTTCTTCCTATTTTCACTGGTGAACGGCCTTGAGTCCTGATTGTTGTCTGCTGTTATAAACATACGTTTGTGTTGCCTATGAGATGCGTCTACTACAGAAGATGGTGAATGGTCTTTTATACTGCGTTCTTCTTGTATGTGTTTTGTCTCTTTTGCACATGCTATATGTCCTCTAAAGCCCCTACGTCCGTGCTTATCGCAAGCTTCCTTGCTGTGCCCTTTATCTATATACTTTTGTACGCGCGTATCTTCTTGAGTATTTCGTTTCGTTCGGCGTAATGCCTGCCTACTACGAGTTGTTTTACCTGTGCGAGCATCTACGTGAGGAGACCTAGCCTGTTGCATCAATACAATACGTATCTTTATGTATGCCCACACTAACAGCACGAAGAGAATACTCATGACAATCAGATACGACAACACCGCACCCGGTAAACCGGTGAACTCTATAAGCAACAATGGTATAAAAAGCGAAAAACCAAAGGTAATCATGTACACTGTTGTCACGTCTTTTTGACATCGTACAATTGTGACAACCTGATTCAAAAAGTCGACGCCTGCCAACACTGCACCACCAGCAAGCATGACAAAGACAAGCCCTCGGAACCCTTCGAAGTCAATACCATACAAAAGACTCATGACCGAAATGCCAATCCATGCCATAACAAAGGCAACGAGACCTGCAATAGCCACAATCACTATCATGATGAGCACAATTACCACATCGAAACGACGATGTTTTGAGTGATCTACCCACGCATCAGCCATGCGTACCAGCATTGGCTTATAAACCAACTGCGAGCCTAACTGAATAAATTGCGCTGGAAAGTACAGTGCATTGAAGTACAACTGGTTGTCATACGACAAAATACCTTCCATAACAAATTTCGGCATTGAATCAATAAGCGTATACATAAACAGCGAAATAAACAACGGAAAACAGTGCCGAAAAAGCCGAGTAATACTGGCTGCTGAAAACGAGTGCGACTTTGGTGATTCGAAATATGTAAGTGGGATGGTCAGCACAAGCAGCGAAAATACCGCAACAGCAGCCATACCAAAGGCTGCAACAATCAAACTGCGCGTTACAAAAAGTAAAATTGAAAAAACTGCCAAAACAACTACTGAACGAAGCGTTTGAGATATTCCTGCAAGATAGAACTTGTCAACTTGCTGCAAGCGCCCTTCATATACATCAGCAAGGCCATCAACCATACGATAAGTAAAAACACCCATGCATAGTAAAAACATCTGATCATCGTAGTCTCGAACACAACAATAGAAAATGCCGCATAGCATCATCACTGCACAAGTAATAAAGCGCTGTATTTGATAATCGGCAAAGGAATAACGCTCATCAAGATCGGATACCTGATAAGTACGCACACCAAAGTTTGCTAACACCATAAGCAAATTAGCGACCACAAAAGCCATTGAGAACATGCCTGCTTGCTCTGCGCCAACGACCTGTGTTGCCACAATAGACAAAATGGGAAACACCATACCCCACGAACCGATGGCAAGGGCATTCCATATGAAGTCACGCGCAGTACGGTGTGCAGCATATTGGGCTCCCTGAGCAGTGAACGATTTATCATGCATCGCACCTAGTAAGCGATTCGCCCATTGATTAACAAGGCATGTGATCAGGCTTGGTTTATGTGGCCGAGACGCCTGAGTCTCGTTGTTTATTACACCTATTTCATCTGAGTAGTCGTATGTTTCACCAGGCAGCTCGCACATATCTGAATGCGACGACTGTTCATGCAACAACGAGCTCTCGTGATGTGTTTGATCACACGAAAGCTCTCTATCGTCTTGCAATACCATGCAGGTATAATCAACCTTTCCTGTTTTAATGCATGCGTAACTCAAACTGCATATCGGCCAGTGAGCTATGCTACTCACAAATATCCAAGATGCAAGCTCATTGCTTAAAGAAACATGACAGGATTGAAGATTCTTAAGACATGCTTTATCGTATTACATACTTAAAAAATGATGGAAGTCTCTTAAGTTTGACAGTTTATGAGACGTGTATGTGCCTCTGACCTGCTGATATGCA
>CAZXOF010000069.1:0-6324 GCA_964642255.1 uncultured Eggerthellaceae bacterium | reverse complement strand
TCTTTAGTGATTTTGGCTTTGTGGTAGAAAGTCATTTCTCTGCTAAATAGTTTTAAGAGCTGGTTGTAGTGGTAGCTCGATTTGTATATAACCCTTATTGTTGCGTAGTAATACTAGAACAGACTTTGTTGCATGAAATTTCCGCAAAAAGAAGCCCGATGAATTGGGGAAAGACCGTGCTGTCGAATTGCTTCAATATGTATTTTGCTGGCGTACCCTTTGTTTGAAGCGAAACCATATTCGGGATATTCCTTGTCAAGACGCTCCATGAGGGCATCGCGCTCAACCTTTGCCACAATAGATGCCGCCGCAATCGAGGCACAACTTGCATCACCTTTGACTACGCATACCTCACGCGGATCACAGTAAATGGGATTACCATCAATCAGCACCACGTCTACAACAAGGCCGGTAGCCTCCACCATGCCTATCGCCGAGCAAAACGCTAAGCGCAATGCTGCGCTCATGCCTTGTGCATCAATGTCAGCTGGTTCAACATACGCAACTGCCCACGCATGAGCAACATGCTTAATAGCGCTTGCTATACGCGCACGATGAGGTGGAGAAATTTGCTTTGAATCGTTTAAGCCCTCCACATAGGGCTCTCGAGGTAACACAACAGCTCCTGCAGCAACAGGACCAGCTAGTGATCCGCGACCGACTTCGTCAAGCCCAAGGATTACAGCTCCACCTTGCTTTATGGCAAGATGATTTTCATGCTCATATAAGCACTGAAGCCGTTGCTGCTCTGCATGAGCGGCCTCTATGCGTCGCCGTGCAGAGGCGAGAGCACTCTGTACACCCGTACGACTATCAGCTGCAAGGGATCGTTCAATAACAGCAAACTGCGTTTTGTCGGTAGTACGCAAAAGTTCACGCAATTCGGCAATTGTTGGTGCCGTAGTGCTTGCGCGCTCTCCGCTTCTTTTTGCTGCTCTCGCCATCGCACCTAAATGCGCCTTGGGTTAAGACGCATTGATAGCACGTACGAAACGTATGGGTTTAACGTAGGGATTTTGGTTTGATCTTGGCAGCTTTGCCAATTTTGTCACGCAGATAATACAACTTGGCGCGACGTACGCGTCCTTCACGAACACATTCAATCTTTTCAATTTTTGGCGAATGCACCGGGAATGTACGCTCAACGCCAACAGAAAAGCTCATCTTACGCACTGTGAAAGTCTCACGTGCGCCATGACCGTGACGACGAATAACGTCACCTTGAAATACTTGCACGCGCTCGCGGCTACCCTCAATAATACGATAGTGAACCTTCACGTTGTCCCCGACATGAAATTCGGCAACATTGGGATTGATTTGTTGCTGCTCAATGGCGCGGATGATGTCCATAGCCCGTCCTTCTTGTATTGCACACTTATTATGTAACTGAGGCTGCGCAGAGCACACCTGTTAAGACGTAAGTTAGCACTATAGCGCTACACACTCATCAACGCAACACACTATCTGCATCGGCATTAACGTGACGCACCACTCGCGACAAAGCCGATGACAACACGGCAGCAAGGGTGCGGCGCGCGCCGTCGGTTACGAGCGGCATACGAGCTTCGCCATCAGCTTCGAGCATGAAATGGGCATAACGCCCACCTCATGAAGAGAAACAACAATGTGTGTCAAGGGACACATCTTGACAAGAGACTTAAGTGTGCTGTCGCAAACACCTAGCCAGCAAGATTTCCGGATTTCTCAATAAACCCAAGCCCTAAAAACACGTCTGCAGGAACAGGGTTCCTCAACACAGACACACGCCCCACAAGATATTCTTCTTCGGAAAGTCCCGCAGGCTCTTCGACGGGCCGCCAGCGGGGCGCGCACGAGAACTCTCCGAGAGACCCGGATTTCGCGGCTCGAGGCTTCTGCGGCGTCAGAGCCGAGTTGAGGCGCCGACGCAAGCCCGCTTTATCTCCTCACTGCACGAGAGGGTTTTATCTCTTTATTTTTTCGCAAAATCAGAATCTGTCCCACACCAAAGCGTTTGCGAACGTAAGCCTCAGTGAAGCCGACTTGCGCTGATGAGGCTAAAGCGTCAGGCAATAAGGCACTGAGCTTAAAGCGAGCGAATGGCTCTATTGGCGTTTCTTTTGAGATGCGAGCAACGATTCTTTCTCCGCGAAAACGCATGCGTCTTAAAGCAGACACGAATCCGACTAAAAATGCATACTGTATCTTCCGAGCTTATTGAGAAACCCTCCACGCGAAAGACCAATTGAAAGGCTAGGGCTTTTCGTTCAGTGACAGCAGGGAGCGAATAATCTCGATAGTTTCCACCGAGATCGTTACGACGCGCTCAACAAGCTCGACAATACACAGTTGCGCTTTACACCACCGCGGTGGTGCTCCAGTGAAACACATAAGATAGCCGTAGCGTGCAATGCTGTATACTGACCAGCTAGAAGAACTAAAATGCGGCCGCAATATGAAGTGCAAACTTCTGCCACGAAGACCCTCAGCGATTCACAACGGCATAGCTAAGCCACATGGAAATGAAAGGCAATCTATGGCTTCAAGCAGCATCAACGAACGTCTGCGTACCCTTCCATCAGTTGAAGAACTTCTTGAATCCAGTGAGCTTAAAGCGCTTGAAGACTTGCTCCCACGACCACTGATTGCCGATATTGCTCGCACAACACTCAATGATATTAGGGCAGCTGTACGTAGCACAAATGGCTCTAACACTATCCCCACCAATATCCCGCAGCTTGTTTGCAAACAAGCTGCAACCCTGCTCAATCCATCATTATGTCGCGTTATCAATGCATCGGGCGTGGTTCTCCATACCAATCTTGGACGCAGCGTACTTGCTGATGAGGCAATTGAGGCAGTTGTCAAAACAGCTCGTGCTTACTCAACGCTTGAATATGACGTTGAAGGGATGCAGCGCGGTAGCCGCCACGCACATTGCGAACAGCTCCTGTGTACACTTACAGGTGCTGAGGCAGCTATTGCCGTCAACAACAATGCTGCTGCTGTCATGCTGGTGCTTTCCGAGCTCAGTACGCAACACGAAGTTATCGTGTCTCGAGGCGAGCTTGTTGAAATTGGCGGCTCTTTTCGCATTCCTGATATCATGAAACTCTCAGGGGCTCGCATGGTTGAAGTGGGTACGACCAACAAAACACACCCTGCTGATTACGAGCATGCCATCACTGACGATACCGTCATGCTTCTTAAGGTACACACCTCGAACTATCGCTTGCTGGGCTTCACGGAATCGGTTGACACAAACGAGTTGCGCCGTATTGCCGATGTCGCCGAGCATCAACGAAACGAACGCAGCGCTCAAACAAGCAACCATAATGGCAGTTGTATGCAAGCTAGTGCAGGTCACAGCAAGAACCACATTAACAAGCATCATATTATTGTGTATGAAGACCTTGGGTCGGGCGCATTGATACATCCCGATCACATAAGAGCACAGGACGAACCAACGGTGGCAGAGGTTCTTGCCAGCGGCTGTGACATTGTTTCGTTTTCGGGAGACAAGCTTCTCGGAGGACCACAAGCAGGTATTATCGTTGGCACCGCAGAGCTTATTGATCGCTTGAAAGCCAATCCTCTTGCTCGTGCACTCAGACTTGACAAAATGACCCTTGCTGCACTTGAAGCAACCTTACGCCTCTACCTTAATCCTCATAAAGCATATACCGCACTTCCCACGCTACGCATGCTGATTGCATCGGCCGATGAGATGCATACCAAGGCAAAACAACTTGCCCGCTGTATTAAAAGCACTATTCCTTTAGGCAGCGCAACCGTTGACGTTATCCCTGAAATCAGTCGGGCGGGCGGAGGCGCGCTTCCCATGCATGACATTGACACCTTTGTCGTGCGGGTGACACCTATGAAAGGAAGTGCGCAGGACTGTGAAGAGTTTTTGATGAAGCAGAATACCGTGCCTATTATTGCGCGTATTCGTCAAGAAGCCCTGCTCTTTGATCCGCGAACATTGCTTACCAACGCCGAACATAAAGAAATAGCTCATGCACTTGCCGCCTATATGGAATCACTTGCCCCCGTTAGCACTTCTCACACTTCTGAAACCAACAGTGCCCGTCGGATGAAATCCTCTGCACAGTCCAATCTCATCCAACAGACGACTCCTGCTGTACAAACACGCTCCTCTCGGAAGAGACGTACATGATAGATTCGTTGCAGCCAAGCCTTGTTATTGGAACGGCAGGGCATATTGATCATGGTAAGTCCTCGCTTATCAAGGCGCTCACCGGCACTGATCCTGACCGTCTTGCCGAAGAAAAACGGCGTGGTATTACCATAGAACTTGGTTTTGCCCGCCTTACTCTACCCAGTGGACGGACGCTTGGTGTTGTTGATGTGCCTGGGCATGAGCGCTTTGTACGCCACATGGTTGCCGGCGCAACGGGAATTGATGTAGCGCTTATTGCAATTGCGGCAGATGATGGCATCATGCCTCAAACAATAGAGCACCTTGCCGTGCTTGAACTGCTTGGTGTACAAGATGCCGTCATAGCCCTGACAAAAATTGATCTTGTTGATAGCGAGTGGCAAGCTTTCATGACTGATGAGATAGCACACCACCTTACCACCTCCCCATTTGCTAAAGCGCCCATCATAAGCGTCTCAAGCCGTACCAACGTCGGTCTTGACAAACTAGCAGCAGCACTAGACACCGTTGCCGCTAGTGCAACCAGAACCAAAGACGAAAGCTCAGCACGCATGCCTGTTGATCGTGTTTTTAGCATCAAGGGCTTTGGCACTGTTGTTACTGGCTCCCTCTGGAGCGGCACCATCGCAGAAGGTGACGAGCTTATTGTGCTTCCCACAGGTCGCAAGACACGTGTACGCTCTATACAAATGCACGGTGAAGCAGTCATAAAAGCACCAGCAGGTAATCGCGTTGCCGCAAGTCTTGTTGGGCTATCAACTGATGATATACGCCCGGGTGATTTCATATGTGCACCCGATGTTGTTGCTACATCTGAACGCTTTGATGCCGATCTTGCCTACCTTGATCCGTTTTCGTACGGCAAGCCCCTTACAAGCGGAACCCGTGTGCATATAGCTCATGGAACACGCGAAGTGATTGGGCGAATTTTGCTCATGGATAATCAAGAAGAACTAGCATCGGGGTCACATGCTCTTGCGCAAATTCGTCTTGATGAGCCACTACCTCTTGCCTATCGAGATCGCTTTATTGTGCGCTCATATTCTCCAACACATGTCATTGGTGGCGGAGTGGTATTGAGCGCACATCCACGCCGTAGAACAATACTCAAGCCTTCAGAGCGCAATTTGCTATCGGCACTTGCGGTCGGAGATATCGACAGAGCAATCGGGGCTTATCTTGAGCTTGTCAATCTGCCTGAAACAGCAAAAGAAATTGCACAAGCGTGTGGATTACCTCTTACAACTGTTGAAGCATGTCTAAATCACATGGAGGCAAAAACACGTCTTACAACGCTTGGGGATAAGCCGTGTTTTTACGCTCGCGGTGCTCTGCTTCAAAAGTATCAAGCTGCCCTAGAAAAGGCGCTACTAGCATTTCACAGCACGCATCCCAGTGCAACTGGTATTTCCAAAGAAGAACTGCGTCATACCCTTGTTCCACACGCAACAAGAAGTTGCTTTGATGCGCTATTAAGTGAAGCACAGCGCCGTGGTACCGTTATTTGCACTGGCGGCGAGATCAGCCATCCAAAAGCAGCTGTTAGGGCGCGCACAACCGAGGACAAGACCGTTAACCTTGTTGCTTGTCGCCTCAATGCCGCAGGCATCATGCCTCCCGAGTTCGAAGAGCTTGTCACACACGAAGATATTGATCCTGTTGTTGCGCGCAAAGCTCTTGCCCGCTTAGTGGAACAAGGCCGCGTTGTGCGTGTTGAAAAAGAACGCTGGTATGACGCTGCAGCAGTCGAACAATGTGTTACTGCTGTGCAAACATATCTTGCAATACACAACAACGCAACAGCGGCTGAACTAAAGGAAGCGATGGGTACGACACGCAAATTTGCCATGCCAATGCTTGAATACTTCGATTCTATTGGACTGACACACCGTGAAGGCGACACACGTACCCTTGCGCACCCTTCATCAGACATCAATGGGTTTGTAGAGCAATAGCACAAGAAAAACCTTTCAAAAACATAGTCACGCACAAGTTATAACGGTACCGCCATTCCCGGACGCAGAAAGCCACGAATCCAGGTTTTTCGAGATATACCCTGTTCGCAACGGTATTATGCAGTGTTAGCTTCTATTTACAAGGGGATGAATGGGGCCTGGTGGCTCCCGCGGCCTTCAAAGCCGTTGTGAGGCGCGCAGAACGTC
>CAZXOF010000068.1:0-6338 GCA_964642255.1 uncultured Eggerthellaceae bacterium | reverse complement strand
AAAGGAACAGAAGCTACAAGCAGCGCTGCACATAAGGTAATGAATGCAGCTTTTTTACGCTTTGTTGTAAGACTGCGTTTGAGTGCTGCAGTTATGTTTGATCTCATATCTATCCTTCCTTTGCTTATATGCCTTGCGCAAAGACAGCCAACAAATACTTCGTAGGTATAAGAAATCTACATAACATGTGAAGATACCCCCCCCCCCCGCACGTGTTCGTCAAGGGGAGGTCTCTCGTGAACCTTGCAACACCCCTGATAGGGAGAGTGGTACAGATACTTATAAGCTTTTGTACAACTAAGAGAGTGGGTTATTGAGACGTTTGGAGCTGCATCCGTCAACGTGAAAATCTACCAACTCAAAATAAAGCAAAAGGCTCTGTTAACCCAGTGTGGATATAAGTTTGTGCAGGGGGGTTAGATGCCAACAGATAATCCAAAGCCAAGTAACAAGTAACGATAAATGAAACTCCTTTGTCGTCCCAATTCCGATTTTGCAGAGCCTATATCCACACTAGGTTAACAGAGCAAAGCAAAAAGTCGGTACACATAACTTGACAGCCACAACGCTCCATTTATACTTATGAGCACTTGTTCATATCAAATGATCGTAGACCAGAACGGAGAGTTGCCATGACCGAACTTAGTCTCATCAGCGAGCGCAAGCCCAGCACAGCAGAAGACATCTCACGCGCAGCACGTGCAACACGTGCAAACGCTACCCCGAAAATACCCCGTACAACTACCACCGACATAGTGCGGGATGCTAGCCGCGCCACTGCGCCAAACACACGCGATGAGTACAGTCTCGATCTGAAAGCAGACGTGTTGCCCGAAGAGAACCCCTTAGAAATACCCGATGAAGAAATACTGTACGAACTGGCCGACCTGTTCAAGATTTTTGGAGACACCACACGCATTAAGATACTGTATGCACTCGTAGGCGCTGATCTGTGCGTTGCAGATATTGCGACACTTGTTGGTGTAACGCAAAGTGCTGTCTCACATCAGCTTCGCATACTGAAGCAGGCGCATCTTGTTAAATTTCGGCGCGACGGGAAAAGTGTCGTCTATTCGCTTTCCGATGAACATGTTCACACGGTGCTTGCCCAAGGCATGAATCACATTTGCGAGTAAGCCAACCAACACTATACATTGTTTACCGACAGGCTTTACTTGTGGCGCTGCACCACCTCATTCAATAGGAGCGCCTTATGAAAAAGACCTATAAATTGCAAGACTTAGGATGCGCAAACTGCGCCGCCAAAATGGAACGTGCCCTTAATGACATCGACGGCGTACACGAGGCCTCAATTGCTTTTATGACCTCAAAACTACGAATTGATGCTGAAGATGAGCATTTCGACAACATCCTAGATGAGGCGCAGATCATTATTAGCAGAATTGAACGCGACTGTATCATTCTGCGCTAACAACAATAAGAGCGGTACAAGGTACACGTTTCGCAAACAAAATTCATACGTTTAGCCTTGTACCGCAGCTCAAGGAATCCCTATGACTCCCAAACAAAACCGCATGCGTAGACGCATTGGTGTTGCCCTTGTGCGCTTTTGTATCATTTTGATTGCTGAGCAAACCGGTGCTATCGAAACGATTAGCCCTTTAGGTACAGCACTGTATGCCGAGTTTGCACTCTTTCTTATTCCCTATCTGATTGCCGGTTATGACGTACTTGTACGTGCTGCACGCAACATACGACGCGGACAGGTATTTGACGAAAACTTCCTGATGTCTCTTGCTACCATCGGAGCCTTTGCGCTGGTGTTATTTCCCGAAAGCGACCCTCATATGGCAGAGGGCGCAGCTGTCATGCTGTTTTATCAGGTAGGAGAATTATTTCAAGACTACGCTGTTAACCGATCGCGGGCTTCTATTGCTGAGATGATAGACATTGCCCCCGACTACGCCAACATACGAGCAGCCGACGGCTCGCTTGAACGCATTGACCCTGATGATGTAGCAGTAGGCGACGAAATTGTGGTTAAGCCTGGCGAACGTGTACCACTTGACGGTGTTGTGGTTGATGGGGCTTCCCAACTTGATACCGCAGCACTTACAGGCGAGTCGGTACCGCTTCATGCTGAAGTTGGTGCAGATATTATCTCAGGCTGCGTTAATCTCACTGGTATCCTTACCATTCATGTCACTAAGCCTTTTAGCGATTCTACGGTCACACGTATCCTTGAGCTTGTTGAAAATGCTGCCGATAAAAAGGCTCGTACTGAACGCTTCATTACACGCTTTGCACGCTACTATACACCTGCTGTGGTTGCTGTGGCCTGTCTGCTTACCCTTATCCCACCTGTGTTCTTCGGATTGCCGTGGTCAGATTGGGTAGAGCGTGGTCTGACCTTTTTGGTAGTATCGTGCCCCTGCGCGCTGGTAATTTCTGTTCCCCTCTCCTTTTTTGGTGGTATTGGCGGTGCTTCTCGCGCCGGTATTCTTATTAAAGGCAGTAACTATCTTGAGGCACTTGCTCAAACCGATACCATTGTGTTTGACAAGACCGGCACACTTACCCGAGGTTCTTTCTCTGTGGTTGCCGTTCATGCCGAATCAGACTTTGATGCCGAAACCTTGTTGTCACTTGCAGCTCATGCCGAAACCTATTCCGATCACCCTATAGCTCTTTCGGTTAAGAAAGCAGTAAGCACTACCATAGACTCAAAGATCATAAGCGACATACAAGAGATTAGTGGCCACGGCGTGAAAGCACACGTAGGCAATCGGCTTGTTGTCGTTGGCAATGACCGCCTAATGAATGATGAGGGTATTGCATGGCAGGAATGTGACCTAACAGGCACAATTCTTCACGTTGCAGCTGATAAAACATATATCGGGCACATTGTTATTGCCGATGTTGTCAAGCCTGATGCAAAAGAAGCCATTAGCAGTTTGCGTGCTTTAGGCATCAAACGCACCGTCATGCTTACTGGTGATCGCACTGAGGTTGCCGCCAGTGTTGCTTCAGAGCTTGGCATTGATGAGTATCACGCACAGCTGCTTCCTCAAGACAAACTACTCCATATTGAAAGGCTCTTAGGCGATATGACCAATACTCAGGCAAAACTTGCCTTTGTGGGAGATGGCATCAATGATGCCCCCACTTTAATGCGCGCCGATATTGGTATTGCTATGGGAGCACTAGGCTCTGATGCAGCCATCGAAGCAGCTGATCTTGTACTCATGGATGATTCCCCCAGCAAGATTGCTATAGCAATGCGTATAGCCCGTAAAACCATGCGCATTGTATGGCAAAATATTGTATTTGCCCTCAGTGTGAAAATACTCATTCTGATTCTTGCGGCACTTGGAATCGCAAACATGTGGCTTGCTGTTTTTGGTGATGTTGGTGTTGCTGTTATTGCCATTATCAATGCTATGCGAGCAATGAGTATTGAAAAGCACCGTGATGGATGCAGCCGCATATAGATTCTTTGGTGCAGAAGCGGGAGAAGCATCGCAGAGGATGAGTGAATCTTTCTCATCTTCACTCACCTGTATTGCTATAAGTGCTTGTTTATTAGGTGAGATGTGTCGTTATGACGGATCGGCATGTACCTGTGATGCAGTCCGCAGGCTTGCGAAACGTTCTGACGTTGCAATTATTGCAATCTGTCCTGAGCGTGCCGGTGGCCTCACGTGTCCACGACCTCCCGCAGAAATAGTTTCTACACCACACGGCAACAAACATGTTGTTGATGCCACTGGAAAAGATATTACCGAAGCCTTTGAGATAGGTGCCCGTGAAACACTGCGCACGGTTCTGAGATATGGCTGCTCACATGCTATCCTGAAGTCGAAAAGTCCTTCCTGTGGTCTTGGGCAGATCTATAACGGATCATTTTCAGGAACACTTATTGCAGGAGATGGCATTACAGCGCAGTTACTCAAAACTGCCGGTATTATCTGTATTACCGAAGATGAATTTACCAACGGTAAGTTTTAGTAGGTCTTCAACACGCTGGCACCATGTATGTTTAAGACTATTGAGATGCACTTACGTAACTTTCATCAACCTCTATTTTACAAATGTAATTCGGGTGTGTGATGTGCACCAAATCACTTATGCGACAGGTAAGCTCGCTTGGAGTTAAGGCTAGATCAGTGGGTCGTACAACATCAAACACAAGATTGGTATGCGTTATGCCAACTACAAGACGCACATCATGAACGGTGATACGTGAATCTATCTTGATCACTTCATGGGTTAGCCAATTGCGTAGATCACACAGCGCAGGATCATCAGTCACTATGGGATCGTAGTGCAGTGTCACAATCAGGTGATCCTGATCCTTGAAGTCTTGCTCTATGGTATCGATAAGATCATGACTTTCAAGAGGACTGGTATCGGCAGACATTTCCACATGAGCGCTCGCAAATTGTCGTCCCGGCCCGTAGTCGTGCACCATAAGATCATGAGTGCCAAGTACACCCGGATAGCTTAAAATCTTTGTACGGATATGTTCTACCAATTCGGGTGCGGGTGCTTGACCAAGCAGAGGGTTGATTGTATCGCGCAGCAAACCTATACCACTGTAGGCAATAAAACATCCAACCACACATCCTGCCCATCCATCCAAATCAATACCTGATGTCGCACTTATGGCAGCACACGCTAAGACAACAGTGGTGGTAATTGCGTCGTTTCGCGAATCAATAGAACTTGCATGCAAGGTTTCTGAATCAATGTGTTTCCCCACTGTTGCACTGAAGGAGGCCATCCATAGTTTTACTGCAATAGAAAGTACTAACACCACAACAACCGCGCTACTAAACTCGGTTGGCTCGGGACTTACTAGTTTATTGATTGATGAGTGCACCAGCTCAACGCCAACGACAACAATAAGCGCAGCTACAACAAGACCAGCAAGGTATTCATAGCGACCATGTCCGTAAGGATGCTGTAAGTCGGCTGGACGGCTCGCCAGCTTAAAACCCAACAGGCTTACAATATTACTCGCTGCATCTGAGAGGTTGTTGAGCGCATCGGCAGTGATTGACACCGAACCCACAAGCAGCCCGATGCAGCCTTTCGCGAAACACAGAATTGCATTACACGCAATTCCCACAATACTGGCACCCTGCCCTACGCGCATACGTGAAGCAGGGTCTGACACATCTTTGTGTTCCCTCATAAGCCATGCAAGTAGCAGTTTTGTCACGTCGTGCTTTCCCCTCTGTGTGTTACCTACATGGTTCATTTGTTACATGTAAGCCATTATAGAGGTATGCACTATCAATCCGAATTCGTGATGGCGACAGTTTTGGCACACTGTAAAGCCAATTGTTTTTACACAATGCTTATTATGAGGGTTATAAGGCACGCAGGGGCTTAGGTCGCAAAAAGCCCCACCGAATTTGAAAATTCGACGGGGCTATATTTACACTATACAGTGCGAACTACATGCATTATGTCATAAGCAGCAGCTCAGCTCTCAGTGGATTACGAGCAGCGGATTACTACCAAGCGTTTGTTCTGCCGTAGCTTAAGCGTTATCCTTGGCCGCCTTCAGTGCAGCCTGAGCTGCCGCAAGACGCGCAATCGGTACGCGATAAGGTGAGCAGCTTACGTAATCAAGACCAATGCCGTTAAAGATTTGGATAGAATCTGGATCACCGCCGTGCTCACCACACACACCACACACCAGATTTTCGTTACCCTCGCGCCCTAGGCGTACACCCATTTCGACTAGTTTAGCCACACCTGTATCAATTGTTGCAAAGGGGTTATAGGGCAGCAGATGCTCATCAAGATATTGCGGAATAAACTCACTTTCCACATCATCACGACTGAAACCAAAGGTTGTTTGTGTTAAGTCGTTCGTACCGAAACTAAAGAAGTCAGCACAAGCACCTACTTCATCAGCAGTTACCGCAGCACGCGGTAGCTCGATCATTGTGCCGACCGGAATCTCAAGCGTAACACCTTCAGAGCTTGCCACCTCAGCAATCACATCTTTAGCAATGCTGCGCAGCTTTTCAAGCTCTGGTGCCACTGACACAAGCGGAATCATGATCTCGGGTTTTGGATCAAGACCCTCTTTTTTCAGCTGCGCCGCTGCTGTAGCAATAGCGCGTACCTGCATGATTGGCAAAATAGGATACACAATACCTAAACGGCAGCCACGCAAGCCAAGCATTGGATTCTGTTCGGCAAAGCTATCGATCTTTTCCATAAGCTCACGTTTGTACGCAATCTCGGCAACATCTCCGCCTGTAGCCTCAAGGCGCGCAAGCTCTACCTCAATGCTGCGTGCGCTATCCAAGAACTCATGCAGCGGCGGATCAAGGAGACGCACAATAACCGGCAGACCA
>CAZXOF010000067.1:3943-6396 GCA_964642255.1 uncultured Eggerthellaceae bacterium | reverse complement strand
GCGCTTGAAAAGCTGAGGTATACGGTAGGAAGACCTCGCTCACGCGCCCAATCATAGGCCTTCCGTACTGTTGGAATACTAAGTTGTGCAGTTGTTGGTTCTTCGCCTTGACGCATGGCTTCGTAAAACTCATGCGGAGTCGTTGAGCGATAGAGGTCATCAGAATGCTCGCCATCACTCATAATGTAGGGAAATTTCAATAGATAAATATCATCACGGTCAACAAGTTTTGTTGGAAGATCGCAACATGAATCAATAATCAGATTGCACTTTACCTGCATATATCCTCTTCTCCCTTGCATTGTTGCATATATAGTCCACTAAGATCTGTTTCGCAAACGCATCGCAAGATCACGCCTGCGCGCAAAGAGCTTGCCTTCAAGACCAACGGGATAGGTATGCGGATTCCATATGCGCTTTTGGCTTTCGTCAAGCAGCTCAAGTCCCGCTATCGTGCGCTTTCGTGCCATCATCGCGTTTCGATACTCTTGGGGCAACACAGTCTTTCCTGCACGTGCCAAAGGACGCAACAGTGTTTCAAAGCGCTTGCCAGCAAGTTTTTTCTGACGCATATCATCGCAGGGATCAACAATGATTTCCAGATCATTTATAGGGGTATTAATATCAAAGACCATATCGCCTGCAATACGGCCATCACTATGGTAATAGCGACGAATATCAAGTACACCAGGGATGGTAAGCTTCGAAGCCGATTCGGTCATCTTAAGACAATCTACCCATTGACCGCTCGTATTGCGCATTGCTGAGAGTTTATATATGCCACCAAGGGAGGGCTGATCATAAGCTGTCGCAAGCTTCGTACCTACTCCCCACGAACTCACCTGCGCACCTTCTTGGCGAATCGAGTGAATTGTGTATTCGTCAAGATCATTCGATAATACAATGCCGACTTCGGGTAGGCCAGCCTCATCAAGCATACGTCGCGCCATCTTGGCCAACCACGCAAGGTCTCCTGAATCAATGCGAATACCAATGAGCTGCTCCCCGCGCTTGCGCATTTCATGTCCAACAGTAATGGCATTTTGTATACCCTGTTCAACATCATAGGTATCCACAAGAAGTACGCAGTTATGTGGCATAGCTTTTGCATATGCACGAAAAGCACTCAGTTCATCAGGAAACGACATCACCCATGCATGAGCATGAGTTCCTGACACAGGGATATCAAACAACTTACCTGCTAGCACATTTGAAGTCGAACTACAGCCGCACACAGTTGCTGCGCGAGAAGCGCAAACTTCGCCAGCTGCGCCAGGGGCACGGCGCAGGTGAAATTATGCAACCGCTGCTCCCCGCGCCTCAAGACAAATGCGCGCCGCCTTTGTCGCAATAAGCGTCTCGAAATTTACACAGTTCAAAAGTACTGTTTCCAGCAATTGACACTCAAGCATATGCCCCATAACGCGCACAAGTGGCTCGTTGGGAAACACAATAGTGCCTTCAGGGACTGCATCAATATCAACAGAAAGCTCTAAAGTGCGCAAATGTTTCAAAAATTCCGGCTTGAACAAAGACCCTCCACCGGGTGCTCCAAGTGAAGCAAGATATGCCAGATCATCTTCAGAAAACGAAAACCTTTCGATGATGTCGGCAAGCTGGCTCATGCCGCATGCAACAGCATAGCCCCCCTTAAAAGGATAATCGCGAAAGTACATATGAAAACAGGTCTTATCGGCGCAGTTGTTATATTCCCAATACCCTTGCGCCATCGTTAATTGATACAAATCAGTAAGCAAGGTCAGATTCGGTTTCATGGGTTGATGTGACCCTTTCATGGTTTGTATAACAGCGCTTAAGACTCCTCGGTAGCACGTGTATCCGATGCTGAGTTCATCTTTTTTCCGCGATGTCGAGGTGAGCGGTGTTCGCTACTCGCACTCTGAGATGAGCTTCCAGTGCGTGAAGAGCGCATACGTTGCAAACTCGATGACTTTTGTCCGGGACGTACGCGATTCTTATTTGCCGCCTCTTTGTTTGTAGGTTTAGTCTTTGCTTGTGCAGAACATTGAGTGTCACGGGTACCCTTTTTACCACCTCGATCTGAATACGAAGCGCCTGTACCTGCCCTCTGCCTTGGCTTGCGATGGGATGATGCTACCCTTTTTGCTTGCTCATTTCCTCTATCAAGTTGACCCTGAGAAACACGGCTCTTCGTTTTGATACCTGCTTGTCCCTGAGAATCTTTTTTATCACCAGAAACGCCACTTTCTACTTTTATAGAACGACGAGGGCGGCGAACTTTGCAAACAGAATCGCTTTCTTTTGTAGAGCGATCTAGGCCATGTACGGAACTAGACCTACGATGTATCACTTTTTTGTCATCAAGTTTATCTTCTCGTGTGAACTTCGATGTTGAAAAGGTTTCTGACGAAACCGGTAAAGAGACAAGTGATAATCCCAATACTGTCTCGGTTGCCTTTGCCCATGCTTCT
>CAZXOF010000067.1:0-3933 GCA_964642255.1 uncultured Eggerthellaceae bacterium | reverse complement strand
CGGCGCCGGCTTTCTTCTTGGGACACATTCATATCAGCAAGTGGCACCTTAACGTTTTTACCATCCTCATTACGCAAGATCACTACTTCGCGAGGCACATCAATTGACGCAACCTTAAAGGGACCCTCTGGTGTTTCAACCAAAGAGTTATGTTTTGGGCAGCGGCATTTGCAGTCTTTATACGCCTCGTATTCATAGCGCAAACAGCACATCAGGCGTCCGCAAAGACCCGATATCTTTTGTGGATTCAAAGATAAATCCTGCTCTTTTGCCATGCGAATCGACACAGAACAAAACGAGCCACCAAAGCGTTTACAACACAACTCTTGACCGCAGTGTCCGATGCCACCAATCATACGTGCCGCATCACGCGCGCCAATTTGGCGCATATCAATGCGAACATGAAGACGAGAAGATAGTTTGTGTACAAGGTCACGAAAGTCAATGCGATGTTCTGATTCGAAATAAAACACGGCCTTGTCGCCATCAAAGAGATATTCAACTGCAACAGGTCGCATATCTTTATTGGTTTGAGCTGCTAACTCACGAAACACAGGAAGTGCTTCGGAGTTCTTACGTTCAAGCTCAGCTGCCTGCGCAATATCTTGTTCGGTTGCCTTACGCTTAACAGGCTTAAGAGGACTGCTTAAGCCTGCTTGTTGAACATCACTTAATTCAAAGGGGTCGTCCGCCATGCGTCCAAATTCCAAGCCGCGCGCCGTCAGAACGATAACAGGATCGCGTGGTGCTAGATCGATATCACATGCATCGAACCACAGTGTTTTTGGATTGTAAGCAAGATGTACCGGTGCTATCCGGGTCATACAATACCTCTCTTAATTCTAGCAACAGCGCATCGGTGCATGTCTGAGGAGAAACATTATACGCAATTGCCTCATCGGCTCGTTGTATAGCGTCAAGTGCACCAAGTGCGCGTGCGAGTGTTATATGTCGCGCAGTTGTTTCAAGTAAGGTGTATACATCTTCATTGATAACAACATGAGAAGCCCCGCCACAGAGGGCAACAAGATCGCGTACCCACGATTTAATAATAGAATACATGCGATGCAAAAGTTCGCTACTATGCGCTGCAAGTATACGCTTGTTGCGTTCGGTAATCTGTTTAACAGCAGGAGCAGCCAAAAATTCGGCGTGCTGTGCAAGTTGTTCTTCTTGCGCTTCACGAAAGGTATCAAGGGCAGCTTGCGCCTTTTGAATAAGCGTGCGCGAAAGACATAAAACATCCCAATCATCAGCATGTTTAAGAGAGCTAAGCGCCTGAAGAACAAGGGTACGATATTCAAACCCTTCGTTATTCTTACAAAAGGCAATGGCCTTAGTAATAGAACCATCACAGGCCGCTAATGCAATACGCGCCCGCTCTCGCGGAATGCCTGAGTTTTGGCAGACAATGCCTAATGCCTCGTTTTCGGGAATAGCAGGAAAAGCAACAACCTGACAACGCGAACCAATAGTTGGCAACACGGCCTCACAGCTATGACCAAGCAAAATCATAACCACATTTTTTGGTGGCTCTTCAAGGCTTTTGAGAAACGCATTTGCCGCTGCCGTACCCAACATATCTACGCGATCAATAATATAAACTTTCGTTTTAGCTCGAATAGGTGCGCGCATAATGTCAGCAGTAAGCTCTCGAATTTGGTTGATAAGATAACCATTTGCACCTTCTGGAATATAAAAGTGCACATCAGGATGCGATTGACGACGAATACGTCGGCAATCATCGCATTTTTCGCAGCCACCCTGCAAACACACCAGAGCCTGCGCAAGTGCGTACGCAGCTGTAGTTTTGTTTGACCCTGGTATACCAGCAAACAGATAAGCGTGACTCACTCGTCCTGCTGCAACTGAGGCACGCAAAAAGTCCCGAACGCGAGGCTGACCAAGAATACTGTCGAAAGGATCAGCCACAAATCTGCGCCTCCTGTGCATCATGCTGCTCAAGAGCGACAAACGCAGCATCATCATTTAATACCGACTCTATCCACGCAAACAGATCAGTAAGCTCGTGCAACACAGCTCGGGCGGTATCAACACGACGTTGCGCGCAAACAACAACACGGATGCGATGCGAATCATTGCAAGCAAGTTCATCAAAACCTTTACTCACGCGCGCATAAAAAGCGTCACCAGCTTGTTCAAGACGGTCAGCATGTTGGTTAGTTCCAAGCAAACCATATCTGTCGTTTGTACCTGTCAACAAAATAGTTCGATCCGGATAAACGCCACGGCAGGCAAATTCGTTGAGACGTTCAATAAGATCGCGAGCGAGGCCACGGCCAAAACCTTGATAGGCCACTGTCGAATCGGTAAATCGGTCACACAACACAACAGAGCCACGTGCAAGTGCTGGCTCAATAAGTTCGGCAACTAATTGCGAACGTGCCGCTTCGTAGAGCAAAAGCTCTGTTTCGTTGGAAAGCATATCGTTAGCTGGATCTAATACGATACTTCGCAACATTTCTCCAATTCTCGTACCTCCCGGCTCACGCACATATATAACATCCTCGCCATAGGCGCGCAACATCTCAGCAAGAAAGGTAGCGTGCGTAGTCTTGCCGGCACTATCAGCACCTTCAAAAGTAATAAGCAGTCCACGGTTTCTTTGATGCCGCCCAGGTGTTTCACATGCACTGTGTGGAGAAATATATTGCTTGTCAGTCACGAATTGTACGCTTGAACCCTCTCTTATGATTGCGCACTAACACAGGTCATACCTCATAGTGCGATTGGTATGTCTGAAGCACGATCAAACACGCTGTTACCATAGATATCAATGGCAACCACAACGGGAAAAGAACTAACCTCGATTCGTCGCAGTGCTTCGGTTCCTAAGTCATCATAGCCCAAGGTTTCAGATGATTCCACGCGCTTTGCAAGAAATGCAGCTGCTCCGCCAACAGCCGCAAAATACACCGATCCTGTCTCCACACAGGCACTACGCACGGCTTCGGAACGCAATCCTTTTCCAATTGTTGCAACAATACCACTGCGATAGAGCTCAGGTGCGGCAAAGTCCATACGGGAAGCGGTCGTCGGCCCAACGGCACCAAAAGATCGCCCCGCTGCTGCAGGCGTAGGACCGGCGTAGAAAATAGTTTGTCCTTCAAGCCCATACGGCAAGGAATCACCTGTTTTGCGAGCTTGTGAAAGCTCGTCAAGTAGGCGTATATGTCCAGCGTCGCGCAGAGTAAAGAGCGGTCCAGTAAGCATACAAATTTCACCTACCCGCAAACTTGCAAATGTCGATCGATCAAGTGGCAGCGAAAGTTGATGCACGTGGTCGCAGTCAAAACCATCAAGCTCATCAAGGAAAGCAGGACTATTCGTAGCATGAGCTTGATACGAGCTTAAAGCACCTGCATTGTCTTTGCATGAACAAGAGTTTGGAGAGGAATGAATGCTCTTGCTTTTTTTAATATTCAAAACGCTTGTAGCATCGTTGGTATTTTTACTAACAAGATCAATGGTTGTACGCCTTAGTGCCGAACAGCCCATGTTGATCGCAAGCGGCAGTGCAGCAATATGACAGGGTGCTGTTTCAACGTGTACAGCAAGTGCAGTGTGTAAGCCCCCTAATCCTCCCGCTCCCACACCACTTGCATTCACTGCCTCTAACAGTTCACTCTCAAAGGATGCAACTTCTGGGACAGAGGCAGATGTACCTATCTCACGCATCAAGGCATGTTTTGCCAATCCAGCAACTTTATCGAATGTAGAACCAATACCAATACCAATAAGCAACGGCGGACAAGCAGCAGAACCTTTCTCACGAACACAACGCACAACTTCTTCAACAATGCCACGACGCCCTACTCCCGGCGGCAACATAATCACGCGACTTGCATTGTCAGAACCGCCACCCTTCAGCATTACGTGAAGTCGCGCGCCTAACTCTTGTGAAAAGCGAAG
>CAZXOF010000066.1:0-6410 GCA_964642255.1 uncultured Eggerthellaceae bacterium | reverse complement strand
TTCTTCTGCAAGCTCAGGATTATGCGTCACCATGATAACGAGCCTATCATCAGCTATTTCGGTGAGTAGATCCATGATTTGCGTGCTTGTTTTAGAATCAAGTGCGCCGGTGGGTTCGTCGGCGAGCAGAATGTCGGGGTCGTTAATCAGGGCACGTGCGATAGCAACACGTTGCATCTGACCGCCAGAAAGCTGACTAGGCTTTTTGTTAACATGTGCTCCTAAGCCAACGCGTTCAAGTGCGTTGTGGGCACGTTTGCGTCGTTCTTCCCGAGACACACCCGAAAGGGTGAGAGCAAGCTCAACATTGGCGAGTATCGTTTGGTGGGGAATAAGGTTGTAGCTTTGAAAGACAAATCCGATTCGGTTGTTGCGATAGGTATCCCAGTCACGATCTTTGTATCGTTTCGTTGAGATGCCATCAATTGCCAAATCGCCGGAATCATAGTGATCAAGACCACCAATAATATTAAGTAGCGTTGTTTTTCCGGAACCTGATGGGCCTAAAATGGCAACAAACTCGTTATCACGAAAACTGATAGATACTTCATCGAGTGCGGTTTGTATAAAAGATTCAGTGTGATAGGCCTTGTAGATATTGGTGAGCTGAAGCATGCGAGTCGTTTGTCCTTTGCTTTCGTATTGTATAAGGTTTTGTTAAGGCGCATTGCGCATCAATAGATGTCTAATTATGCGATTGTAGTAAAAAAATATGTTTTGCTCATGGTCTTTATAAATCCATCAAAAGACAGTCTCAAGGTATCTGTTCGTTAAAAAGCGAGTGGCCTTTATGCAATAACTCTAAAAGTGCAGGTGAATTATGAAAAGCTTCACGGGCTACGATAGGATATATCAAACAATGATTGCTTGAAGCACAATAAGGTTTGAGCAGAGATTATGCGAAACGCATTATTATGGGAGTGTTCACATTATCGCGGATAAGGTAACCGGTGAAGACGCAAAACTTACAGAATATATCCCGAAAGGAGTGGGAGGGTTTAAGCGAGCTTGCATGTCGTGTGGCAAAAACCATCAAGACGCGCGGGCTTATTGGCGCGAATGCTCCAATGCTACTCATGGTTTCGGGCGGGTCGGATTCAAGCGCTTTAGCATATGTGATGACAGAGCTTGCAAGTGCAGGTCTTGTGGGATCGGTTGCCCTACTGCACGTAAATCATATGCTGCGGGGTGAAGAGGCTAGAGGTGACGCACGCTTTGTAGAAGAACTTGCGAATTTGCTCGAAGTGCCGTGCGAGGTATATACGTGTGATGTAGGGACGCAAGCTCGAGCAGAAGGTGGCAATGTCGAGGCGATTGGCCGGCGTGAGCGCTATCAAGCTGCTCATGAAGCACTCAAGCGCTTATGCGAGCATGTAGGTGTTGCGACAACAGAAGCGCACATCTGTACGGCCCATACTCGCGATGATCGCGTGGAGAGTTTCTTTATGCGCTCTATTGTGGGAACTGGTCCGGGTGGTTTGCGTTCAATTTGGTTTACGCATAAAGAGGTAGTGCGCCCTTTACTTGAAACTGATAAGGCCGAGTTGCGTAGATATATCGAGGAACGTGCAGCACAAGGCCTGCCAGTCATGCGTGATGAAACAGGAGCTCTGTGGCGCGAGGATATAACAAATACGCATGTTGAACACTTGCGAGCCTTTGTGCGTGCGCAGATTGTGCCGCAGGCGAAACAGCGTAATCCACGTTTACTCGAGACACTATGCAGAACTATGGATCTTATAGCCGATGAAGATGACTTTATGGAAGATCTTGCCACAGAGGCTGCACACCAGCATGTACGGTGGGAGTCTTGTGCCATAAGTGATACGCATTCGGCAGAAGCATGTGTGTTGGTACCAAGCTTCGGTAGTATTGCTCTTCCACTTAAGCGTCGTGTTGTATATTTGGTGCTGCAGCACCTTTGTGGGTGCGATGTGCGTATTGAGCAAGCAGCTATTGAGGCGGTGTGTGTTGCCTTTGATGCACAGGGATGCCCGATTAGTGGCTATGTTGTCAATATATCAGGCAACCTTGCTGTGAGTGCTAATCGATATGGAGTCCGCATTGAACCGATGGATGCTTTTCGGTATCGTCGCAAGCGCAGGGGTGCCTCACAACAAAGTAAGAAATCTCACGTTGTGTGCGACAAAAAACTTTACTGTTATCCTGTGCGCAAACCAGGCGCTATGTCTTACAAGGTACATAAATTCAATGAGATGTCTGACGCAAGACTGAGTACATATCCAGATATATGCTCGGATGTTGCAGTTGTTCTTGCTTCGGCATCTCCGCGTCGTCATGAGCTTTTGGCTCGCGCTGGCGTGATGTTTAGTGTGCATGTTTCGCATGCGGATGAAACACTTGATAATGAGCTTGTTTTGCATCCTGAGACGGCGGCGGAAATCCTTGCTGATCGTAAGGCTAGCTTAGTTGCTCATCAGCTTGCTTTCCATCCGAACAAATTGTGCACACTGGTCATTGGGGCAGACACTATGGTGGTGTGTGACGGTACAGTATTTGGGAAGCCAAAAAACTTAGATGAAGCTAAAGACATGCTGTGCGCACTTTCAGGTCGCACGCATACCGTAGTAACAGGTGTATCAGTATGGGAGATAGCGTCGGTGTTGATGCAGAACACATCATTGGCGCAGGTAACACCAAGCAAAAAACACAGTTTTCACGATAGCTCGCTGGTTACTTTTCGCAATCTGAGTGCTGATGAAATTAGCACGTATCTGTCGTATGGTGAGTCTTTAGATAAGGCAGGAGCATATGCAGCCCAAGGTGCGGGAGCTAAACTGATCAAGTGCATTGATGGATCGCTTGATACGGTGCTTGGCTTGCCCGTTGAGCGTCTGTTGCAGGAGTTTCCGGCGCTTGCCGGGTGTTCCTGATGTGTTTCTCGTGGCGTCTATGACCGCTTGCGGTGTGATTTTAGGTCGTACTCACAACGCAGTGGTACACTTCACCGATGCCATAGAAATGAAGATCAATCCAGATAACGCAGGGGATACCATCGTGCATGACGATATAGCTGTAGTGCTCTATACACGCGAACAGATTGCCGGGCGTGTTCGCGAAATAGGGCAGGCGCTCTCACATGACTTTGCCGGTGTTGAACAAGAACATCCAAATGGCATGGTGCTTATCTCGGTTTTGCGGGGAGCAACCTTATTTATGGCCGATTTGGTGCGTGAGATTGATGTTTCTGTTGAGATGGATTACATGGAAATATCTTCGTATGGCAATGGTGCACACAGCTCGGGCGTTGTTCGCATCTTAAAAGATATAACCTCTGATATCAAAGGTCGTCATGTGGTTATTGCTGAGGATATTCTTGATTCGGGACTGACTTTGAAATATGTGATTAAAAACTTGCAGTCGCGCGAGCCAGCATCAATTACGGTGGTGACTCTACTGCGCAAGAAAACGCACGCGCAAGCTCAGATCAACTGTACATACGTTGGCTTTGAATGTCCTGACGAATTTGTCGTTGGGTATGGTTTGGATTATGCGGAGCGTTACCGTAATTTGCCCTACATAGGCATCTTAAAGCCTGAAGTTTACGAAGGATAAGGGATATACAACCCATGTCGCAAAAGGAAAATAAGCAACAAAATAATCAACCGAATACTCGTTTTGCCATTGTTTCTGTCATCGTGTTCTTGCTTATAGCGGTGTTTTTTGGCAGAACCTTCATGTCACTGTCAAACTCTTCAGAGGTGGTTGATTCGCTGAGCACCTCAGAGTTTGTCTTAGCGGTTGAACAGGGACGTGTCACCTCGGTTACTTACAGTGCGGGAGATTATTCTGTTAGTGGCACCTATTATCTAGCTATCACGGCAGGTTCCACAATTGGTAATGCCTACACCTCGGCCTTTGATGCGATCAGCGTTTTATTATCAAGTGAAAAAGATGCGAGTGGAACAGCTCTTACTGGCATTGAAACTGAGTTGCTTTCTACTATTGAACTAGGTAGTGCACGTAATTTTTCTTCAACGTATTTATCTTCAAGCTCGCTTCAGGAGCTCATGGATGCTCATCCCGAGATCAGCTATCAAATCGTGTTGCCATCAGGTTTTGCTGATATTTTGCTTACGATACTGCCCGTTTTGATTTTTGGTGGCATAGTTATTTATTTCTTCTTGTCTATGCAAAAGGCAAGCAACTCGCAATTGAATTTTGGAAAGAACCGCGCTAAGAAAGCTTTAGAGGAGCGTCCTGATGTGAAGTTTTCTGACGTTGCTGGCGTAGATGAAGCGGTTGAAGAGATGCAGGAAATCAAAGACTTTTTGGCAAATCCTGCAAAATATCATGCCATGGGCGCAAAGATTCCGCGTGGCTGTTTGCTGGTTGGCCCTCCGGGTACTGGTAAAACCTTGCTTGCGCGTGCGGTTGCAGGCGAGGCGGGCGTGCCGTTTTTTAGCATTTCAGGTTCTGACTTTGTTGAAATGTTCGTTGGCGTTGGTGCTTCGCGTGTGCGCGACTTGTTTAAGGATGCAAAAGAGGCATCCCCGGCTATCATCTTTATTGATGAAATTGATGCAGTTGGCCGCCAGCGTGGTACTGGTCTTGGTGGTGGACATGATGAACGTGAGCAAACCTTAAATCAGCTGTTGGTTGAGATGGATGGCTTTGATCAAAATGACTCGGTAGTGCTTATCGCAGCAACAAACCGTGCCGATGTGCTTGATCCGGCATTATTGCGTCCTGGTCGCTTTGACCGACAAATTGTTGTTGATGCTCCTGATGTAAAAGGGCGCGAAAAAATATTGACTGTCCATGCGAAAGATAAGCCTATAGGGTCAGACGTAAATCTGAGCACCGTGGCAAAACTGACCCCTGGATTTACCGGTGCCGATTTGGCTAATCTCATGAACGAAAGTGCGCTGCTTACAGCGCGTCGTGGCAAGCGCATTATTACGATGCGTGAAGTGTCTGAGTCTATGGAGCGTGTAATTGCCGGGCCCGAACGCAAAGGGCGCATTATGGACGATAAGACCAAAAAGACCATTGCCTATCATGAAAGCGGGCATGCATTAGTGGGGCATCTCTTGTCGCATGCTGATCCGGTTCACAAGATTTCAATTATCTCACGTGGGCGGGCATTGGGATACACTCTGTCAATTCCAAAAGAGGACAAAGTGCTGAACTCATTAAGTGAGATGCGCGATTCTCTAGTGGTCTTTATGGGTGGACGTGTTGCTGAGGAAATCTTTTGTGATGATATCACAACCGGTGCAAGTAATGATCTTGAGCGTGCAACCAAGATGGCTCGAGCCATAGTCACCCAGTACGGTATGAGCAAGGAACTTGGCACTCAGGTATTTGGTCAGCCGAATCACGAGGTCTTTTTAGGGCGCGACTACGGTAATACGCAAGATTATTCCGAGGAAACAGCACGGCGTATTGATGATGAGGTCGCCTGCATTATGAAAGAGGCGCATGATAGAGCGTATGAGATCTTAAGTCAGCGTAAAGATCAAATGCATCTGATGGCAAGTGTGCTGCTTGAACGAGAAACGGTTGAGGGTGAGGCCTGTGAGGCTCTTCTTGATAACCGCTGGAATGACTATCTTGAGCATGAAGACGAAATCATTGCTCGCAAAGAGCGGGAAGAAGCTGACGCTCGTGCTCGTGATGAGCAGCTTGCCGATCCTCACTGGAACGAGGGAGTGCAACCGGATTCGTTCAACACACAGGCTTCCGTATTTGAAAGCTCCGGGCTCGAGGCTGCTGTACCACTAAATCAACCGAGTACGTCTGAACATGGTGCAACAATATCTCCAGTACAAAACGCTGATAGTCAGGCTGACACTCAAACAACGCATACCGAGGATACAATGCGTGGTGATAAGTAAGGGAGCGATAAGTAATGAAGTGGCGTTGCGCTGCTCATACCTTTGAGTCTGCAACACCCATTATTATGGGTATTCTCAATGTCACCCCCGATTCTTTTTCGGATGGTGGTGCCTATACGAGCGTAGATAAGGCGTGCGCACATGCGCGGTGTATGCTTGAAGCCGGGGCTGCAATTATTGATGTTGGCGGTGAATCAACGCGTCCGTCAGCAATTCCTGTTGACCCCCAAGAAGAGCTTAAGCGCGTACTTGCAGTAGTGCACATCTTAGCAGAGGAAGGCATGTGTGTAAGCATTGATACACGCCATGCCGAGGTTGCTCGCTCGTGCGTGGAGGCCGGAGCAGCGATTATTAATGATATTTCTGGTTTTTGTGACCCAGCTATGCAAGAACTTGCGCGTAGCAGTGATGTGGGTCTTGTAGTTATGCATGGAGCTCATGGTAGTGGGGATTGTGTGCACCACGACCCAGTGTATGATGACGTAGTAGGAGAGGTACATAGCTGGCTTGCTAAACAGGCAGCCGTTCTTGAGGGGCTTGGTATTGCGC
>CAZXOF010000065.1:0-6424 GCA_964642255.1 uncultured Eggerthellaceae bacterium | reverse complement strand
CAAAAAGCACAATGTCTTGTTCGACCACAGCAATCGAGCCACATCTAACCTGCCTAGGTACGTGCTCAAGTGGTGTGCCGTCGAGTAATACCCTTCCTTCCCATGGCTGATACAGTCCAGATATAAGTCGAGCAATTGTAGATTTACCACAACCCGAAGGACCAACGATAGCTACGCTTTCACCAGGCTTGATAGAAAGAGAGAAATCCTTGAGCAATGGATCAGTCAAATGAGAGTAGCCAAAGCTCAGTCCTTCAATGCGTACATCGCCACGCAACTTTTTAAATGTCAGGGTGTTAGTGTTAAGATCAAGCTCACTTAAATTCTCAGCATATAAACCATCAGCACTAGAGATGTTAAAGTTCTGAAGCGTGTTGCTTGCAATATCGTGATCATGTTGATCAATCTCGTTATCCACACTACTATCAAGAGCAAGCGGATCACTATCGTTACTAACAACATCCAATATTCGTTCCATATCGGTGCGCATTTCCATAAGCGCTTGCATACTTGTAATAAGCGATTCTGCAGGTGCGGCAAAGCGGCTTAAAAAGCCTTGGAAGGCAAGCAGCATGCCAATCGAAAGAAATCCCTCGATAACAAACCATGCGCCCAACACAATGACGAGGGCATCTGCAACACCTGATACAACTGAAGGGATTGAACCAAGCCCAGCATCCAAGCGCTCTGAGTGTACCTGTTGATTTGCTTCACTCGCTTGAAAACCGCTCCATCGCTGGAAATAACCATCCTCAGCACCTGCCGCTTTGATGGTTTCAATCATGTCGATGCCTGTCATGGTTGCTGCCCCAAGATTGGCCTCATCTCTTTGTTTGACTCGCATAATGTTTATTCGACGTCGCGAGATCATAAAGGCAAGAGCAAGATTCAGTGCAACAGATACCAATCCTATGAGAGCAAGCGGTAGGGAATAGACAAACATTAAAGCTGCATAGATCAAAAGCATTGCGAAATTTACTACAAGTGGAGCAAGAGTACCAACAAGTTGTCGAGAAACTACGGTGTTGGAATCAACTCGTGCGGCAATGTCTGCAGGGGATCTCTGGGTGAAAAATTCGAGAGGTAGATGCAAAACCTTCCACATAAACTGCGAACTCGACAAAACTGCAAGTTTCCCCATGATCTTGAGGCTAAATCGCTCTCTGAAAATCAGAACTACTGTTTGAACGAGAAGTATTGCTCCCATAGCTAAAGAAAGCGGCCCAACCCAAGAAGAGTTTGTTTCGCTGGATAGGCGATCCGCTACAATTTGAGAAAAAAGTGGATTTATCGTATCTACGATACTCCAAAGTGCACAGATTAAAGCCAGAAAGATCAGCAACAACCATTCGCCGCGTAGTCGTACTGATAGAAACCTACGTATCGAAGCTGGTTTACCTTCTGGCTTAAATGTTGCATTTGGAGTGAATTCGAGGCAAACTCCTGTATAAGATTCATCGAAAGTACGTGAATCTACGCGAATTTCGCCTAATGCAGGATCACATAGATAGGCTTTGTTATTTCGAAAGCCCCGTAAAACAACAAAATGATTAAGCTGCCAATGCAAAATACAGGGAAAAGTTCCATGGTCGCGAAGTTCTGACGGTTCACGCTTAAACCCGCAAGCATCAAAACCATATCTTGTTGCAGCCTCAATGATATTAAGAGCGTTGGAGCCGTCACGTGAGACACCACAGTCACTTCGTACTTGCTCCAAAGGAAGCCATTTCCCCCAGTACGCACAAATCATACTCAGACAGGCAGCGCCACATTCTGCGGATTCCATTTGCATGATTTGTGGGATTCGGGCAGCCATTTTTCTAGATACATATGGCCGGCGTGCTTTTGCAGCAGGTGATGTTAAGGACACCTAGCGCCCCAATACCATATCAAAAATTGTGGTTTCATCCACCGTGATGTCTGCTTGATATTCGCCATCTGGTGCGTCTGTTTCGGCATATATATATCCGTCCTCTACCCGTATGGTAACCTGCTCGGTAATGGGGATACGAATAAGAGTAAGAGCTGCCAAGCCGGCAACGATCAAAAGGGCTATTATCATAAGAGCAAGCCACGCACGCGGGCTAGCAACACAAACGTATTGATTGAGTTTGTCAGGCGAGCTTGCATGCTCGAGAGCTTGCTCACGAAAAAGAGATGAGTTTGTCACAATAGACCTACCTCATGTCAAAAAGGGATGAGAAGCCTGTGACATCTAAAACCTCGCGGACTTCATCGGATGCATGTTCAATACTGACACCACTGCCACCTAGACGCTTGAGAGCGATCATAAGCACACGTAGTCCTGCAGAAGAGATGTAATCAAGTTCAGAAAAATCAAAGACGATACTCTCGACAGAACCCCATAGCGGAGCAAGCGCTTCCTCAAGTTCGCTTGATGTATTAGTATTAAGTGAACCACCAAGCGCCACACATGCCAAGCCGTTTTCATTTTGTACCGCTATGTCCAAGCCGTCTCCTTTTCGCTTACATGGACAGCGCAAAAATATGCACCCATGTCTTATTTATTGCATGGGTGCATACGTGTTATAGGATTAATAAATCCTAGGCTTTACAATTTTAATACCACCAACTACTTGGGAAAGCTCGGGATCTGTTAATTCTCGCTCCACATTTTGTTTGTTTTGAATCGTTTTTTTGTTGTGTACCTTGCTGGTTTGATCAAGCTTGCGTTTTCCAGATTTCTCAGCCATCTCAGCCCCCTTTCATATATCAATAGATAAGAGCTATCCTTAGATAGGAGAAGCTCTTTACACACGCACTGATAGACAATGAATATTATATACATTTATTCGAGCATAGCTTGCATTATCAGAAAATTTGCGTATTAAATGAATACCCATTCCTCCAACTGGACCGTCTATAGTAGGAGTGCGCGTTTCGTGTTTCAGTAGATTGTATGCAACACCCTTATCCTCCATACCTAGATAAACGAGACCAAGCATTTTGTCATATGCTATGCGAAAGTGTACCGGTACGGGTTTATCTTCTGCACTACCATGATGGCTGACATTAATCAGCAACTCTTCGGCGATAAGCTTGAGACGAAAGAGTAATTGCTTTTGCCAAGTATCATCTTGATTCTTGTCGTTTAATTTGTTTTGTGAAACAGCGGGCGGATTAGTAAATTTCTTAACTGCGCGATCAAGCCACGTATGAACGGTATCAAGGGAAGAATCAACGCTCACAACTTCAAGCTGGTTTACTGGTAGATTCCATAGCAGACGCAAAATGGCGATATCGTCTGCTTGAGGGGCATCTCCTGCAAATTGATCAATTGAACTAATAAGGATTGCAGCAAATGAGGAGGTGTCTGAACTTGACGATGGGTTATCGTTGATAGTTGTATCACAAACACCTTTGATTGCAGGTGAAGATAATGAAACGGGTTCTTTGTTCCTTTCGTCATGAATTTCTTCATTGTCCCATTGCGCAAGCACGTTTTCTAGGTGTTCTGTTCCAAACATCGTTGCGTCAGAGGTGGACGCCTCTGTTACGCCGTCAGTATATAGTATGATCTCATCTCCAGGCATAAAGGGCACTGAACCCATGGGATAGCTTGTATTATTGATAACGCCAAGCACAAAACCAGGATCTGTTTTGAGGAACGTGCGCTGTTTTCCGCAGCGTAGAGAAGGTTGGTTATGACCTGCGTTAACGTAGTATAGTGTTGCGGCACTCCGATCGAGTACACAGGCAAATGCAGTGACAAAAAGTGTTGCGTCGTTACCTTCAGTAAGGAAGTTGTTTGCTGTAAAAAAAGCATGTTGCAGACTGTCTTCTGCTATGATGCTTGAACGAATAACGCTGAGTGCGCGCATCATAAAAAGCGCTGCCGGAACTCCTTTTCCCGAGACATCGCCGATCACAATTGCTGTGCGATTTTCGTCCAAATCGAACACGTCATAGAAATCACCCCCCACTTCACGAGCGGGACGCATAAAGCCTTCGATTTCAAGACCGCGGGCGTGCTGAGTTGAAAAATCGCGTGGGAGCGCTGAGGCCTGGATATCGTGAGAAATGTCTAGTTCTGCCTCTACGCGTTCTTTTTCGGCGGTTGCTTGCTCAAAGCGTTCAATATAGCTTATAAGGTCTCTTTGCATTGAACCCACCGCGTCTATAAGTTCACGAACCTCAAGGGCAGCTGACATACTGTGCTCATCAATTGCTTTGACTTCGAGTTTTTCTTTTGTTAGATGGCGACGTTCAAGTTGTTCTGCAAACAATACAGCTGCGTGGGTTAAGGCTTCGATCGGGCGAGTTGCGCGCCGCGAGATAGCATATACAGCACAAAGCATAATCACAAACCCTGCAAGTGTAAGCTCTGTGACGACAACATAGAAGGTGTTTACGAGAGACATATATTCTTCTGTTGTCGTAAATGTACCGTCAATAATATAAACAAGGTATGTTATTGCAAAGAATACGATTGCAATTACCGCAATCGTAATAAGAAAGAGAATTACCGTTACCTCTCCTAAAGCACCCAATCGTTGCCCAGTACGAGTTCCAATTCGACGTGATGTAGCAATTACGACTGGAAGACCAAGATACGTTAAGAAAACAAAGGAATGGAAGAATTCATATGTATGTGCCATTTGGCTGGCGGGCATGATGGCGTCATCAACAGGAACCATACATATTCCAGCAAATAAGGCACTCAATAGAGCTGCCACAAGGTAAAGCGCAACTTTGCCCGTTGTGTTTAGACGAGGGACAGACAAGTCGAAATTGCCCGAAGTGATTGTTGTACTTGACGTTGCTTGTAGGTTCTGTTGCGATATGTGAATTTGATTATTGAGAACCACAAAGCCACGCCATATAAGTCGCGGCAGCGCTAGGTAGATGAGTTGACATACAAGTCCTGCCAACAACCAGTCAAGTTCTGCTCCAAACGCAAGCTGTACCACAAACCATGCAAGCGCGCAGCCAATGATGGCAGGTGCACCCAGAACAAACCCAAGCGCAGGACCAAGTCCATCGGTTGGTCGAATAAGTGCAAAAGAATTGAAATCCTGCAAATATCTAAAGGGAACCAGCAAAGCGATACATATAACTGCGCAAGTCAGCAAAATGATCGCGTATCGTCGTAAGGTGCTCTCCTTCATACCATTTCTCCCTCCAGGCATCTATGAAAGAGCTGCTAGTTTGATTTTGGGTATATTCATCTACATTCATGGTAATTTTAGCGACATTAATCTCTTGTATGAAAGGATTATAGGGAAGAAGCAACGGCAAAATATATTCGATTGATGCAGTGTGCAGCCTGCTCAAGTCGCAGACGATAAGAGGCTGGACAACAATGCAGGCATATATCTCAATCCATGAGCAGGGTTAACACAAACCTTGTTTTAGAAGCTAGCTTACAGTGTCAAATGCTCATTAAGACCCCATTAAGACCATAGGCAAATTCGTTAACAGATTCAATGAATATATGTAGTAGTATAAATACACATATTGGTATAAATACGGGAGAATTAGAAGTAATTTAGGAAGCATAGTGGCGACAGAATGCAGGGAATATCATTACGTGAAGAGTCGACTTAATTCGTGAAAATGACTTTGCACTACTATGAGAGCTAGATCAGCCGAAATTACAAAGAACGCTTTGCGAGTGATTGAAGTGAGAAAGGTCACAGAGCAAAAGGTATAAACGGCAGCTTGATCGCGGAACTAAGATGTATTGTGTGTTGGTATTTATCAGTTCGTTCTTTCCAAATAACAAAATGGAACCATGAGATGGGAAGGAAAAGAAAGAGATGGGACTGTTCGCGCCGGCAGAAGTAGCAAAGAATTACATCACTACAGGAAAGGGAAAGGCAACGACACCATCCCTTAAGCTGTTTCTCCTAGGAGTTTTGGCAGGAGCCTTTATCGCTTTGGCAGGGGTAGGTGCCTCTACCGCTAGCGCTATGGTGGACAACGCTTCTTTGGCTAAGTTGGTCAGCGGCTTGGTATTTCCCGGAGGATTGATAATGGTACTGCTGGCGGGCAGCGAGCTGTTCACTGGTAACTGTCTGATGGTTATTCCCCTAATGGAGCGAGAAATTCGGGTGGGGCAGATGCTGCGCAATTGGGTGGTGGTCTACCTAGGCAATTTAGTGGGTACCCTCATTGTTTCTGCTGTTTGTGTATATGGTGGGCAGGCTGGATTATTCAGTGGAGCGCTGGCAGTATCCGAGCTCAGTACTGCTGTTACAAAAACTTCCTTAAGCTTTGGGGATGCCTTCCTGCGGGGGGTGGGGTGTAACTTTCTAGTATGTATCGCTGTGTGGATAGCTTTCGCTGCTAAGGATGTGGCGGGAAAGATTGTGGGACTCTATTTCCCCATTATGCTTTTCGTGATCTCTGGCTTTGAGCACAGCGTGGCCAATATGTACTATATCTCGGTTGGTCTGCTGGC
>CAZXOF010000064.1:0-6428 GCA_964642255.1 uncultured Eggerthellaceae bacterium | reverse complement strand
TATGTGTGCTTGGGTGAACCGGTACACATCCCGACAGTGTTGCCCCCGACACCGAGTCAGGCTCTGCATGTGCGCTTAGACGTATAGGTACAAGCCCTGTTTCCTTTTGTTTGGCTGCGGCATAACGCTCAAGTTCGGTTGCGGCAAGTGCGCCATCCCCTGTTGCCGTCACAACCTGTCTCAAGCTTTTATCACATACATCCCCAGCCGCAAAAAGACCAGGCACCGTTGTTTGCTGATGAGCATCCACTACCACATATCCCGCAGACGTGGTTTGGGCAAAACCTGAAACCAGTGCTGTTTCTGGCTCATATCCAGCAAAAACAAACACACCAAAGGTATCCCCTTTCGGTGCGTGATACATACCCTCTTCGCCAGTAACATTATTTTTATAACGCAGATATTCAAGTTGCCAAGAGCCGCCCAGTTCAACGATTTCGGTATGCGGCATAATGGTGATTTTCGGATGATTACGTGCTTCATCAGCTGTTGCTGCCGCACAACTGAAATCTCCCTTACGCATGAGAATAGTTACATGGCTTGCATACTTGGTAAGAAACACGCTTTCTTCAGCTGCCGCAAAGCCACCACCTACAACAAATATTTCCTTACCCGTAAAAAACTCACCATCACAGGTAGCGCAATACGCAACACCACGTCCTTGAAATTGTTCTTCACCCGGAAAACCAATACGACGAGGATGCGCCCCTGTCGCCAATAACACACCAAAGGCTCGCAGATCACCCTGTGTAGTATGCACTATTGCCACAGTGCCATTCATATCAAGACCTGTTGCTTCAGCAAGCATAAACTCCGCACCGAAGGATTCGGCCTGTTGTCGTATGGTCTCGACCAGTGCCTTACCGCTTGTAGTCTTAATTCCAGGATAGTTCACTACCTCTTCTGTGATAACAATCTGTCCACCAAAGCGATTTTTTTCTAGTACAAGCACACGATAGCGAGCACGCGCAAGATAGAGTGCAGCCGTTAAACCCGCAGGCCCACCACCAATAACAACAACGTCATAGAGATTTTTGTCTTCCATGGCATATTCCCTTTCTATACGTAAGGGCCGCCCACATTCGGACGACCCTTACGTATACATCATGTATGTGTCTCGTGTGGAGAGCAACCATTACATCATAAAGCAAGCCACCATAAGTATAAGCCCTGATGAGTGTTGCAACAGCGCAGTCAATCAAAAACCGCTACGCCTACAGCGCACCAACAAGGTCGAGACTTGGCTTGAGTGTCTCGGCGCCCGGCTGCCACTTCGCGGGGCACACCTCATCCCCATGCTCAGCTACGAACTGAGCAGCCTGCACGCGACGCAGCAGTTCTTCAGCGTTGCGACCAATGTTGCCGGCATTCACCTCATAGACAACAACGCGACCTTCCGGATTCAAAATAAAGGTACCGCGCTCGGCCAAACCGTCAGCCTCAATGAGCACCTCAAGATCACGACACAGTGCATGTGTTGGGTCAGCAAGCATTGGATAGGTAATCTTTGAGATGCGCTCTGAGTGATCATGCCATGCCTTGTGCGTGAAGTGTGTATCGGTTGACACCGAATAGACTTCACAACCAATCTCTTGGAACTTCGCATAAGTGTTTTGGAGATCCTCAAGCTCGGTCGGGCACACAAAGGTAAAGTCTGCTGGATAGAAGAACAGTACGTTCCATTTGCCCAAAAGATCAGCCTTAGTGACCTCCTTGAACTCCCCATTAACGAATGCTTGAGCGGTAAAGTCATTCAATTCTTTGTTGATAAGAGACATTATTCCTCCTTTAAGTTGTAGTACCACAACACATGCACAGAGCTTAAAACACTAGATTTACACCCATATGTCGCGATGCTTTCTTGACCTCTCGATTAAAACAGATTTTGCAGCCACTGCCGGTGCTTAGGGCTGGTCATTTTGTCTCTTTCTTAATTTTTACATAATTAGTCGTATTTGGATTTAATGCACGCAATACAAAGAGACGCGAAGGCTTTGTTTTAACACTACAACTCGGATATCACCTTTGATGACACTACAGAGCCCGGCGAGATAAGCACAGCACCAACAGCGCCATACAGTGGAGCTTGCACAACGTAGACTCCATCAATAATGCCACCCATGGTTGAACCAGCAGCATTGTTTGTTGTGATTACAATATCAATACCTTCTGTTGTAGCTAAAAAACTAGCTTGAGGCGCAATAGCAACCACTAAATCAACGGCGTTAAGGTCAAAGAAATCTAACATACTTGTAACGTCGGCAACTGTGGTCACGCCTGTGATACTGAACACGCCAATACGTTGATCGCCCTGTTTAAGAATCAATCCATCACGGTATTTAACAGTGTTTTCAATATCAAGCGCAAAGACGTTTGCTCCTTTGCTGCGATACTCATCACAAACCTCAGCTACCACTACTGCACCGTTTTGTGTATCAGTATCTTCTGTAGCAGTGCCACCAGACCCATCTGTATTCTCAAGAGTAGCCTCAGAAGTATCGGTAGCTTCGGAAACGTCGGTTACCACATCAGTTGTACCGGAATCCTTGTCACCTACTTGCCTCTCTTCATCTTGCGCTTCTATTAGGTCTGTCTCCGTCTGATCAGCGTCTGCTTCGATATCTTCTTGTTCGACACTTGTAACGCTCTCATTTTCAGAATCAAGGGCGCTTGCCTGCGCAAGTGCCTTCTGGCGCTCGCCTGAATCAAGCGTACCCTCAAAGACAATCACCGTGTATCCATCCATAGTGCCCACGGCTTCATCTATTTGTGTTGCAGTTACATTAAACGAATGGCCTGCGATCAGGTATCCCACAACAGCGCAACCAAGCAGCACAATAAGCAGACACAAGAAAACTAGAGCAGCTTTTTCACGAGATCGTCCAGCCATACTGTCAGTATACACATCCTGAACAGATGCTCATGATACACCCTTAATTCCTACGCAAGAGAGCGCCGATCGACCGTCTTATACACACAGGATTGCTCTTGTTATCAGCATGATTTATACGAGTCGCATGATCAGACCTTGTTTTACCGCTACAAGACCTAAAAGCGAATACGCGTACTATATTGAAACTCAGTCGATCGGCGCTTTGCAATTAGTGCTTGCATGCTTCGGTTTTTGAGGTAGATGCTAGCTTAAGAAACTTCCTCCATCACCGAAGCATAAATTGCATCGCAGCAAGCACCAACTTCACTCATCAAAGCGTTTGTTTCTTCGCGATATTGGTTTGCACGTGCAGTGTCTGACATTGCAGCAATATTGATATAGACATTAAAAGCCGCACCTTGCACAGCCGCTTTCGTGAATACAGCAGCAACACCTGCATCCGATACTGCCAAACGACTACCACAACGCGCTACAATCTCAATATCACGAGACACACCAGAAAGAGCACGCATGATGTCAAGAGGCACCTCACATGCGTCAATAAGGGCTTCTTGCAGTGCAGCCTCTTTTGCTTCTTGCTCAGCAGGCGTATCTTTTGGCAGGCCATATGCATTTGCAAGAGGAGTAAAGGCCTCTGCGTCAGCCTCAATAAGGCTTACTAACAACGAACGAGCATGGTCAAGCCTTGTTCTTGCTGCACAGATTTCCTCTTCAACATCAGCATACTTTTTCTTGCCGACCGTTAAGTTGCACACCATGGATCCGAGCGCAGCTGCAAGCGCGCCTGCATATGCAGATGCCCCACCGCCGCCAGGTACTGGAGCTTTGCTTGCAAGCTCATCAAGAAATGTTGTGTCGTACATATATGTCCTTTCATGCACACTGATCGTCACATTGTGTACAACGCGTTATCTAACCCGTGTGCAGTGTCACCGCAAACGCAATAACACTGCACACATACCTAAAACGTATTCGCAAAATGCAATACAATAAGTGAGAGGGAATCTGGTGTTATTTTCTTTTCACCATATACACCCTGTGTATATCAATGTACAAAAGAAATAATCAGCCAGCCCAAACGGTCACAACTTAGTAAACCATCACCTTAATGCCGATATGATTCCTTACAAACCCAAGGTTAGAACAAACCTGAGATCGTACCTGTCTCATCAACATCAATCTTGAAGGCAGCAGGTGATTTACCTAAGCCCGGCATTGTCATAATGCTGCCGGTCAAAGCTACAACAAAGCCAGCACCAGCCGACACTTTCACCTCACGCACCGTAACACGGAAGCCGCGTGGCGCACCAAGAAGTGCTTGATTGTCGGAGAAGCTGTATTGGGTCTTTGCCATACAAACTGGCATATGACCAAATCCAAGCTCCTCGAACTGTGCGAGCTGTTTTTTCGCAGCCGGTGCAAAGTCAACACCATCAGCATGATAGATACGCTTAGCAATGGTTTCGATCTTTTCTTCGAGTGAGGCACTGCTCTCGTAAGCAAACTCGAAGGTTTGTGCGCTGCGACCTTCCGCATCACCGTTGTTGCACAGACGTATAACTTCATCAGCAAGCGCAAGACCACCTTTGCCGCCATGTGCCCATACCTCGGACAGCGCCACGTTTACTCCAAGCGTACGGCATTTCTCTTCTACAAGAGCAAGCTCGGCTTCGGTATCCGTTGGGAAACGATTGATAGCCACCACGCAAGGCAGTTTATAAACCTGCGTAATGTTCTCGACATGCTGCAGCAAATTAGGCATACCGGCTTCAAGTGCGGCAAGATTTTCTTCGCCAAGCTTATCTTTTGGAACACCACCATTATTTTTAAGGGCACGTACTGTAGCTACAACAACAACCGCATCGGGCTTTAGACCTGCTAGGCGACATTTAATGTCAAGGAACTTCTCGGCACCAAGATCAGCTCCAAATCCGGCCTCTGTTACGCAGTAGTCGCCAAGAGCAAGTCCCATGCGTGTTGCCATAATAGAGTTGCAGCCATGTGCAATATTAGCGAAAGGACCGCCATGCACAAACGCAGGCGTACCTTCAAGCGTCTGTACAAGATTGGGCTTCAATGCATCTTTCAGCAGCGCCGCCATTGCTCCTTCGGCATGAAGATCATGGGCTGTAACCGGCTTCTCATCGTAGGTGTAGCCCACAACAATGCGACCGAGACGTTCTTTCAAATCAATGATAGACGTTGACAAGCAGAACACAGCCATAATCTCTGAGGCAACAGTGATGTCGAAACCGTCTTCGCGTGGTGTACCATTCGATTTGCCGCCTAAACCATTAACTACAAAACGGAGCTGGCGGTCATTCATGTCTATAACGCGCTTCCATGTAATTCTGCGCACGTCAATACCAAGTTCGTTGCCGTTATGGATATGAGCATCAAGTAGCGCTGCAAGCAGGTTGTTCGCCGCACCGATAGCATGAAAGTCGCCCGTAAAGTGAAGATTAATATCTTCCATGGGGACAACCTGTGCATATCCACCGCCAGCAGCACCACCCTTGATCCCAAATACAGGACCAAGTGAGGGCTCACGCAATGCAACAACTACTTTTTTGCCTTGATGCGAAAGAGCATCAGCCAAACCTACCGTGGTAGTTGTTTTTCCCTCACCTGCAGGTGTGGGATTGATGGCAGTCACAAGAATGAGCTTACCAGGCGCGTGATCCTCATCACGCAACAGGTTGTAGTCAACCTTTGCCTTGTAATTGCCATACATCTCGAGGTACTTCTCAGCGACCCCCGCTTTTGCGGCGATCTCGGCGATGTGCGCAGGTTTTGCCGCTTGGGCAATTTCAATGTCTGACAGCACGTCGACCTCCTTCCGTCGAATTTTTGGCCGGCCGCCTTGACCGACCATTACACCTAGATGGAATTGTAAGGGATGACATGCAAGTTAAGCTACTAAACGCGACTTTTCTCCGAAGAAGGTTACATGAATCCTTGCAACGGCAAGCTGAGGATAAAAGAATCAACAAAGTAGCAACCTTTGGCCTATAGCCTTAATCTTTCAGTTTCACGTGAGCTTTTAAGAAGGTGTTGCTTGGCGCTCTGCAAATAAAAGACGCAAGCCTTCAAGAGTAAGTATGGGGTTTATCGTAGTGATTTCACAGGAATAGCGTCCCATTATCTCTGCGAGACCACCTGTTGCCACCACAGGTGCCCGATACCCCATTTCATCAAATATTCGTCGTACTAAACCATCAACGCGATCAGCTTCACCATATACCACACCCGCCAATATGGCATGTTCAGTGCTTTTCCCTATAGCGCTTACAGGATCTGCTAGTCCCACCGTTGCAATCTTGGTTGCATGAGCAAACAGTGCTGATGCGCTTGTTTCAACTCCGGGCGCAATAATACCACCAAGAAAAGTGCCATTTTTATCTATGACTTCGATATTTGTTGCCGTACCAAAATCAACCACCACTACCGGCGCACCGTACAACACACGTGCAGCAACGGCATCTGCCACACGGTCAGCACCTATTTCATGTTGGTTCGGATAATCAGTTGAAAA